>NZ_PYHU01000005.1:0-537197 GCF_003989595.1 Alteromonas sp. KS69 | reverse complement strand
GGGCCTTGGTGAACGGTTACGAGAATGGGTGCTTGATGCAGATATTAAAGGATGCTTCGATAATATCAGCCATGAATGGATGCTAAAGCACTTAAACATTGACAAACCAATCCTTTCACAGTGGTTGAATGCCGGCTTCATGGAGTCTGGCAAGGTATATCCAACACTTGCAGGAACACCGCAAGGAGGGATAATCTCGCCGACGTTAATGAATATGGTATTGAATCAACTGCAAGGAACAATTGAAGAAGCTTCAGGTGTTAAAAGAGGTAAGCACCGTGAAATTCGTTCTAATGTTAAGAGAGTCTCTGTAATCAGATATGCTGATGATTTTGTTGTAACGGCTCATTCTCAAGCGTTTTTGGTAGATACAATATTGCCTTGTATTAATGAATTTATGTCCCAACGTGGTTTGGCATTATCGCCAGAAAAAACGCACGTTAGGCATATATCAGAGGGTTTTGATTTTCTTGGTCAAAATCTCAGAAAGTATAATGGCAAATTACTGGTCAAACCCAGTAGCAAAAGCGTTCTACATTTGATGAATAAGTTGAGACTTACGATCACCAAATATCGCTCTACTCGACAAGACAGGCTAATCTTTCAGCTTAATCCAATATTAAGAGGTTGGTGTAATTATCACCGACACAGTGTCGCAAAGGAAGTATTTTGCAAGATTGACTCTGATATATGGTTGCTACTCTGGAAATGGGCATGTCGTAGACATCCTAGAAAAGGAAAACACTGGATTAGGGCTAGATACTTCCACTCTGTTGGTGCGCGTAATTGGACATTCTGCACCGGTGATAAACAAATAGCCTTATTTCGGTTAGCAGCAATACCGATTGTGCGACATCCAAAAATCAATTCCGATGCAAACCCTTACGATCCGACACATGAAACTTACTTTGAATCTCGGCTTGATGTGTTAATAAATTCTCGCAACAAAGAACGCCTGCATAGATTATTATCACGTCAAAATGGTGAGTGTTTGTATTGCAAAAGGAAAATAACGGCTAAAACTGGTTGGAATATTCACCGCCTAGTGCCTTTATATTTAGGTGGTGATAATAAGACGAGTAATACCGTGGTTGTACACCCTTCTTGCCATAACAGCATTCATAAAAGTAAAAATACTGCTGCGCCATCCTACATGGCGTTATAACGACTTGAGCGGTATGCGGGGAAACTCGCACGTACCGTTCTTAGAGGGCTGGGCTCGAGTAATCGGGTCTGGCTACTCGACAAAAACATCGCTTTAAATGGCCTGTCGATGCGAACTTAAAACAGATGCATATGAGTGAACAGCAGCTACAATGGCTGTTATCGGGCTACGATGTCATAGGGCATCAGCCGTTGCACTACAACGCATCCGGCTTATAACCTGTGATCATAAGTAGCGATTAACGATCACGAAATAGTCTTAATAATGTAAGGTAATCAGCAGCTTAATACGGGATAATAGCGGTATGAACGAGAAAGAATACCAATCCCGCATCGCTGAACTTGAAGCGCTTCTTGAAGAGAAGAGCGCGCGGATTGCCTATTTAGAAGAACAGTTCCGTGTTGCCCAGCACAAGCAGTTCGGAAAAAGCACCGAAGGCCACCCTGGGCAAGGTGAGTTGTTCAATGAAGCGGAAGAACTGGTTGTTGAAACTGAAACAGCTGAAGAAGCGATTAGCTACACTCGTAAAAAGCCTGTACGTAAACCGCTACCGAAAGACCTGCCTCGCGAAGTTATTGTTCACGATATCAGCGATGAAGATAAAGTCTGTGACTGTTGTGCCAGTGAGTTACATCGCATAGGTGAAGATAAGTCAGAGAAGCTTCAGTTTATCCCTGCTCAGGTAAAAGTGATTGAGCATGTTCGCCCTAAATATGCGTGCCGTACCTGTGAAAAGGACGGTATCAGCAACACGATTAAACAAGCGCCCGTACCTCACAGCGTGATTCCAAAAGGCTACGCAACGCCAAGCTTGTTAAGTCAAATCATCACCAGCAAATATCAGTATGGGTTACCGCTTTATCGCCAAGAATCTATGTTCAAACAACATGGTATCGAATTAAGCCGTAAGACGATGGCGGACTGGATAATCCGCTGCGCTGAGCTGTTTAAACCGCTTTATGGGCAGCTTCATCAACACCTGTTAAAGCAACCTGTTATCGCGGCGGATGAAACCACGCTAAAAGTGGTTGAGTCTGAAAAAGCGAACAGCTATATGTGGTTGTACGCCAGTGGCGCTGATTCACCTAGCGGTAATATCCCCGATACAGCGACATCCAATATCGTGTTGTACGATTATCACAATAGTCGCGCTGGGCAATGCGCAGTAGACTTCCTTAATGGCTATAACGGCTACTTACAAGTGGATGGCTATAAAGGCTACGAGCAAACGCAAGCGACCCTTATCGGTTGCTGGGCACATGCACGTCGTAAGTTCATGGAAGCCAAAAAAGGTGCGGGTAAGAAAGGCAGCGGAAAAGCAGATTGGGCACTCAATCATATCCAAAAGCTCTACCGCATCGAAACGCAGCTAAACGATAAAACGGTCGAAGTGCGCTACCTTACCAGACAAGAAAAGAGCCTACCGTTGCTCAATCAGCTTCACGCATGGCTAATGAAATCAGTTCAACAAGTGTTACCGAAAACCAAATTAGGCGAAGCGATACAATACTGCTTGAACCAATGGGAAAAGCTTGTACGTTATACACTCGACGGCCAACTAAAGATTGATAATAATCGCGCTGAGCGCGCGATTAAACCGTTCGTGATAGGCAGAAAAAACTGGCTATTTAGTCAAACCGCCACGGGCGCAAACGCCAGCGCAATGCTCTACAGTATCATCGAAACCGCTAAAGCTAACGACCTCAATGTGTTCGAGTATGTGATGACTTGCCTTGATGAACTCAGCAAGCCCGACGTCGACATCGAGCAACTGCTACCATGGCAGTTTGCTAAGCGATAGGTGGTATTGCCGGACGCTTACATTAAATTGACTCAAAACCATATTACATAAATGAATAGCGTGAAGCGCCAAATAACTAGAATCAATGGCAGGCTGTTTAGATGATATGCGCAAAACTGTTTAAGTTAAGAGCAACTAAATTATTTTTTATATCCCTTAAGGTATTTTCATCGAAGTTAATTTTGGTGATTTCCATAAATGACATCATCTATACTTAAGTATTTTTAGTTATATAAAATTCTATATAAAAGTTGAGTTACAGTTTGTTCAATAATACTCGAGTCAGCAGTGGAATCGATAACTTAAGAATTTATTTTTACACGAATTTCGGTTACTAGGGGCGATCCCCAATCAAACGTGGCTACTTTTTAAAATGGAATTTAGGGAAAATAGAGGTGGTCCTAGTTGACCTTGGTCGGGATTGGCGATTTATCTGGTAAAACAGAAAATAGTGAGAAGTTATTCACCATCTAACCCACGTATTTAGTGGAGATGGTGGCCCCACCCTGACTTGAACAGGGGACCTGCCGATTATGAGTCGGATGCTCTAACCAACTGAGCTATGGGGCCATATTTGAAATCGCTTGCTTGAAAACGTGAAACGTATCAATGAAAAGCGAGCGCAAGTATAAGCAGTTTTATTTGCCTTGTCACGCCTAGGGTTAGGCTTTGTGAACAGTTTGCTTTATTTTTGTTCAGCTTTACCTGCATTTGTGATGAATTTGCATTGTTATCACCTTCTTTACCTTGCTCGAACACCTCAATCCTTGACGAGCCAGCCTTATTAGCCTCACTATGATCCTTAGCAACAGGTCGTTTATTAGTTATCACCTCTGGGCGAAGGGGTTAACACCACTATACCAAGGTCCTAGCACCTTAAATTCAAACAGGAAGTACAGATAGAAATGAAAATGCACGGGCGTTTAGGTGTCATATTAGCGGTTATTATAGGGTTGTCGGGCTGCGACAAGCTGGGCTTGAGTGAACGAGAAGTGGGCGAAATCCCATTTACGCTTACGGGCATTGAAAATAGCGCATGCCCATTAATGGTAAAAGTAGGGCCTACAAAATGGCAACTAGATTACTTTGGCTTCTACTTAACCAAACCTGAAGTGCGTATTGACGGTAAATGGCAGCGAGTATCTTTTAAGCAAACGCAGTGGCAAACCCAATCTACTGCCTTATTAAAGTTCCATACGTTATGTAGCGCGCCACAAAATGCCAATAATAAAATCATTCTAGATGTATCGGAAGGTCTATTAAAACTGGCGACCAACCTTAGGTTCACAATGGGGCTTCCCTTTGATGTAAACCATACCGACCCTCTAGCTCAAGCATCACCGTTAAATGATACCAGCATGTTTTTAAACAAACAGTCGGGGCATCGTTTCTTACGCCTGGATTTATCTCACGCGGGGGCTAACAATAAACAGTGGCAGTATCATTTGGGCAGTGCTAATTGTGAGTCTGAATCCGCTGATGCAGCGCCTGAAGCATCTTGTGCCTTTACTAACAGGGTAGAATTCATTTTACCGATGACACAGCTCGATAGCGAACTGGCACTTGAGATTTCGGTTTCAAATATACTCGCTCAGGTCGACCTTTTAGAGGCTGATAGCTGTGAATTTGGAAGCCCTGAAGCACAACCATGCAAGCAATTGCTACGTAACTTACTGAATAGACCATGGATAAAGTGGGATTAGGCTCGCGCTAAGGGCGTATTATAGACTTTCGGATACTAGAGAGGCTGCGGCTCGCGGGTCATAATAATAGCGAGCGCATGGGTTTAAGTAGAAATTAACCATGCTAAATAGTTTTTTTAATCAATGATAGATGCTTTTATACGCGCGAACGTGAATTTAAGCTTATACTTTAAGCAGAGATAATAACCTATCGCCAATAGGTTATGCTGTGCACATAGTGTCGAAATTTGCTATCTTAATAAAAATAAATGATTCCTGAACAAGGCGAACTGGCGCGGAGAGAAGAATGACAGAGAAGGCCTTCCTGATAAGCGGTAGAAATACCATTATCCATAAAATTCGAAAGTTAGATTTGCTAGTAACAAACGGCGACGAAAATCCGCCCATTATCGTTACTTATAAAGGTATCAAGCAGTACGAAGGGAAAATCCCTGAGAATAAGCGCGATGCTAAAATGATGGATATGGAACTTGTTGATATTACGACAAGCGATGTGTTTGGCGATGAAAAAACCTTAGTGTTTATTCAAACCCTAAATGGAAAAGAATATAAAATCGATTACACGAAAATCGGTACTAGTATGTTCATCAAAATCCATCAAGATAGCATTTTCTAGTTATTAGAAATTATGTGGGGTCAGCAAACCTGTCCCCAGTTATCTGCTAGCTGCGTATTAAACCCTGCTATTGGCCGTGCTTCTCCTTTAAGTTGCACATAGCGCTGTTCAAATATTGAAAATCGACAAATATCTACTGGCGTAACCTCTGATGCGTTAACGCTATTTATGATACCTGCAGTTTCCAGCCCTTCGGCAATTAACTCGGAACAAAACCAACTACTGAAGTCTTCTTGGTTGTAGCTAATGCTTCCTAAAATAGGGTGGCTATCTAACGCGTCTACAGCGGAACCAAAAAGTTGTAGTACGTCATAGGCCTTGCCTTCTTGATCAAACATGAAATTAAAAAAGTCATGTTTATTTTGCTCGAACTTATCGCGAGCAGATTCACCTAATGGTAGCCACCACATGTCGCCGTCGTAGGTATGCACCCGTTCACTTAAGCGGTTAGTCATCACGCCTTTTTTACCGTCATAAACGGTGGCTTCCATAACTTGATTAAAGTACCGACCCGACGCTTCGTCACGCATTTTGGTTTGCATAACAATAGCAATGTGAGTTACGGCTGAGCGGGTGGTTAACTTTGTCCATCGAGAGAAAAGGCTGTTTCCGCCAAAAGCGATAATATCGCCTGGACGCATTTGTTCTCTAATGTGATGGTATTTTTGCTGTTCTAACATGATTACCTCCTTGTCTAATGACTGAGTGATTTGTATCAAAGTGTGTGTAACCTGCGACCAGTAAGCGTTTTAGTATGGTTAATTATCGGCTTCTATCGGCCGTTTATCGCTTGGTCTCACGTAACAGAGTTTTAACCTTTTTATAGCGCGAATGTCATATTTTTTCACTAGTTTATGCTCGCGAAGGCAAAAGTAGTTGTCGACGCATCATTTAACTACTCTCATTTGAGGAACTTGATATGGATATGTCACGCCACGTTAGATTACCCGCTTTGTTTGGTTTTGGAATCACTCTTGCGTTGTCTGCAAGTCTAGCCAATGCAAATGGGTATCCTGAAAGCACTGAACAAGACCTTGTAGCAGTTTGCGAAGCGATAAAAGAAGATAATCGCTTAGCATTGCATAAAGCAGTAAAACGCAGTCGTATCAGTTATAAAAATTTGCACAGAGGATTAGTGTGTAACGGCGAAGATATGCTGTCTTTCGCTCAGTCACACAACGCGACGTCAACAGGCGACTATCTTGCTCGCAAAGTAAAAGCTGATAAATCAGTCTTAACGGCGAAACGTTAACGGCAACTAAATCAGACTTTATGATTGAATTTTAAATCCCTGGATTTGGAGCTACTGATTTTCAGTAGCTCTTTTTTATTTAAAAAGGGGATTAAACTATCAAGTTCATGCGTCATTCCTTTACGCTCTAAACTTTTAAGTACCAGCCTTTTAAGTACCAGCCTTCTAAGCTTGAGCCCTTTGCACATAATCTGCCTATATTCTATTTCCTTCTCTCTATTTCCTTCTCCATAAGGCTTGGAAAGAAAAACGTCGAAAAAGACCAATGTCTTACTAGCGTCATATTCGTTCAGCTGATAGACTGTTTTCGCTAAGAAGTAAGTGCTTTGTCTACTCACTTACTGGGTTTTCAGGAGAACAAGAAGTGTAATGGTTGAACTACGACAATGGATAACCGGCGCGATATTAGTACTTGGATGTTATTACCTTGGTACGTGGCTGTCTTCTTCAACAGGTTTACCCCTGCCTGGTGCGCTTACTGGCTTGCTCATTCTTTTAGCGGTGCTTTTTATCGCTCCTAAGGCCGAACCTCTTGTGGCACGTGCCGCCTCTCCTTTACTCAGTCATATGTCGGTATTGTTTGTACCTGCTGTTCTTGGCGTTAGCGCATATTGGAAGGAAATAGCAGAAAATGGGTGGGCCATAGGTATCGCGATAATTATCACTACCTGCATAAGTTTAGGTATTAGCGCTAAAATAGCAGAAAAACTACTTTCCTCACGCCATGCACACCTTTCGCAAGTACCTGCTAAAAAAGATACAGCCGAACAAGTCACCGAGCAAAAGGTAGTGAAAAAAATGGTGAGAAAGGGAAGTGACAATGATTGAAGCTATTAGACATGCCGCTACGCTTTCGGGTGTGGCGTGGCTTGCAATTACGCTACTATTTTATTGGATTGGGTTAACCATAAACCGAAAATATTACCGTTACCCGATTTCTCACCCACTTATTTTTACGGCGCTAAGTGTGGGAGTGCTCGTGTATTTGTCCAATACTGCTATGACCCATTATCAGCAATCTGCTGGTTTGTTGCATTGGTTGTTAGGCCCTGTCACTGTTGCGTTGGCACTGCCTATTTATCGACAATGGCAACGCTTGCGTCACTATGGTTTACCCTTGCTGTTAAGTATAGTGGCTGGCGGTATTGTAGCGCCTATTTTAGCTTGGGCTGCACTGTGGGCGTTTAACTCGCCAGTTAGTCTTCAACTCACTATGTTAGCCAAATCTATTACCACGCCCCTCGCCATGGAAGCATCGGCTCAAATAGGTGGAATTCCTGCTCTTGCCGCTGTGTTTGTCATTACAACCGGTGTAGTAGGCGCCATTGCCGCTACGAGTGTTTTTCGTATTTTTAAGGTAACCGATACGCAATCTCAAGGCGTTGCGCTAGGCACGGTTGCCCATGCAGTAGGAACCGCAAAATCGCTCCACATGGGCGATGAAGTGGCAGCCATGGCAACACTAGGTTTGTGCGTAAATGGCATATTTACCGCTATTATTTTGCCATTAATATTTAGTTTTCTCTCACCATCTCTTTAATTTTGACTACAATGGATAAAAAGCATTTCATTCGAAAGTGCTATTGTTAGTTTCGACGTGTCACGTCAATATATGAACCGTCAAAATTTATCGCTTCAGTTCGAAGTATTAACGCCGATACAGTGTTGATTACAACGCATTGTAATTTTCACTATTATCAAAAAGCTAGGTGGTAAGATTATTCAATGTTTTCTGTACTCGTCTGTGACGACTCGTTAGTCGCTCGAAAACAAGTTGCCAAATGTTTGCCTCAGGACTGGGAAATTGCCGTGCATTTTGCAAAGAATGGGCAGGAAGCACTCGTTGCACTCAAAGAAGGGAAAGGCGACTTACTGCTACTTGATTTGAACATGCCCATACTCGATGGTTATGGCACGTTAGAGGCAATTAAAGCGGAAGGCTTGTCGACTAAGGTCATTGTCATTTCAGGTGATATTCAACCTGAAGCTTACGATAGAGTAACGGCCTTGGGGGCATTGGATTTTATTCGTAAGCCGGTCTCACCTCAAACCCTTGCTGAAGTGCTCGATAAATTTGACATATTGCACAGCGAGCCAGAGCCCGTTGTTGAGGCTGCGCCGTTAGATCCTGATATTCGTGACTGTTACCAAGAAATAACGAATATCGCCATGGGGCAAGCCGGTGATCACTTAGCCCGTATTATGAACGTCTTCGTTCGACTTCCTATTCCTAATGTAAACCTTATTGAAGTCTCTGAATTACATATGATGCTTTCAGATATTGAAAGTCATGAGCAAGTTACTGCTGTGTGTCAGGGCTTTCTAGGGCCGGGCATCAGTGGTGAGGCCATTTGTATTTTAAGTGACTCGAGCTTTGAAGATGTGGCAAAAATTCTCAACGTTGAGGGCGAAGTGGATGATCAGCTACAGCTAGAACTATTAATGGATGCGGCCAGTATTCTTATCGGTACTTGCCTTACTGGCCTAGCAGTGCAAATGGATGTTAACTTCAGCCAAGGTCATCCCATTGTTTTAGGGCAGCACCGAGCTATTACTGAAATTATCAGTATGAATCAGATTAGATGGAAACGAACCCTCGCCATCGAGCTAAGCTATGGCTTAGAAGGTTACAATGTTCAATGTGATTTGATTTTGTTGTTTACCGAAGAGTCGATGAAAATGATGAATTCGAAACTTGCCCACCTGTTGGAGGACTTCTAATGAGCCAACAATTGGATGATATACTCGAATTCCATTGGATGATGGACATGCTTCAAACGGTTGATGTAGGCATTGTTGTGCTAAATCGACAGTTTAAAATTCAAGTCTGGAACGGCTTCATGGAAAGTCATAGTGGCATGCTGCCTAGTGATGTTCGTGATAAATCGCTTTTTGACTTATTCCCTACCATTAAAGAAGACTGGTTTACGCAAAAGTCTAAACCGGTATTTGATCTAAAAACCAGAGCCTTTATGACCTGGGAACAGCGCCCTTATTTATTTAAGTTTCCTAACTACCGGCCGATTACAGGTAGTGAGTCATTTATGTATCAAAACATCACACTGTCGCCATTAATATCGGCTACAGGAAACGTTGAATACATCAGTATGATGATTTACGACATGACAGATGTTGCGGTGGGTAAAAAGCAACTTGAAGCCATACAAGTGCATATGACGGAAGCACAAGAGCGTAATCAGCTCGCCCGCTAATATTTACTTTTATCGCCACAAGTACTTGCGAACCACCCCCATTTTTTATTCGAGCTAATCAACACGTGGCCACAGTTGCACGTGTTGCCGGAGTCACTATGCGAACGTTTTTCCAGTTTCTATTCTCACCCCAACTATTGCCATTAGAGGCGAAAGCAAACGCTGTCTCTTCCACAAAGCATTTCATTTTAGTCGCTACGGTGTTTGCGTTAGCTGCGTGTGGCGGCGGAGGCGGTGATTCAGATGGCGGTAGTGGCTCTAGTAACAGTGACTTAGTGATTAACGCCGGTGACGATGCAACGGTTACCGAGGGCGCAAGTTATTCCTTGAGTGCGGTAGTGAGTGGTGGGAATGAAGAATATACTTATCGCTGGTCGGCATCGCCTTCACTGACTATCACCCACGAAGACACTAGCGATTCTGCTGCTAGCTTTGAAGCACCAAGCGTATCAAGTGCCACTGAATATACTATTACCGTAACGGTTAACGACACGGGGGGCAACGAAGCCAGTGACTTGACCATTATAACCGTGGTGCCGATTAATATTGCACCAGAAGCAATTATTGATGTGCCCGAGTGGGATGGTTTAGACGCAAATAATTTCCCTGGCGGCGTAGAAGTTATTTTTGATGGCAGTAGCAGTACCGATGACGACGCTACAGACGAGAGCGCGTCCATCTCTGATTACAGCTGGACGCAAACCGATGGTACTAACGTTATTACGGGGGAAGAAACCAATTTATCTACTCTCACCATAGTGACGCCTATTGCAAATGATGCGCAGACCTTGAGTTTCGAACTAACAGTAACCGACAGTGAAGGCACCACCGACACGGAATCTGTGACTATTTTTGTTCAGTCGGAGTCAGATACACTTCCCGTCGTTGACGCAGGTTCCTCACAAGGCGTATTCAGCGGTGAAACGATTGTACTAGATGGCGATGCCAGCACCAGTATTCCAAGCTCATTACCCCTGACCTACGATTGGGAGCGCAGCAATAACGTCTCTTCAATAACCTTACCTGCTAATGCGGCAGATGCAGCTACCTTAAGCCAAAACGTAGACATACAAGCAATTGACGATGAAGATGACTTATCGACGTTTGCTATCGCACCTGCGGTAACGGAATATACTGTAGTGGCTTACACATTAACCGTGACCGATGCCAACGGTAATCAAGTAGAAGATACAATTAATGTGGGTGTACGCCCCATGCCGACTCCTTTAATGAATGATACTGGCGTGTTGCAGCAAGCAACTGATAATGCGCTTACTGAAGCGCAACAAAACGAGTGGCCAGGTCAAGATGGTCAACGAGGCGCAGATGTTGTTGAACAAAATGGATTAATTGAGAAAGCCGGACGAGGTAAAGCGGGCTTCGATTATACCCGCTTAAATGCCAATGGTGATGAACAGGATGCCAGTGCAGATACGTGGTCATGCGTACGCGACAACGTAACGGGCTTAGTGTGGGAAGTTAAAACCGACGACGGTACACTGCAAGATAAAGACTACACTTATTCATGGTATAGCGACGATGTTAATGGCGGCTATGAAGGTGATTTAAGCGGCAGCGATACGGTTTGTTCACTGACCAACTGCAACACACAAGCTTATGTGACAGCGCTAAACGCTCAAGGATTATGCGGTTTTTACGATTGGCGTATGCCCACCCATCAAGAGCTTTTCTCGCTCATGCATTTAGGTATCTCTGATAGTATGACCATTGATGAAGACTACTTTCCGTATACTGGCGTACTTTCAGCAAACCCAGTGTGGTACTGGACTTCTGTACCAAGCGCCGACGGTGTAAACAGCGACGATGCACAAAATGCATGGGCGCTGGATTTCGATTCTGGGGTAGATAATTTCTTAAATAAATCCTCGGCGGCAAAAGTACGCTTAGTAAGAGCGGGGAGATAATCATGAAAACATTTGCACCTTTATTAGCACCGATAGCAGCATCATTGATGTTAATTTCTACGACTCTTTCGGCACAAACCTGTTTGTCCGATGGGCTTGAAACCACACCTGATGAAGACTTTACCACTATTACCAGTAGTACGGTGTTGCATGAGCCTACCGACTTGGTGTGGGAGCGGTGTGCAGAAGGGCAAACATGGGATGGGTCTACCTGTGATGGCGAAGCTGTGAAGTACACATGGCAGCAAGCATTGAAGTTAGCGCAAGCGGCCAGTGATGAAGACTTATTAGGTTGGCGACTTCCTAATGTTAAGGAACTTGCCACCATTGTTGAGCGTGACTGTGTACGCCCCGCTGTAAATAGCACCATGTTCCCAGAAACGCCGCCAGATGACTTTTGGACATCTACCCCTTCGGTTGATGACCCCGATAGGGCGTGGGTAGTGGCTTTCTTCAATGCGAGCCATTCAATTAAAGAGAAAGATCGCTTTATTTACGTAAGATTGGTGCGAACGTACACAAACGATTAGCGAATATGCGCCAATCTTCAATTTATACTTTAGGCTAATGCTAAGGTTGTATGGTAGGAAATATGAAAGCGCGCACTTATAATGCGCGCTTTTCTTATTGCTAGCAGGCATCCATGTTGACCTTGATACTTCACCCTGATTTTTCGCAGTTTAGACTCATGTCGCCTTCCTATTTGCGTGTAAGCTAGCCACAATACTCCCATGAAATATTTTGAACGCCTTTTACTAGGTATTGTAAGCACAGTGCTATTTGCTGGATGGATTAAACCAGCCTCGGCAGAAATCTCGTGCAACATTGATTTTGCGTATGGCTTAGCGGTTAACGACACTCAACTTCGCGTTATGGAAAAGTCTCGCACGCGGGTGCAAATTAACGATCAAACTCAACTTTTTATCGATGGTCGTTGGCAAACCCTTACCGCTGAGCAAAGCGAGTGGTTAGGAGAGTATGCGCATGGCCTACATTATGTGGTGCCCAAAATGATAGTGTTGGCTACCGAGGGTGTCGACCTGGCAGTAGATACTATTGAAAGTGTTTACTTGGGTTTAGTAGGAAGCGACCACGATAGCTACGAGCGCTTAAATAGCGCCATGAAGCGAGTGAAGGTAAGAGTTAAAGATAAGTTTAGGCACGCAAGCAATCACTATTTCATTGGCCCAGGATCGTTAGAAAGTGTGGATGATTTTGTTGATAGTGAAATTGAAGCCCAATTGGAAGAGGCTATTTCCACCTCGGTAGGTGGTATTTTGTCGGCGATTAGCGGGATCAATACCAATAGTGATGAAGTGAACAGCGAGAAAGTGGCTGAAATTACCCGTCAGTTAGGCACGGTAGGCGAACAGCTTGAAAGAGATATGAACAGCAAAGCGACCAGCCTGCGGAATAAAGCAGAGTGGATTTGTAACAAGCTAAAACGCTTAGATGTTGCCGAAGAAAAGCTTCGCGCTTCAATACCCGCACTGCAACCGTATAATCTCATTATTTCCCACTCCCCAGAGGAAATGGAATAGCGGATAGCCTCGCACTAATCTCTGATAATTCAAGCCAACCAATCTCAATACCACCTATACAAAACATGACAGTAAAGTGTTCAGGTAACGTCTGCCTTTGGCGGTGACCTGCCAATGGGTATCGGTGATATCCAGCAGCCCTTGTGCCTGTGCATCATCCAATGCATCTTGATATTCTTTCGTTAATTCAACACCGGTTAATGCAGGGTAATCCTCGATAGGGCAGGGCTCTACCAATCTAAAGCGGTTCATGAAGAATTCAAAAGGTAAGTCTTCAGCAGGTACTTGAGTTTCAGTATCTAAATAAGGACGGCTTATTTCCATATAGCCACGAGGGTGCTTAATTTTAACCGTGCGCGTAATCGTGCCCGTGGGGATATCTGTAATTTTTCCGTGTGCACCGCAGCCTATTCCTAAGTAATCCCCAAAGCGCCAGTAGTTAAGGTTATGCTGGCACTGATGCCCCGCTTTTGCGTAAGCAGAAATCTCATATTGCTCGTACCCAGCAGCTTTTAAACGGGCATGCCCCTGTTCTTGAATGTCCCATAAAATATCATCATCGGGTAACTCAGGGGGACGTGAATAAAAAGGTGTATTGGGTTCAATCGTTAGCTGATACCACGACAAATGATAGGGTGACAACGCCAGTGCTTTGTCTACATCAGACATGGCATTTTCAACACTTTGCTCAGGCAAGCCGTGCATTAAATCAAGGTTAAATGTAGGTAGCCCAGCGCTGTGTGCCTGATTAATCGCTTCTATGGCTTGGGTATCGTCATGAATGCGGCCAAGTACCTTTAAGTGGGCTGGCTGAAAGCTTTGTATACCTACTGAAATGCGGTTGATACCCGCTTGATAGAAGCCAGCGAAACGGCCACTTTCCACCGTGCCAGGGTTGGCTTCCATAGTGATTTCGGCATTATCTGCCAAGTTCACGCGCTCGCGAATGCCTTTAACTAGGTCGCTAATCGCCTCGGCTGAAAATAAGCTAGGTGTGCCACCGCCTATGAAAATAGTTTCAACGGTCCTATCGCCTATGCGCTTAGCATCTATGGCTAAGTCATCAAGCAGATGAGCGACATACTCTTTTTCGGGCAATGCTGACTTTAAGCCGTGTGAATTAAAATCGCAATATGGGCATTTTTGTACGCACCAAGGAATATGCACATACAAACTTAGTGGAGGATTACGCAAAGGTGTTTCTCATCGTTTCTAATAGTATAGCCAGTGCGTTTCCGCGGTGACTAATACGGTTCTTTTCAGCTTTATCTAACTGTGCGGCTGTGCAGTTGTGAGATGGCACATTGAAAACAGGATCGTAACCAAAGCCGCCATCGCCTTCACGAGATTTAAGAATTTCACCTTCCCACTTACCTTGGCTAACGAGTGGGACAGGGTCACCTGCGTGACGCATGAATACCAGTGTGCAAAAGAAGTGGGCTTTGCGGTTATCAGAACCTGCTAACTCACTTAAAAGCTTGTCGATATTGTCGCTGTCGGTAGCATTAACTCCAGCAAAACGGGCTGAATAAATACCTGGCGCGCCACCCAGGGCGTCGACCACTAAGCCCGAATCGTCAGCAATAGCGGGTAAACCTGTAACCTTGGCAGCATGTCGCGCTTTAATAATGGCGTTCTCAACAAAGGTAGTGCCCGTTTCAGGCACGTCTTCCACGCCCAATTCTTTTTGCGCGATGACATCTACACCGTACTCAGCAAACAAGCTGGTGAATTCACGCACCTTGCCCTGATTACCAGACGCAAGCACTATCTTTTGAGGAAAAGTCATAAAAATACCTTAACAAATTTAATTCAGTTTTAGCTGGCGCTGGCTAAGCTAAGCAGGAGACCTAACTACCCCGTAACCACGCGGTGAATACATCCCTGTACGCCCTTCTTTTGCATGTAGGCCGCATCCATGCGGCAGAGGGGTTACTGTGCAGTTAGTTCTCCTACTTGCTAGCCTGTGTCGCTAATATTGCAGTTTTAATCGCGATTTATTTAATAGCTTGTGTAGCAGATTAAGAGCAACTTAATAAGGCACCGTTTTTAAAAAACTTTGAATGGCTAAAGGTGGTTTATACCTGCCGGTTTCGCAGATTGCCCTGAATTGGGAGAAAGCTTGCGCAGCCAATACACCTGATTGGCCGCGCTAACCGTGCCATCGCTAACCGTGCCATCGCCAACCTCGTCATCAACTAGCACGCAAATGGCCGCATCACTTATCCCCGCGTCAGGTTATCGCGTTAGCGCTTCTTCGTGCGATTCTTAATTTTTGGTTTCGCTTTGGACTTGGCTTTTGCTTTGTCTTTCGCCGTTAGCTTTTTCTTTCTTGGGCCAATTTTGGGGGCTTTATTTTGCGGACGAAGTTCAGCGATAACCCGGGCTTTGATTGGTTCTTCGGTGTAGCGCGCTGCTTTGGTGATAAATTCAAAGTCGTGGGCTTCTATCAAAGATATCGCAGTGCCTTTGGCGCCAGCACGGCCGGTACGTCCAATTCGGTGAACATAAACGTCGGCTTTACGTGGCATATCGAAGTTAATAACATGGCTAACTTCAGGTACATCAATGCCTCGCGCGGCTACGTCGGTAGCTAAGAGTACCGGCACTTCGCCACTTTTAAAGCGCGTTAAGGCAGCCATACGTTTATCTTGTGGCATTTCGCCTTGTAACCAGCACACCATAATATCTTGCGATGCTAAATAGTCTTTAAGCATTTGCAGGCGTTCGCGGGTTTTAACGAATACAACCGTGGTAGTCGCTTGTTCTTTTAATATATGAACGAGCAATGCCTTTTTATGGTTTAAGTCATCAGCTAAGTGATACCACTGGTGAATTTTGTTCTTTTCTTTGCGTGATGGAAAGGCTTCAATCACTTCAGGATTTTGCAGAATGTCTTTGGCAAACTGACTTACACCGCCGCCTTCCAATGTGGCAGAAAATAGCATGTTCTGTTTGCGCCAGCGTGCTTCACTAGCAATCTGGTTCACAATAGTGCGGAAACCCATGTCTAGCATGCGATCGGCTTCATCAAGAATAAGGCACTCGATGTCTCGACAATCGGCCATTTCATTTTGAATATGCTCGAATAAACGCCCTGGTGTCGCCACCAAAATATCGATGCTTTGGCTAAGGGTTTCTCTGTCGGTACCGTAGTTAATGCCACCGGTGATCACACCGCTAACAATGTCAGTGTGCTTGGTTAACTCTACGGCTTGTTCATACACCTGCAGCGCAAGTTCGCGGGTAGGGGTAAGAATAAGAATGCGAGTTGAACCTGGCTGCTTACGCGGGTAGTCGAGTAAAAACTGACAAACCGGCAACAAGAACGCAGCGGTTTTACCCGTGCCAGTAGGCGCAGACGCTAAAATGTCGCGTCCGTCCATTGCATGAGGGATAACCAAAGATTGTACGCTGGTGGGGCTCTCGTAGCCCATATCCGCCACCGCGTGGCAGAGTTCTTCGTCTAATTCGAGATCTTCGAAAGTCATAGTATAAAAACGCTCATATTGAATGGGGCGTATTGTAGCATTTATGGTACAAAACGTAGAAAAAAAACACGTAATAGGTAATTTACCGATGTGTTTTGTGTGAGCTCTTTATAAAAGCTCATTTTTAAAACGCACTTGCCAGTGCGCCTTATCAAAGTAGTGCGCTTATTTTTTCCAATTTAGCGTTGTTTAGTGCTTCACGAATTTCTGGGCCTTTAAATCCTTGAGCAATAATGTGCTGAACATCCACGGCATTGGCTGCCACTAAGGCTTGAGTTATCAACGCTTCGCGCTCTGGCCAATGTAATGAACTCATAGTGCCGGCCTGCGCTGAATCAGAGGGGTGCATTGCAATTGGTTGCAGGGCATTAAGAAAAAGCCTAAAGCGCTCAGGTCGTCGCCATGCATCGGTTTTATTAAACACTGTTAACAGCGTGTCGGCGTCTAGTTTGTCGCAATTAAGAAGTGATGTTTTATGCGCGCATACCATTTCAGCAATGTCGCTTACCGTATTTTGCACTTTTAATCGTTTACACAGTTGCTGAACGTCATTGAGTGATAAGCCTGAACAAAGCGCTGCAAAACGAACTTCTATTGGCGCAGACGGACTGGCGTCTTGTTCTTGTGGTTGAGAGTGCGTTTGCCTTTGAATTTGTTTGAGCGCTTGAATGCCAGTATTAAAAGCGCTTTCAGACTGACTAAGTTCTGCAAACCAGTCGTCTAAGCCGTTGCACGCTTTTAAGGTTTTGAAAAATACCTCGGGCGTGGCTTCAAGTAAACTTCGCTTGGTTTCTTGCCATACTCTTTCTGCACTTAGGCTAGTTAATTCACCAGACTTGGCCATGTCGGTCATCAGGCTTAGGGTTTCTTCAGCAATGGTGAATCCTAAGTAGGCATAGCGGGTGGCGAAACGGGCAACGCGAAATACCCGCAGAGGGTCTTCACTGAACGCTTCAGAAACATGACGAAGTACTTTATTTTGTAAATCTTGTTGGCCATGATAAGGATCGATAAGTTCGCCGTCTTGATCTCGGGCAATGGCATTTACCGTTAAGTCCCGGCGTTTTAAATCCTCTTCCAACGTAACCGAGGTAGAAGCGTCGCACTCAAAGCCTGTATAACCGCTTCCCATTTTACGTTCGGTACGGGCAAGTGCGTATTCTTCTGAGGTTTTGGGGTGTAAAAATACAGGAAAGTCTTTACCGACTTGAGTGAAGCCTTTAGCTAGCATTTGCGCTGGTGTTGCTCCTACCACAACATAATCTCGTTCGGTAACGGTTCTTCCCAAAAGGGTGTCGCGTACCGCGCCGCCAACTAAATAAACCTGCATGTAACCTCTATTTTAAAATTTAACTCAGCCAATAGTTATTATTACAGAAGCAGATTGTATAAGCACACTTTGACTTCTGTTCACGCTCTGGTAGTTTAAATCGCGTTTTCAACTTCAACAGCGAATACCATGTATTTGAATTACTTTGGGTTAAGCGATAATCCGTTTTCAATCGCACCAAACCCCGATTACCTCTATATGAGCCCGCGGCACAAAGAGGCGTTAGCTCACCTTACTTTTGGGCTAAGTGAAAGTGGCGGTTTTGTTATGCTTACCGGCGAGGTAGGTACAGGGAAAACCACGGTTTCTCGTAAGTTATTGCAACAATTGCCGGATAACACCCAAGTAGCAATGATACTAAACCCAACGCTTTCTGCGCTGGAGTTGCTCGCCACGGTATGCGATGAACTTGGTTTACCGTACCAAGAAGAGAAAGCCAGCTTAAAATACTTCACCGATTTGATTTTATCTAAATTGGCAGAAAATCACCAACAGGGCATGAATACGGTGTTGATGGTTGATGAAGCGCAACATTTATTGCCTGAAGTGTTGGAGCAGTTGCGGTTACTCACGAATCTAGAAACCAACCGCGAAAAATTACTAAAAGTGGTATTAATTGGTCAGCCTGAATTACAGCAACTATTGAAGCGTAACGAGCTAAGACAGCTCGCTCAGCGTATTACTGCGCGCTATCATTTACTGCCCCTTACCGCCCCAGAAGTTAGTGCTTACATAGCGCATAGGCTTAGTGTGGCACACGGTGATGTGAGTATTTTTAGCAAATCTACTTTGCGGGCAGTGCATCAAATAACCGGTGGTATTCCAAGAGTTATAAACTTGCTTTGCGATAGGGCATTAACGCTTTCTTTCACCAAACAACATGCCGTAGTGCAAAAGCCTATTTTCCTTGCTGCGGCACAGCAAATTCTTGGTGAAGATGTGGTCAGCCAGCGTATACAGGGTAACCGTAAATGGTGGCTTGCTAGCGCATTTGTAGTGGCTGTGTTTTGTGGCTATGGCCTAGGGAGTTTATATGTCTAACATTCTTAGTATTAGTGACCTAAAGCCCGGCATGGTGATTGTTAGAATTACGCAACAGAATGGCCCGGTTAAAATTCGAAAATCCGGCCTGGTCTCCAGTGATGCTATGGTGGAAGGCTTAGCAGAAATGGGGGTTCAGGAAATAGAAATAGATCCCGATCAAACCGTAGAGATTGCGCCTGCAGCGACAGCTGGCGTCGGACATCGAACGCAAACCCAAGCGCTATTACGTGGCCAGCACGATACCAGCGCAAAGTTCGACAAAACGCTATCTGACCAATTTAATCGCAGTTTGTTTTTGCCTACCGTGCAAGGGCTGCCTTCCATGTGGAAGGTATATGGTAAAGAGCTGGCGACTTACTCAGCGATTGTTGCAGGTGGTTTATGCTTAGGGTTTCTGATTGCCACGCGAGGGGAGTGGTGGCCTACCGTTACTGCGTCGGTTGTGGAATCTATTCGACCTGAAGCTCCAAACACCATTGGCATCTCGGAGCAAGGCTCCCAAGCGCTTGCACAAGCCCCTTCACAGTTACCTGCGCAAGTGAACTCTCAAGGCAGCGAACAAGGGGCTGAACAAACTACAGCGCCTGAAACTACGCCACTAATGGTGCCCAATGCATCTGAACAAGTATCAACGACTAGCGATAATTCACCTTCTGAAAATATCGCTTCGCAAGAAGATGGTTCAGATCGCATAGCGCAAGCCGCTAATACCAACCCAAATTCGCAGTCAGTGCCAAGCCAAGCACGGACGGAAAACCCATCACGGACGGAAAATCAGACGCGGTCGGGAAATCAAAATGACGCTGATGATACCCTCGACTTAGCCGCGGCTGAGGAAGAAGGGCGGGTGCTTAATTCTCAAGGTAACCAAGATGACAACAAGATTGAAGTATCGCCAGAACTGTTAGCGCGTTTTAATCAAGCGGTGGCAGCGCTTGATACTCAAGCTGAGAACAATGATTTTGAGCCGGAAACGAAAGTGACGGTACGAGATAATATTCAGCGTGTTGATCAGTTGCCTGTACGGCTATTAACGCGGTTGCCCTCTATGAATTTCAGTGCGCATATGTACGCTTCACGACCAGACGATCGTTGGGTGCGAGTGAATGGCATACAAATGAGTGAGGGTGATTGGATTGACGATAAAGTGCAAATTGTCAATATTGAAGCGCAGCAAGTGGTGCTAGGTTTTGAAGAAGAACTCTTCACCATGGCGGCGCTTACTGACTGGTAGTAAAGGCGCTAGGTAATGGGTATTGAAGTGAATGTTAATACCCTTGGCTTATAGTCAGGGTGCTCATTAGTCTGGCGCTTGATTTACCAATACGTCTTGAAAGAAATTCGACAAGTTCACGTTGAAATCATCGGGCCGCACGCCCGAAACAATTTCATCGTCATTATCACTTAAATCTAACCGAGTAATATCATCATATTGCTGGGATGGAACGCTATAAAATGTCATTACAATGGGACTCATTGTACTAAGTGGGTTTTGTTGGCTGACAATGGCAAGTTTCCCACTTTTTAGCCTAACAATTGAGCCTACAGGGTGCACTCCCATGCATGTGACAAATTGGCTAACCAAGGCTTGATCGAGGCTCTTATCTTCCGTTAATCGTTTGAGGGCCTGGGTGGGGCTAATACTTTCTTTGTGGGGACGATTGGACACCATAGCATCGTAGGTATCAATAATACCTGCAATGCGCGCAAATTCTGAAATTTCCATGTCTTTGAGTGCTTTAGGGTAGCCACTGCCGTCTATGCGTTCGTGATGTTGCGCAATAATCGATAACACTAAATCCGAAATATCACCGCACTGCTCCACAAGCTCAACACCAATATCAACATGGGTTTTCATCACTTCCCAATCTGCCGCTGACAAGTCTTGAACACTGTTGTGAACATCCATAGGTAACGACGACATGCCAACGTCCATTAACAATGCCCCTAGACTCGCTTGGTCTATGGTTCCTCTGTCATAGCCAAGAAACTGGGTAAACATGCCCATTAAAATACTACAGTTGATAGAGTGTTCTAGCAGGTAAGCGTTATTGTTTTTTATCAGGGTTAAGCAGGACAGGGCGTCCTTGTTATCAAATATACTATCGATAAGGCTCTGAGCTAGTTCTTTCACTAATTTTAAGTCGTTTACCGCACCACGATTAAGTGCAGATAAAAAACCGTTTTGTATATTTATCGCATCAAAGTAAAGCCCATTAGCTTCTTTCATTGCGTTTCTTGTAAGGCTATTTGGGGCTGGCGACTGCTCTTCTTTTACGTTAGTAGACGCTTGAACGATTGTTTCTGAAGTGGGAAGGGGAGCTGAGTCGGTTGCTGGTTCGTGAATAACAGACTTCTCGAAGTCTACTTGAACAATCTGTATCCCGCGAGATTTTAAGGTGTTGATGACCGTTTGATGTTTTATAAGGCCCTTTGAACGCATCCGTAAGCTGCCAGTTTGTTTAAGTACTTGGTTGATGTACATCCCTGGTTTGAGATCATCAATAGGTACTGCTTTCAGCATAAAGACTCCATTCAATTTTTTGAGCGATGTTAATTACTTACTAAAGTTAGGCGAAGTACGAGTACTTCGCCATCACTACGGCGCAAAATTCCACTGAACGATACTAAAGTTTAAACTTTACGTTTAAGAGTGAGTATTTTACAGCCAGTATTTAAATCCAAGCAGGTTGCTTAGCTTCGTAAGCCGAGATTTTGTCGGTAAGCTCAAGCGTTTGGCCAATTGCATCTAACCCTTTTAGCAAGTTAGTTTTATGGTGATCCGCAATGTCGAAGCTAAAGCTATTCTCACCAAAAGTTACAGTTTGCTCTGGTAAGTTAACCGTAATTTCTAGCGCTGGATTGGCTTCTACTGCTGCAAATAGCGCGTCCATTTCACTGCTGGCAAGCGCAACTGGCAACAATTGGTTGTTAATGCAGTTGCCGTAAAATATATCAGCATAGCTGGTGGCAATAATGGTTTTAAAACCAAAATCGTTCAGCGACCATGGCGCATGTTCACGGCTAGAACCACAACCGAAGTTTTCTCTGGTAAGTAGAATACTTGCACCGGCAAACTCAGGTTTGTTCAATGAGAACTCAGGGTTAGGTACTTTTTCTTCTAAATCCAAATAACGCCAATCGTGGAACAAGTGCTTTCCATAGCCCGCACGGGTTACACCAGTTAGAAACTGCTTAGGAATAATTTGGTCGGTATCTACGTTAGCTTGGTCTAGCGGTACCGCTGTACCTGTATGCGCGGTAAAACCTTGTGTTGTATCAGACATTATTTACTCCTGAAAATCTCTAACGTCGGCGAAACGGCCCGTAATAGCGGCGGCAGCTGCCATCGCTGGGCTAACCAAGTGGGTGCGTGCACCACGGCCTTGGCGGCCTTCAAAGTTTCGATTACTGGTTGATGCGCAGCGATCGCCAGCCACCAGTTTATCGTCGTTCATACCCAAGCACATAGAGCAGCCCGGCAAGCGCCACTCAAAGCCAGCATCGGTAAAAATTTTATCTAACCCTTCAGCTTCCGCTTGTTTTTTCACATGACCTGAACCCGGAACCACAATGGCGGTAACCGAATCGACCACTTTGCCGTTTTTAGCAATATGGGCAGCTGCACGTAAATCTTCAATCCGACCATTAGTACAAGAACCGATAAACACATGGTTTACGGCAACATCGGCAAGTTTATCGCCTGCTGATAATCCCATATAGCCCAAGGCTTTTTTGGCACTTTCTTTTTCGATAGGATCAGAGAAATCATCTGGGCCCGGCACGGGTGCATCAACACCAATAACTTGGCCTGGGTTTGTGCCCCAAGTAACCTGAGGTGCAATGTCAGCCGCTTCAAGCTCTACTACTGTGTCAAAGCTTGCGCCTTCTTCAGTGTAAAGGGTTTTCCAATAGGCTACTGCGTCTTCCCAGTCTTGGCCCTTCGGCGCATATTCACGGCCTTTAAGGTATTCAAAAGTAGTGTCATCTGGTGCAATTAAGCCTGCTTTAGCACCGGCTTCGATACTCATGTTACACACGGTCATGCGCTCTTCCATGGTTAAACCGGAAATAGCTTCACCCGCGTATTCAATAACGTGCCCCGTTGCGCCTGCGTGACCAATTCTACCAATGATGGCAAGAATAATGTCTTTCGCAGTAATACCAACAGGAAGCGTACCATTTACCTTAATAAGCATGCTTTTCGCACGGCTTTGCTTAAGGGTTTGAGTTGCTAATACGTGCTCAACTTGAGACGTACCAATACCAAATGCTAGGGCACCGAATGCGCCATGGGTGGCAGTGTGTGAATCGCCACATACTACTGTCATGCCCGGTTGAATCAGGCCTAGTTCAGGGCCCATAACATGCACAATACCCTGCTTTTGATGGCCAACAGGGTACAGCTGAATACCGTGTTGTTCACAGTTATTCGCAAGGGTGTGAAGTTGAAGCGCATTTTGCGGGCCGCATGCATCTATCGCCAACGAGCGAGTAGAAATACTGTGATCCATGGTACCAACAGTGCGCTCAGGGCAACGTACTTTACGGCCTTTTTCATTTAAGCCAGCAAAAGCCTGAGGCGAAGTTACTTCGTGTATAAGGTGGCGATCGATATAAATTAAGCTGTCTTCGCCCAATTGATCGATAATATGTGCTTGCCACACTTTGTCGTATAAGGTCTTGGCCATGGTGTTAATTACTCCTGCGCCATTAATTGTTTTACTATTTCATCACCTACTTGTGAGGTGGTAGATGCGTTCTCTCGCTTATCATCAGGAAGGAGTTCGCCTGTAAGAACCCCCGCTTCTAATGTGGCAATAACCGCTTTTTCGATAGCGTCGGCAGCATCAGTTAGGTTCATACTGAAACGCAACATCATGGCGGCAGAAAGCACCTGTGCAATTGGGTTGGCAATACCTAAACCTGCTATGTCAGGTGCAGAACCACCCGCTGGCTCGTATAAACCAAAGCCATCTTCATTCATACTAGCAGAAGCCAATAAGCCCATAGAGCCTGTCATCATGGCACATTCGTCAGAAACGATGTCGCCGAATAAGTTTGAACACAGCATTACATCAAACTGCGCTGGGTTCTTCATGATTTGCATTGTCGCGTTATCAATGTAGATGTGGTCAAGCTCTACATCAGGGTAGTCTTTTGCCACTTCTTCAGTCACTTCGCGCCATAAGCGGCTGGTCAGTAATACATTGGCTTTATCGACTGAAGTTACTTTACCACGACGTTTCTGTGCAGCTTCAAAAGCGGCAACTGCAATACGGCGAATTTCGCGTTTGCTGTAACGCATAGTGTCATAAGCAAACTCTTCTTCGCCTTCACCTTCGCGACCCTTGGGCTGGCCAAAGTAAATGCCGCTGGTAAGTTCACGAACCACCAACACATCTACACCCGATTTAGCAATGTCTTCACGCAGTGGAGACAAGGCTTCTAACCCAGGATAAATGCGGGCAGGGCGTAAGTTACTGAATAAATCAAAATGACTACGCAGTGTTAGTAACGCAGCGCGCTCTGGGCGTTGCTCTAACGGTAAGGTGTCCCACTTAGGGCCGCCAATACTACCAAATAAAATGGCATCGGCTTGCTCACAACCTAACAAGGTTTTTGAGGGCAGGGCTTCACCTTCAGTATCGATAGCATAACCACCTACAGGGTAGGCTGTGCGGTTAAATGCTACGTTGAATTTCTTTTCTACCGCATCTAAGACCTTGTTAGCCTCTTGCATTACTTCTGGGCCTATACCGTCTCCGGCTAATACGGCAATTGAGAACTGGCTCATTTAAACTCCTGCAACGCGTTCTTGTTGATTTTTCTGCTGGTCAATTTGATCAGCTAAATAAGTGTTGTTTAGTACGAAAATAAGGGCTTTAACACCAGCTTCAACAATATCGGTGGCAAGACCAATGCCGTGGAAACGACGCCCTTTATAAGTGGCGATTACACTTACTTGTGCTAGGGCATCGGCCCCTTCGCCTTTTGAATCTAATTTGAAGTCTACAACTTCAACATCTTCATGGCCCAAGATGGCTCTAATCGCATTGTATGCTGCATCAACAGGGCCGTTACCAATACTAGATTGGATAATCTCTTCTTCACCTACCTTCAGTTTAACCGTCGCGCTTGGAATGATTTCTCTTCCTGACGTTGCTTGAAGGTTCATCAATTGATAGTGAGCGTGGTCGTGCTTTTGCTTATCGAAGAATAATAAAGCTTCTAAGTCGTAGTCATAAACTTGACCTTTCTTATCAGCCAACTTCAAGAAGGCGTCGTAAACCGCTTCTAAGTCGTAATCTTCTACCTTGTAACCCAATTCAGTTAAGCGATGCTTAATCACATGGCGTCCTGAACGAGAGGTTAAGTTTAGGTTGTTTTTATTAATACCTACACTTTCCGGTGTCATGATCTCATAGGTATTTTGCGCTTTTAATACACCGTCTTGGTGAATGCCCGATGAGTGACTAAATGCGTTCGCACCTACAATGGCCTTATTCGCTTGAACGGGCATGTTACACAATTGGCTAACCAACTTAGAAGTACGCGAAATTTCTTGCGAATTGATGTTGGTGTTAATACCCAACATGGCTTGACGGGTTTGCAAAATCATTGCAATTTCTTCAAGGGACGCATTACCCGCACGTTCACCAATACCGTTAATAGTACATTCAACTTGGCGTGCACCTTGTTCTACAGCGGCTAACGAGTTAGCTACTGCTAAGCCCAAATCGTTGTGGCAATGCACAGAGATAATGGCTTTATCGATATTTGGAACGCGGTTAAACAACTGCTGAATAATGCCGCCGAATTCTGTTGGCGTTGTGTAACCTACCGTATCGGGAATATTCACCGTGGTAGCGCCGGCATTGATGGCGGCTTCTACCATACGGCATAAATAGTCTATGTGAGTACGGCCAGCATCTTCACATGAAAATTCAACGTCATCAGTGTATTTGCGAGCATGTTTAACTGCTGCAACTGCCATATCTACTACTTCATCGTGAGATTTACGTAATTTCGCGCCTACGTGAATTTCTGATGTAGCAATGAAAGTGTGAATTCTAAATTGCTCAGCCACACTAAGTGCCTGTCCGCAGGCATCAATATCGCCTGCCAATGCACGAGATAAACCACAAACTACAGAGTTCTTAACTTCTTTTGCGATCATTTGAACCGAGCGGAAATCACCAGGCGATGAAACAGGAAAACCTGCTTCAATGATATCAACACCTAAACGTTCGAGTGCTAGAGCGATCTGCAGCTTTTCTTTGGCACTTAAGCTTGCAGGTAAGGCCTGCTCACCGTCTCGCAATGTGGTATCAAAGATTTTCACTTGATTTGTCATAACGCTCTCTCGTTTATAAAAGTTAAAAAAAAACCCGTGCTAAGCACGGGTTTCTGTGTAATTAATCGCTGGTCGCAATCTACCCGTGCAGTCTTGCTGCCATAAGGAGTAGAGTTAGAAGAAAGCGATTGCGCATCATTTGCGTATTTTCTTTGCCGACCAGTTGATAGCGACAATGTACCGATCCACGCCTTTAAGGTCAACCTTTGATTCTAATAATGCGTATAAATTTTGGTTATAAATAATGGTTTTTTGAAAATAGGGTTTTTATCCTACTTTTTGTTGTAATTTAACACTTTCATTTCACCTGCTTTGAATCCAGTGGGTAAAAAGCGGGTCGTTAGGATGTATATACTAATTTCATCAAATTGGTGAAGCGCTGGTATTGCCTATTCAATTAGCCAAATTGCGATGGAACAGCGAAATTTGCTGCTTAATCAAGGCGTATTGTTTTAGTGATTTTGATAGGGTAAATCACTTACTATCTTCTTGAGAGCAAAATGATGAAGCGCGCTATTTTTTCTTTAGGTTATTCGTTTCTTATCTTCACGTTTTCAACCATTGTTTTTGCAAAACCCTTTTCGAAAAATCTAACCGACTTCGAGTATCCCTTTGATGTTCACACTTTGACATTTGAATCTCAAGGGCGGGGATTGAACATGGCATACATGTATTTGCCGGCAGAAGAAGGGCAACCAACAGTACTGTTGTTGCATGGTAAGAACTTTGCCAGTAGTTATTGGGAAACGACAGCTAATTGGCTACACAATCAAGGATATGGGGTGGTTATTCCTGACCAAATTGGCTTTGGCAAATCAGATAAGCCGGTTAATTATCAATACAGCTTTGCAGCATTAGCGAATAATACCAAAGATTTGCTCACCTCTTTGAATCTAGACGATGTGATTGTGACAGGTCATTCAATGGGCGGCATGGTGGCATCGCGATTTGCACTGCTTTTCCCTGAAATGACGAGCAAATTGATATTAATCAACCCTATAGGGTTAGAGAATTATCTGCATTATGTTGAGTACAAAGATGTGGAATTTTTCTATCAAAATGAACTGAAAAAAACGCCTGAAGATATCGTTAATTATCAAAAGAAAAACTATTACGATGGTGATTGGAATAGTACCTATGCGGAACATGCTAGTTTTCTAACAGGGTGGATTGAAGGTGATGATTGGCCTCAGCTAGCCAAAGTGAGTGCGTTAACCTACGACATGATATTTACTCAACCGGTTATCGAAGAATTCGATAATTTACAAATACCTGTCACCTTAATTTTAGGTACACGGGATAGAACCGGACCTGGGCGAGGTTGGAAAAAAGAGGGCGTTACGCGAGAGTTAGGTCGTTACGATAAACTTGGCGCTGAAGTTAAAGCCCGCAACACTGCCATAACGGTGAAAGAGCTTGACGGTTTGGGGCACTTACCACACGTTGAAGCCTTTTCTCGCTTTATAAAGCGCTACGAAGAAGCGTTGGATTAAATACCGACACTGTGCAGGGAAGTATGTATCAAGGTAATCATTGCGTTGTTGTTAAAGCCTGCCATAGGTGTGCCTTAAATAAGAACTCGGCTTAACCTTTCAGGGTGAAATTTTTCCAGTTTATGTGAGTAGACAGACGCATTTCTCGCAATGAAAGTGCTCGAGGTGCTCCCTTCGATTTATGTCGCCACATATGTCCGCTGCACGCAGATGCCATAATTGCCGTCGTAGGTTTTAGAAGTTGCCGTTTTAATACCGCATTTGCGTCGGTGAAGCAGGGAGTGTCTTTTTCTGGGGTGTACTGATTGGTTTCAATCTCACTATGCGCCACCTCGCCGTCAAGAGAAAACCATCCGTGTTTATTAGTATGAAGCGTGTTTGTGGTGCGGTTCACGCTATCTATTGAGTCGAGCTCTATATGCATACCTTCTAGCGTAGTGATGCATATCGGTACAACCAAACCGTAATCTGCATATTGCCTATACCACTGATATTTTTTATCAATAGATTGGGTGATCCCAGGGCACTTTCCAGGTTGCTTGATAAACCAACTTCCATTGTGGGGATCGATGTCTAGCGGTGAGTTATTGTCAATGAGGTATCGCGCCACACTTCGAATATGGTGGGGCAGGCCGGCTAATCGGCGGCGCAGTATCGACACATTGGCTGGGCCCTTGTGCGCGATAAGCAAAAGCTCTCTTTCGTATAACGCAGTACAAATTTCAGTGAACTGTGGTTGTGCACCACCTAGCTCGCCTGAATTGCTAAAAAAGCCTGATTGTGTGGAAGACGTATGTCCGTCGGATGCCATAATACTGGTAAGACAATAAAAAAGACGCAATAAACCTACGTTAGCAGGATTTAGGCTGGGTATCCAGAAACCCAATGCTACCAACTAATAAATATAAGTCACAGTTTGGCAGCAGGAGAATTATAGGCTGCGTGACTGAATTAACAGCCTTGAAACGCTAACTAGTTTTTCTGTAATGAATGCCCACAAATGAAAGTATCTATCCCGCCAGCGTACGGCAACAATAGCCGTAAACATTTTACATTACCAATCTAGTCGCATCGAATATATTTATATAAGAAATTAGTACTACCGCTTTCGAATTGGTCTTCATTTGACGAATCAATACTAAAGAATAATTATTTAATTTATCTCACGTTTTCTACTTAAAAAATAAACTCAAATTGTAGCTTTTTATTGCTAACCGTTTGATAACTATATGTTAGTATCTGATTTAGATGGTGAGTGCTTTAATTGGTTAGTTGTTTGGTTATTAATTGGTATTACAATTGGTATTAATGAATCTGTGTTTTTGAGTGATCAAAGGTTGACCATTGTATGTTTTTCGTCTGGCTTTGTAATTATCTTGTAAGTGAAGTGTATCTTTAATGGTGCAGGGTGTAACCACACATAACTTAGCAACGCTGATTTGAAAGCCTAAAAGCTCGGTTCAAAACGCTGCAAGAGGAAACACACATTATCTAAGATTACCTTAGCGATGTTATCTGCAACATCGTTGAGTTTTGCCACTTCTACCCTTGCTCAAGACGCTCAACAAGAAGCTGAAAAAGACGTAGAAGTTATACAGGTTTCTGGTATGCGCGCCTCGCTTGCCAGTGCACTAAACGAAAAACGTTTTACAAACAATTTAGTAGAAGTCATTGAAGCTGAAGACATTGGTAAATTGCCTGACCAAAACTTAGCGGAAGTGTTAGAAAACATCACGGGTATACAAATTACGCGTGAAGCGGGTGTTGGGACAGGGGTTCAGATTCGTGGTACCGACGCTAACCGAACAGAAATAAACGGCGTATCTACAGTGGGTTCAGGCGCAGGCCGAAGCGGTATCGATTTTGAAGATGTGTCAGCAGCAATTATTGCCGGTTTGGAAGTTACCAAGTCACCAGATGCGAAAACAATTGAAGGTTCTGTTGGTGGTACCATCAACCTTAAAACAATTCGTCCTCTTCAATTAACTGAGAGATTGACGTCGATTCGTATTCAAGGTGAAAACAGCAGCTTGTCTACAGACAGTGGTTTCCAACCTCATCTTTCAGCGACGTTTGGTGATAACTGGGAAAACGATCACGGTAAATTCGGTGTGGTAGTGAGTGGTAGTTATTCGGAGCAAGATGTATCGGCGTTCAGACCACGTGCTGACCGAGATAACTTAATTGCATCAGATAGCGGCGTGGCCAGTGCGCAATCCTTCGATTTCCTACCCATTCAGTTTTTCGTACAAGATTATGATAACTACGAATATGAAACGAAAAACTTTGTAGGTACCTTTGAATGGCAGCCAAACGACAACACTAAGTTTTTCTTCGATGCAATCATCAATGACCAAGAACGTTTGCAAGAAAGCTCACGTGTTCAAGCGTCAGGCGTAAGTGCACTTAACGATATTTCAGTACCGGATGCCTTCGAAACGATTAATTTCGGTTCTTTAGGTGGCACTGATTTAGGTTCAATGCAGGCTGCTCTTCGCGGTGTCATTCCAGTCAATCTTGATAACGATGACGACGATCCTAATCTTCGTTTGTCTACCGATACAAACTCTCGTATTACAGAGAGCCAAATCTTTAGATTAGGTGGTGAGTGGCAAGGCGAGAAATGGTTTGTAAGTGCTGAAGTTGCCTCTTCATCTTCAGATACTACCACTCCTAGCTTTAATACTACCCTTAACTTTATCAACCCCAATGCACCGCTAGATGCTGGTGGTGGTAACGACAACAGTGTTCCGTTTGAATATGACTTATCTGGCGGTTCATTAGCGTTCGGAATTGCTTCTGGTGCAGAATACGCACCAACAGTAGAACAGCTTTTAGACCCTGCTAACGTTGTTTTACGTGATGTGAATATAGGTAGAGATACCACTGAAAACTCAGAAGATGCGATCCGTTTTGATTTTTCTTATTACGTAGACTCGATGATCACGTCAGTTGACTTTGGTTATCGCTACAATAAATCAGCGAGCACCCGTGACGATGTTAACACCAGTGTTGGTTTAAGAAGTATGGAAGACAGCCCTCGAGGTGATTTGTTCTCTGAATTACTAGTCGCTGGGCCTAATAACTTCAACGATGCGGATGGTCGCGAACTTTACGTTAGAGATTTCTTAATCATTAACCCTGAATTAGTGGCTTCAGATCCAGATGGCGTATTAGCTACACTACAACAAGCTATGGACGCACACGGTTCGACGGCTACATTGAATGCGCCAACATCAAGTTCATCAGGTTTCTTCGACATCGAAGAAGAAACACATGCACTTTATGCGCAAGCAAACTTTGAATATGAGATGTTCCGCGGTAATTTTGGTTTGCGTTATTTGCAGACAGACGTTACCTCTGTAGGTAACTCAATTACTGTTGACGGTGATGGAAACGAATTGGTATCGCAAGTAACTAATACCGGTGATTATGATTTCATTCTACCTCGATTAAATATTGTTGCTGATGTGGCTGATGATGTTGTCCTTCGCTTCGGTGCCGGTAAAGATATACGCCGACCTGACTTCGACGACTTATCTACTTCAGTAACATTTAGCACAAGCCCTAACCCAAATGTAGCTATCGGTAACCCTGGTTTAGAGCCTGAAGAAGTAACCTCTTTCGACTTAGCGGCAGAATGGTACTTTGCTGAAGCGAGCGTGTTAAGTGTTGGTATATTCCATAAAACACGTAAAGCGCTTCATGTTGACCAGATTGTAAGTGCATTTGAAGATCCAGTAACAGGTTATCGTGATCTTACCGACCCTTGTGAAGGTGGCGGTGTGTTTAACCCAATTGCTGATATCAACGTTTTTGGACCTGAACTAGGCACAGGTATTTGTGTAGGTACAGAAACTAAGATTAACGACGCTGGCGAAACCACGCAAAAAGGTATCGAAATTGCGGTTCAATATGACCTTTCAGGTTTTGAAAAAGAACTTGGTTGGGCTTCAGGTTTCGGTGTACTTGCTAACTACACGATTCAAGAGTTCGATGGTGGTGATTCAGAGAATACAGCCACTAGTCGTGCGGCAAATGTATTTGCAGCTTCTACGGGTATCGATGATATTGAAGTGTCAACAGTTCAAGGCTTACTAAACTTATCTGAAAATGCCTATAACTTTACCTTGTACTACGAGAAGTTTGGTTTGTCAGCCCGTATGCGTTACACATGGCGTGAAGCGTACCGCTCGGACGACTTCGGAAGCACATCTAGTTTCCCTTGGGGTTTCCCAGTAGTTCAGGAAGACCGTGGTCAGCTTAACGCTAGCATCAACTACGACGTGAACGAAGACTTGAACATAGGTATTGAGGCGGTAAACATTACTGAATCAGAAGTTGAGCAGTCTTGTATTAATGAAGGTGCACTGTTGTGCTTCCAAGGTCTTACCGACCGCCGAGTGACTTTAGGTGCTAACTACCGCTTCTAAATAGCGTGTAGCTTCGCTAACAACACTAAAATTGAAATACCCCAGCACGAGCTGGGGTATTTTTTTGTCTTAAATTAAGCTCGCTAGTCCTTAATTATTGTCATCTTTTTTGAAAGGGACGTTATTGAAGGAGCATTATTGAAAGGGTGTTAGGAAAAGGCTTCAAGCAGACACAAAAAAGCTGCGTTAAGAGACCATAAAATATGGGCCTTAACACAGCTTTCAATTAGATAAGTAATAAGCGCTTATTTAATATAAGCGCGTGCTATTACTGACCTTTAATTTCAGAGCGACCTTTATAAGTTGCAGCATCACCTAGCGCTTCTTCAATGCGAAGAAGTTGGTTGTACTTAGCAACACGGTCTGAACGACATAGTGAACCAGTTTTGATTTGGCCAGCCGCAGTACCTACTGCTAAATCAGCAATAGTGGCGTCTTCTGTTTCGCCTGAACGGTGAGAGATAACAGCCGTGAAGCCTGCATCTTTCGCCATCTTAATTGCGTTCAAGGTTTCAGTTAGTGAACCAATTTGGTTGAACTTGATAAGGATTGAGTTACCAATACCGTTATCAATACCACGCTTAAGAATCTTGGTGTTAGTTACAAATAAGTCGTCGCCAACAAGTTGTACTTTTTCGCCAATTTTATTGGTCAAACTTGCCCAACCGTCCCAATCACTCTCGTCTAGACCATCTTCAATAGACACAATAGGGTACTTGTCAGAAAGGTCAGCTAGGTAATCACCAAAGGCTTCAGAATCGAAGCTCTTGTCTTCACCAGACAATACGTATTGACCATCTTTGTAGAATTCAGATGCCGCACAATCGAGTGCTAGCGTAATATCTTCATTCATTTTGTAGCCAGCGTTTTCTACTGCTTCAACGATAACCGCTAGCGCTTCAGCGTTAGAGCTAAGGTTTGGTGCGAAACCACCTTCGTCACCAACAGCCGTGTTTAGGCCTTTAGCAGAAAGTACTTTCTTCAGTGAATGGAAAATTTCAGCACCCATGCGAAGGGCTTCTTTGAAGCTCTTTGCGCCTACTGGCTGTACCATGAATTCTTGAATGTCTACGTTGTTGTCAGCGTGCTCACCACCATTGATGATATTCATCATAGGTACTGGCATCGAGTATTGACCAGGAGTGCCGTTAAGATCTGCAATGTGCTCGTAAAGGGCAACGCCTTTCTCTAAGGCCGCTGCTTTAGCTACTGCTAGCGATACCGCTAGAATGGCATTTGCACCATGAGTTTCTTTATTTTCTGTTCCGTCTAGGTCAATCATGATAGCGTCAATATCAGCTTGTGCTAGTGCGTCTTTACCTAAAAGCGCAGGGGCAATTTCATCGTTAATAGCGGCTACGGCTTTCATTACGCCTTTACCTAAATAACGAGACTTGTCACCGTCACGAAGTTCTAATGCTTCGCGGCTACCTGTTGAAGCACCAGATGGAGCAGCAGCACGGCCCATAACGCCTGATTCTAAGTACACATCGGCTTCAACGGTAGGATTACCGCGTGAGTCCAAAATTTCGCGACCAATAATGCGACTAATTTTCGCCATGTTTTTTCCTTAACAATTGTTTGGAAACACAAACGGGAGCAAGTGTTCCCTTATTAGAAATTAATGATTCTCTTTTTGATACTGTCCAGCAGCAGCGACAAACCCTTTAAATAATGGGTGTCCATCACGAGGGGTTGACGTAAATTCAGGGTGGAATTGACCCGCGATAAACCAAGGATGGTCAGGTATTTCGATAACTTCTACAAGTCGTTTATCAGTGGACAAACCACTTACCTTTAACCCTGCGGCTTCAATTTGTTCACGAAGGTTGTTGTTAACTTCGTAACGATGACGGTGGCGCTCGTAAATTTCAGCACTGCCATACATTTCATGCACCTTAGTGCCCTCAATTAAGTGGCAAAGCTGACTGCCTAAGCGCATAGTGCCGCCGAGGTCTGAATTTTCACTACGTATTTCTGTGGTACCTGCTTCATCAAGCCATTCTGTAATTAAACCAACAACCGGATACGGTGTCTCAGGATCAAATTCAGAACTATTGGCATCTTCCATACCCGCTACATTACGCGCAAACTCAATAAGCGCTACCTGCATACCTAGACAAATACCTAAATAAGGCACTTTGTTTTCACGGGCATAGCGTGCAGTGGCAATTTTGCCTTCGATACCGCGCTCACCAAAACCACCAGGCACTAATATAGCATCTAGTTTTTCTAAAATTTGCGCGCCTTTACTTTCAACGTCTTGAGAGTCGATATAGTGGATATTTACGGTTAAACGGTTCTTCAACCCAGCATGTTTAAGGGCTTCGTTAACTGACTTATAAGCATCCGGCAATTCAACGTATTTACCAATCATACCGATGTTAACTTCAGCAGTAGGGTTAGACTCTGCATAAAGTACCTGTTCCCATTCTGATAGGTCGGCTTCTTTACAGTCTAAACCAAAACGGTCTACCACAAGCTGATCCATTCCTTGCGCTTTAAGTGCTGCTGGAATGCGGTAGATGCTGTCTACGTCTTTAAGCGATATGACCGATTTGTCGTTTACGTTAGTGAACAACGCAATTTTAGAACGCTCAGTCGATGGTAATGCGCCTACAGAGCGGCACACTAGAATGTCTGGCTGAATACCAATCGAACGAAGCTCTTTCACTGAGTGCTGGGTTGGTTTCGTTTTTACTTCGCCTGAAGCTGGCATATAAGGCACTAAGGTTAAGTGCATGTACATCGCTTTTTCTCGACCTAGTTCGGTGCCTAGTTGACGAATTGCTTCTAAGAAAGGTTGTGATTCGATGTCACCTACCGTTCCACCAATTTCAACAATAGCCACATCGTGGCCTTCAGCGCCTTCAACCACACGGCGCTTAATTTCGTTGGTAATGTGTGGAATAACCTGAATAGTGGCGCCTAAGTAGTCACCTCGACGTTCACGTTTTAGTACTTCTTCGTATACCCGTCCGGTAGTGAAGTTGTTACGCTTGGTCATACGGGTGCGAATGAAACGCTCGTAGTGACCAAGGTCAAGATCGGTTTCTGCGCCATCATCGGTAACAAATACTTCGCCATGTTGAATAGGGCTCATGGTGCCTGGGTCGACATTAATATACGGGTCGAGTTTTAACATGGTGACGGTGAGCCCGCGAGCTTCAAGAATTGCGGCTAACGACGCAGCGGCAATACCTTTACCTAGCGATGAAACTACACCACCGGTGACGAAAATATAATTTGTCATGCGAAACCTAGAACGTTGAGTTGTATTGGGTAAATATGAGTGTAGTTTAGGAACTAAACTACCCATACTTTGGACGGGTTAATAGTATACGCAAGTTAGTGTGAGCAAACAATCTGTTTGCCCACACAATCGCTTCTTTTACCTATTTGAGCGTGGCTTTCGCCGCAAGCGCTGTTTTTTATGACTGACTTAAACGCTTGAGCGTGTAAATAAGGTCTAGTGCTTGGCGTGGTGAAAGTTCATCTGGGGATAAATTTTCCAACGCTTCTACAACCGGATGGGGTTTATCTGGGAACAACAGTTGTGACTGAGATTGTAAGGAACCATGCGCCGTTGACGCTGCTTTTTTGTTGGCGCGTCTATCGTGCTGCTTGCCAGTTTCATCCCCAATGTTAGATGATTTATCAGTTTTAATATCAGCACTGGATTCAGTTTCAGAAATAAGATGCGCGTTTTCCAAAATAGCGAGTTTTTGCTGCGCCGCTTTAATAACCGGCTTAGGTACACCTGCAAGTTGTGCAACCTGTAAACCAAAGCTTTTACTCGCCGCGCCATTTTGTACGCTATGCATAAACCGGATGGTGTCGTCGTGCTCTACCGCATCCAAATGAACATTAACTACACTTTTCTCGGAATCAGGTAACTCGGTAAGCTCAAAATAGTGAGTTGCAAATAAGGTGTAAGCATTCAGTTTTTGGGCGAGGTAGCTGGCGCACGCCCATGCGAGCGATAAGCCATCGTAAGTACTGGTACCGCGGCCAATCTCATCCATTAACACTAACGAATGCTCGGTGGCATTGTGCAGAATGTTGGCGGTTTCCGTCATCTCTACCATGAAGGTTGAGCGACCAGATGCTAAATCGTCAGAAGCGCCAATACGAGTAAATATTCTATCAATTTTACCAATATGGGCGTTTTGTGCGGGCACATAGCTGCCAATATACGCGAGCAGCGCAATTAACGCGGTTTGGCGCATGTAGGTTGATTTACCGCCCATGTTAGGGCCGGTAATAATAAGCATGCGCTGGCTATCGTTAAGTGTTAATGGGTTAGCAATGAACGGGTCTTTCATAACCTGTTCCACCACAGGATGCCGACCTTCTTCGTAGGTCAGCGCGCTTTCCATACTTAACCTTGGGCGATACCAATCCAGACTTAACGCGCGCTCGGCAAAACAGCATAATACGTCGAGTTTGGCCAATGCTGCGGCCGTTTCAATTAGCGCATTTAGGCTTGGCGCGACTTCATCGAAAAGTGCTTCATAAAGCTGTTTTTCGAGGGCTAGCGCACGACCTTGACTGGTAAGTACTTTATCTTCGTGCTCTTTAAGCTCTGGGGTGATAAAGCGTTCAGTATTCTTAAGCGTTTGCCTGCGAATATATTCGGCGGGCGCTTTGTCGCTATTGGCACGACTAATCTCGATAAAGAAACCATGAACCCGGTTGTAGCCTACTTTTAGGGTTGAAATGCCTGTGCGTTCACGTTCGCGTTGCTCCATGGCGTCAAGATAATCAGTAGCACCTTGAGACAATTTTCGAAGCTCATCTAATTCGCTATTAAAGCCTTCAGCAATAACCCCGCCATCGCGAATAACCACAGGCGGGTTATCGATAATCGCGTTATTTAATAAAGCTTGTAGCTCTGGGTAAGTACTGACGGCCTGTTTTAATTCATTTAGCTGTGCAACGTTATACGCCCCCAACGCTTCTTGAAGGTCGGGCAGGGTATTCAACGCGTTTTTAAGTCTAGCGAAATCCCTGGGCCTTGCTGAACGTAATGCCAAACGTGCCATTATGCGTTCAATATCGCCAATCGTTTTTAAATGACCGCGAATAGCATCTGGCTCATTGTCGATAAGTGCTTCAATGGCATCTTGACGGTTATGTAATTCGTGTTGATCGGTAATAGGCGAGTGAATATAGCGTTGTAGTAACCGGCTACCCATGGCGGTAGTGGTCGTATCCATCACGCTAAACAGGGTATTTTCAATGCCGCCGGCTAAATTGTGGGTAAGCTCTAGATTTCTGCGGGTAGCTGCATCTAATTGTACGCGGCTGTCTTGCTGTTCTTTTTGAATACGGCGAATATGGGGAAGGGCTGTACGCTGGGTATCTTTCACATATTGAAGCACACAACCGGCGGCGCCAATGCCTTTGGTTAAATCTGATACCCCAAACCCCGCCAGTTCTTTCGTTTGAAACTGAGCGGTTAATTGTTCGGTGGCGGTATCGATATCGAATTCCCACTCGGGCCGCCGACGCAAGCCTTTACGCTGTTCAATCAAGGGTAAGCTTTCAAAGCCTTCAGGATAGAGTAGTTCAGCAGGATTAATTCGTTGTAGTTCACCTAACAAGGCATCGTCGGTGTCGCACTCGACTACTACAAACCGGCCACTGGTGACATCTAATGTAGCCACGCCGTAATGCATACTGTGACCGCAAACTGCCGCTAGTACATTATCGCGGCGTTCTTCTAATAAGGCTTCATCGGTAACCGTACCTGGGGTAACAATGCGCTGAACTTGGCGCTCAACTGGGCCTTTGCTTGTAGCTGGGTCGCCAACTTGTTCGCAAATCGCCACTGACTCGCCCATTTTCACCAACCGGGCTAAATAGCTTTCAACCGCGTGGTAAGGAACGCCAGCCATAGGAATAGGATCGCCACCGGATTTGCCCCGTGCGGTTAATGATATATCAAGCAGTTCTGCGGCTTTCTTGGCATCATCGAAAAACAACTCGTAAAAGTCGCCCATACGGTAAAACATAAGAATGTTAGGGTGCTGCGCCTTTATCGTTAAATACTGGCGCATCATAGGAGTGTGTGATTCCAAAAAATGCCTCGTGCTTTTTATTGCTGCTACTTGCGATAACTCAATTTGTTATATTAACAGAAGAATTATTAACAGAAGAGTGATTAAAAGAGCAGGAGTGCTAAAATAATCACTTTTCGTATTTGCTGTGTATTATTGATACGAGTATGGAATTTTCAACCATTTCCTGAACTCATTAGTTAAATGATAGCTCTCACCAATAAGTACATCGGCACAGCCTAATGCTTCAAATTAATGCTTTAACGGCCGAAGCTGATAATAGCGCTGATAGCGATAAAGGACATTCATGGTATCTGACAATATAACAGAGATGGTGACGGCGCTGGGTAATGCGCTTCGCCGTAAAGGCTGGACGGTTTCAAGCGCAGAGTCTTGCACCGGGGGCGGCGTTGCGTTCGCCTTTACCAGTATTGCTGGCAGTTCGGATTGGTTTAATCAAAGTTGGGTGACGTATTCAAACGACGCAAAAATACGTGAATTAGCTGTAAAGCCAGAAACTCTAAATGCACATGGCGCGGTGTCAATGCAGACCGTTGAAGAGATGGCGGCGGGCGTTAAGCACAAGAGCGACGCGAATGTCGTGGTAACCGTAAGCGGTATTGCAGGCCCAGGTGGCGGCAGCGAAGAAAAGCCTGTGGGTACTGTTTGGTTTGGGTTTATCTGTGGTGCTAAGTCAGAAACGATTAAGCAGGTTTTTGCTGGAGACCGAGAGACTGTTCGTCTGCATGCAATAGAATTTGCGATTACCCATCTATTGGCGATGTTGGCTGATTGAACAGACGGTCATCTAAGATGCTGCCAATAAGAACCCATTAAGCAAAATAAAATGAAAACTCAGGTTGAAACTGTATGCTTGTACAGTATAGAATGCACGCAACACTTGGTAAGGTGTCGGTAAGCAAATGTTGATGCAATGAATGCTAGCTGTATAGATGAATAATACTGTTAGTAAAGATAGCTAGTATAAATAGCAAAGGCAGCTTCAACAAAGACATCACCAACTAAAGAATTTAACCGCTAATCCTAGAGGATATTGACGTGGACAGTAATAGATCTAAAGCTTTAAGTGCCGCACTTGGGCAAATTGAAAAGCAGTTCGGTAAAGGCGCTATTATGCGTTTAGGCGACAACCAAGCGATGGACATTGAGGCTATCTCTACTGGTTCACTCACCATTGATATCGCTTTGGGCATAGGCGGTTTGCCATGTGGTCGTGTGGTAGAAATTTACGGACCTGAAGCCTCGGGTAAAACGACACTTACCTTGCAGGTAATTGCAGAGGCTCAAAAGAATGGTAAAACCTGTGCCTTCGTAGATGCTGAGCACGCACTTGATCCAATTTACGCGTCGAAGCTAGGTGTAAACATCGATGAGCTTTTAGTTTCTCAGCCTGATACGGGTGAACAAGCGCTTGAAATTTGTGACATGCTGGTTCGTTCTGGCGGTGTTGATGTCGTTATTGTTGACTCGGTTGCTGCCCTTACGCCAAAAGCGGAAATTGAAGGCGACATGGGTGACTCACACGTTGGTTTGCAAGCGCGATTAATGTCGCAAGCATTGCGTAAACTTACCGGTAATATCAAGCGTTCAAATACCTTGTGTATCTTCATTAACCAAATTCGTATGAAAATTGGTGTAATGTTCGGTAGCCCAGAAACAACAACCGGTGGTAACGCACTTAAGTTCTACTCTTCAGTACGTTTAGATATCCGCCGTATCGGTGCGGTCAAAGAAGGCGATGAGGTAGTAGGTAACGAAACTCGCGTTAAAGTAGTGAAAAACAAAGTAGCACCGCCATTTAAGCAAGCTGAATTCATGATTCGCTACGGCGAAGGTATAAGTAAAGAAGCTGAGCTTATCGACTTAGGTGTTAAGCAGAAATTGGTTGATAAGGCCGGTGCTTGGTACAGCTACAAAGGTGATCGTATCGGTCAGGGTAAAGCGAACGTAATGAAGTTCCTAAAAGAAAACCCAGCTATTGCCGATGAGATTGAAAAACAAATTCGCGCTGAGCTACTTTTACCTAAGACAGTGAAAGTAGAAGAAGCACCTGCTGCAGAAGATGATCAGCAGTAGCTACTAAACTGACTATAAAATAGCGCATTTGTGTTATTTAAAAGCCCACCAAATGGTGGGCTTTTTTGTGTTCAAAAAACATACTTTTTAACACTTTAATTCTATATCTTGGATTGAATTAAAATAAAAAAACAGTAAAGCTGTAATAAAAATAGAAAGGCAAAGACTAGTACTGTAAGCATTCGATTTAAATAATAAAAAAAGGGAAGGGATAATGATTGATATATCTAGTCTTGCTAAACGCTTTGAGGTGGAGAACCCCAAAAAGCTAAGTGAGCAAGAGAAAAAGGATCCACGATTAAAAGGGCGCTACTTTCAATCAGTGAAAGATGTATCGTTTTCATGTGGTCAAGGAGAAGTGCTTGGTTTGCTTGGCCCTAACGGAGCAGGAAAAACCACTACATTACGCATGCTTTCAACCGCACTTAAGCCAGATAGCGGCACCGTGGTAATTGATGGTGAAGACGTGCTAGCCAACCCAATAATTGCGCGTAAAAAAATAGGTTTTCTGTCTAGCTCAACTGGTTTATATGGCAGGCTGACTGGGCGAGAAAATATTGCTTATTTTGGCGAATTACACGGCATTACTAAAGCGATAATTTCTGCACGTATTGAAGAAATGGCTGACTTACTCGACATGCAGAGCTTTTTAGACAGACGGGCAGAAAACTTCTCATCTGGTATGAAACAAAAAACAGCCATTGCCCGCGCTGTTATTCATGAACCTTCCTTAGTTGTGCTTGATGAGCCTACTACAGGCTTAGATATTATGGCCACCTCAACAGTGATGGACTTTATTCAGCGCCTTAAAGATAAAGGAACGCCAGTTATCTTTTCTACCCATCATTTGGATGAAGTTCAAATGCTTTGCGACCGTGTAACGGTGATTAATCAAGGCGAAAGTGTATTTAATGATTCCCTTGCTGCTTTTAGTGCGCTATCTGACGGACAAATGCATAAAAGCTTTTTGCACACTTTAAAAATGAATACAGCGGAGGTGGGGCAATGTGGTTAATTTTTAAAAAAGAATTCAAAGAGTTATTGCGCGACCGTAAAACTATTATTTTTATGATTGTGTTGCCTTTACTGCTTTTCCCATTAATTTTCGGTGTCGCCATGTTTTTCATGAATTCCGCCGCTGAAAAGGCCGAAAACGTTGTATTGAAATATGCCATTGTGGGCGAGCAATATGCGCCAGACATGTCGCAACAATTCGCTAATGAAACTGACAAATTTACGATGGTGGATATCCAAGGTGAAGCTGACTATGCCAAGCTCATTAAAGATGAAACACTAGACTTCGTTTTAGTTATCCCAGAAACCTTTAACAACGAGGTGCTCACTTCTGGTCAGCATAAGCTGCAATTGTATTTAAATGACGCAGGCTTAAATAAAGTGTTAGGAAGAGTGTCTGAAATTGTCGATGTTTACACTGATGAATTTCAAAAAACGGCCTTTGCTAATTTAGGACTGAATGAGTCACAGCAGCAAGCGTTACTCGCGCCTATTGTCATTGAAAAAGAAAACATAGCGGATGATCGTGAAGTATGGGGTGAACGCTTGGGCGGGTTATTACCTTATTTCATTTTCATTTTATGCCTACAAGGTGCTATGGCACCAGCATCAGACTTAGGTGCGGGTGAAAAAGAGCGGGGTACGCTAGAGACACTATTAATATCGCCGATGGAGCGTTATAAACTGGTTTTGGGAAAATTCTTTACCATCGGTGTCGCGGGTCTAATTACAGCACTTATCACCGTATCTTCCATGGCCATATGGGGCATAGTTTTGTCTCAAGGGTTGGCAATTGAATTTGTAGCAGAGGTGATGGCGATGATTGGCATCATTGATTTTGTGCTTATCTTTTTAATGCTAATTCCGGTAGTGGCAATATTTGCCGCGGTCTTATTGTCTCTTTCTATTTATGCTCGATCATTTAAAGAAGCCCAAAGTTATATGGGGGCACTTGTTATGGTAGTAGTTTTCCCTGTGTTAATTGCAATGATGCCGGGTGTTAAATTAGAAGGTGGTTGGATTTGGGTGCCACTCACCAATGTAGCATTAGCGATGAAAGAGTTATTCAAAGGCACTATGGATTATTTTGCCTTGTTCGGCATATTTACTTCTACAGTCGCCATCGCCGCCGCACTCATTGCATTTTGTGTGTACTGGTTTAATAAAGAGAAAGTACTATTTAGATAGTAGGGTAAATCAACCCAACATAACTTAAGATGAAAAGCAGCGACTTTGATAATTTCAAAGTCGCTTTTTATACCTCATAATTTATATGCTTAACCACACCTTCCCAGCCAGGCGGTATTTTTCCTTGTAGTACATAGGAATATGCTAGCAGTTCGGCGATAACAAAATACAACGATTCGGGTATATCTTGCCCTAAATCTAAGGTGCTAAGCACTTCGCTAAGATAGGGGTCTTCATGAATAAGAATGCCAGACTCTTCAGCCATGGCGATAATCGCTTCTGCAAGATCTCCGTAGCCTTTTGCGACAACTTTTGGGGCTGTTTTTTTATCGCCACCATCATACTTAAGCCCAATCGCACGCTTTGCTTTCTCACTCATACTCGTGTCTCAAAAATTTGATGTGGGCGTTTATTTAGTGTGTCAGGAATATGACCCCGCTGAAAACTCATTTTCTCGACATTCAGCCCTAAATCAGCCAATCGTCGTTCTAAATACGGCAAGGTATCAGCAACACGAGTCAGTACGGTTTCGTTGGAAGTATAGAGGTCGATGGTAATGGTATCGGTGTCTATCTTGGATTTAGCGAGGAGTTGGCCCGCATCACCGATATCTAGCTTCATTGTGACATTCCATAAACGTTTCTCGCCATCTTTGTCTTCTTTTCCGTGTTGTCGATCTGGCTCTCTTTGCACTAAAAGTTCAGCCGGTGCGTAATGTTGAGATACAGAAGGTAATGCATAGAAAAAACTATCTTGCCCCTGAACCCGGTTTTCGGCTTGAGCCACTTTGCTGTGTTGATGGTTCGCTAATAAGGTTTTTAAATTAGCCAGTAAGTTTGTGCGACTATCAAGATTGGCAACATCTTGCGCAACGCGGCTAGAGGGGGCAGAACCAGAGGTATTCGTTATTGTTTTACTTATAATGCTATCAGGTGAATCAATTTGTACTTTGAGAGATGGCTGTCTCGATAGTGCTCTACCCGCTAAAGACAGTTGTAACAATGCCACTAAACCTTGTACAAAATTAGAGGCGGCAATGGGGGACGTCAATGATAACGGCGTTACCGCGATAGCGGGAGCGTTAAGTAAACCATAAATGCGCGACGCTATAGATGAATCGGTATTATTTTGAGTCGCCTGCATGCTCTGTTGGTTGTTTGGCGTTGAGGTTTTTGCCTCTACATTATTTTTCTCTATATCCTGTGAACCAGTAACTTGATTTGCAGTTTTATCGTTTGTAGTGGGCGTATTTGAAGCTGCCCCAGTGTGATTACCTAGCGTATCTTTACCTTGAGTGGCAGTACCTTGAGTAGCAGTACCCTGAGAGCCTGTACCTTGAGAGGTATTGCTCTGTATAACATTACCGCGAATGCTGTTCCCCGAGCCACCGAGCAAAGCTATTAGCTGAGAAATGCCTTTTCGTAAACTGTTATCCGCGTTACCTGTATTAACATCCCCAGCGCCCGTTTTTAAACCAACAGTATTGTCATTTGTAAAAGCGTTAGTCTCTTGGCTCGAGTTAGGTGAAGCAGGTGTGGTAGTTGCATTCGATACCTGCGGTGCTATTAATGGTCTAGCACTGGGCAATGCGTTGCTGTTTATGCCTGTAATTTGCTTTGCTATTTGACTTAATACGGCAGTGGTTTTATCGCTGCCTTCTGCAGTCCCGCTAAGTATTGATGTCAATTGTGTTAGCGCTTGTTGAGTGGACCCCGTCTGACTAAGTAATGCTCGAGATAAAGTAACAATAGCCTTGTGAACATCGGTCCCTTGTATCGAAGCACCTTTGCTATCTACCGCAGTTGAGAATTCTGGTGACAACGTAATTGATGACGAATTTGAAGCATGATTAGCACTGTCTGTTTTTGCTCGTTGAGCTACATTTTCACTACCATTTGCCGAAGTTTTTCCTGTAGTCTCAGTCAAAGCGGAACTATTTCCAGCCGTTTTTTCAACCATAGCTCCCACAGGTATAGCTGAAGCACTAAGTTTGGCGGCAAGCTGCTGTGAAGCTCTTGGAATGACAGTACCGCTATCGGATGTGGGGAACGTCAATACTGCCTGACTGGCAGCGGAATACGATGTTAACGTATTGCCCTTAGCGGAATACGATGTTAACGTATTGCCCTTAAGGCTGAGCATAGATACTTGCTGCAAAGTATTTTGTGATTGAATATTAGGGAGTAGCTTAGCGATGGCATCAGGCACATTCCCGTTAACAGGGTTACCATGCCCGAAGGCGATACCTTGGGAACGCAATGCATTGGTGAGCACAGTCGTAATTTTGCTGTCGGTCACTGATAGAGGCGCGGCTTGTAACGTGGAAGCTGCTGATTGAGTACCTTGACTCGCTAAGTTTGCTTGTTTCGCTGACGTTACTGAAACAGTCAATTTACCAGTATCACCAGGCACTTGATTAAGTGAAAGTGAAACCAGCTTGCCATTGTTTTTGATATCGGCGCTCAATTGCGCTGCGGCGTCAGGCTTTAGTGATAAATTTAACGGCTGGCCATCTGCTAGCGTTAGACTCAGTTGATTACTCGTTAATTGCGTAACCGTTGCTTGCACGCTAACGCGCATGCTCTGTTGTGGTGTCGGCATAGAAGCCAGCATCGTCGCAAGAGAAAGTGAAAGGGTTTTAAGCTGCATCGCGGTAACTTGACTGGTACTCATGCCTGTTTCAGTGCTAATAAGGGCAGCTTGAGTTACTCCACCTTGGCTGAAAGAGGTTAATTGAGGGCGCTGTGGCGGCAATAAATCTGCGCTTTTCAACAGTGAAACCCGAGTTGCCGGTTGCCCTTGCGTTTGAATAGCAAGTATCTGTTCAGGCAATCGCGCCACAGTTACCTTTGCGGCGGTATCGAGCGCCGCAGCTTGGGATAAATTATTCAGCACTGATGCTGCCGACGATTTCGACCCTGAAGTACTTTGAGTTATATTTGAAAGCAGTGCGCTTAACTGTGATGTCATATGGAGCTTATCGGCCAGGTGAGCGACGAGTTTAATCCGTAATGGAAAGTATAGGTAATAAGCGGGGCATATCATCGCGTTTGTTGTTGAAGTAAATCATATTTAATCATAATTCGCGACTGCGAAAGAAACTTACTGTGATAAACTACGCCGGTTTTAAACAGTGAATAGTAAAGGAGCGTGCGTGTCCGGTTTATGTGCATCTGGACTAACTTGCATAAAACGCGATCGTGTTTTGTTTGACGACTTTTCGTTAAATCTTAATGCAGGGGAATTAGTATATTTGCGTGGGCCTAACGGTGCGGGCAAAACCAGCTTATTGCGTATTCTTACTGGCTTGAGTTCGCCTGAGCACGGTGACGTGATTTTCAATGGCGCGAACATCAGCAGCAACCCTTCATTATATTATCAAACTCTTATTTATTTAGGCCACAAAAGTGCATTAAATGGCGCTTTGTCTGCCATTGATAATTTGCGCTTTTGGTTAGCGCAACACGGTATTCAAAATAAGGATGTTACCCAAACATCCGATATCGAAAGCATTTATCAAGTGCTTGAACGCTTAGGGTTAGTTGGCCTTGAAGATGTGCCTGTCAGATTCTTATCCGCTGGACAACAACGTCGTGTTGCACTGAGTCGGCTGTGGCTCAAGAGTGCAACGGTATGGGTATTAGATGAACCTTTCACCGCACTTGATAGCGCAGGTGTAATATTACTTGAGCGTAAAATGAAACAGCATGTGGCAGACGGCGGCATGATTATTACTACTTCCCACCAAGCGCTGTCTCCTGAAGCGGGTACGCACCGCTGTGTTGATTTGGAGTACCGGTTTTGAATCCCTTACTACTCGGTATCTTCAAACGAGATATGCAGATTGCGTTTCAGCAAAAAGCTGAGTTGGTTCAACCCCTCATGTTTTTATTGATGGTGGTTACCCTATTCCCCTTGGGCGTGAGCCCTTCTCCAGAAACACTGCAACGTATTGGCCCAGGCGTTATTTGGATTGCGGCTATATTGTCATCCTTGTTAGGGATGGAACGGCTTTTTCGTGATGATTTTATTGATGGTTCTTTAGAACAATATACCTTAAGTGGCATGTCATTCCCGGCCGTTGCGACGGTTAAAGTACTGGCACATTGGCTGGTGAGTTTTGTGCCCTTATTGATTCTGTCGCCGTTGCTTGCGATGTTTTTAAACCTAAGCACGGATATGTTTATAGCATTAATGCTTACTTTGCTAATTGGCACACCTTTGCTGTCGCTAATTGGTGCTATTGCAGTGGGATTAACGGTGGGGCTAGCACGGGGCGGACTGCTTTTAGCATTGCTTTTAATCCCCGTTTTTATTCCGTTACTGATTTTTGCCACGTCTGCTGTAGATTCTGCCGCACTGCAATTACCTTATCATCCTCAACTTGCTATTATTGGCGCCATGCTGTTACTGGCTGCTGCCGCTGCGCCGTTTGCCATAGCTTATTCTTTGAAAGTGAGTCAAAACTGATGTGGAAGTGGTTACATCCTTACGCTAAAACAGAAAATGCTTACCAATTGTGCCTAACTTTGCAGCCTTGGTTGTGGCTTGGTACATTGTTATGCTTGGCCGTAGGCACAGTGTGGGGGCTAGCCTTTGCACCACAAGATTATCAACAAGGTGATTCGTTTCGCATTATCTACATTCATGTGCCTAGCGCAATGTTGTCTATGGGCACCTATGTGGCTATGGCGATTGCGGCCTTGGTAGGAATGGTATGGCAATGGCGAACGGCCTATATGAGCATGATAGCCATGGCGCCAGTGGGTGCCGTCATGACTTTTATTGCGTTATTTACCGGTGCAGCCTGGGGTAAACCTATGTGGGGCGCGTGGTGGGTATGGGATGCACGCCTAACCTCAGAACTTATTTTGTTGTTTTTGTATATCGGGGTTATTGCGCTTTATGGTGCCTTTGAAGATAAACAACAGGCGGGTAAAGCAGCAGGGGTGATGGCTTTAGTCGGCGTAGTAAATATTCCTATTATTCATTACTCCGTAGAATGGTGGAATACCTTGCATCAAGGGGCCACCATCAGCAAATTCGATCAGCCTTCTATTGCGCCTGAAATGTTGTGGCCGTTATTAATTAGTTTATTAGGTTTTGCATTTTTTATTGGGGCAGTGACTACGGTAAGGCTACGCAGCGAAATTGTGCGCCGTGAGATGCATCGCCCTTGGGTGCAAAAGTTAGCGCACGCAACAAGTGAGAATAGCTAATGCAGTTTGATTCATTCTCAGCATTTTTAGACATGGGAGGCTATGCCTTCTACGTTTGGTTATCTTTTGGTGTGACCTTTGGAGCAATGATACTGCTAGTAGTATTAAGCTTTCGGCAACATAAAGGGTTACTGAAGTCGGTTTTAAAAGAACAACAGCGTCAGGTGCGAATTAAAGAAGCGAGAGAAAAATCACACGCTTCATCAGCACAGTAAGTTGTAGTCAGTAGTTTTTAAAGTGAGATAGTGGCATGAACCCTAGAAGAAAGCAGCGTTTGGCGGTAGTGAGCATTGTTGGGCTGTTAATCGCCAGCGCAATTGGTTTAATGCTTTATGCATTAAACGACAGTATCGATTTATTTTATACACCAAGTGAAATTATTGAAGGTAAGCAAGGGCAAATGCCACATGTTGGTCAACGTCTTCGTATTGGCGGTATGGTCGTACCGGGTAGTGTGAGCCGAGACAGCAAAAGCCTAGCGGTGTCCTTTGATTTAATAGATACGGGGCCCACCGTTACGGTGACCTACACGGGGATACTGCCTGACTTGTTTCGTGAAGGCCAAGGGATCGTGGCTACCGGTGTGCTTACTTCGGCAACAGAAATTACTGCGCAAGAAGTTCTTGCTAAGCATGATGAAGAATACATGCCACCAGAGCTGGCAGAAAAAATGAAGGGCATTAAGCATGAAAAACCTGCCAATATGCCCGTCACCGATGCTTCATCTTCTTATCAGTATGAAGCAAGTCCAGAAGTAGCGTCAGAAACAGCATCAATGACGGTATCAGAGCCAAGTTCAAAGCCAAGTTTAAAGTCTAAACCAGGAGGCCAGTAACCATGGTGCCTGAGATTGGGAACATTGCATTAACACTCGCCCTAGTATTATCTATTTTGCTTGCAGTTTACCCGCTTTGGGGGGCTCATCGTCAACACGACACGCTAATGGCTACCGCAAAGCCCTTGGCGATTGGATTGTTTGTTTTTACCCTAATCGCGTATTTGTGCTTAACCTATGCCTTTGTTACCGATGATTTCAGTGTTGAGTATGTGGCGCAGCATTCCAACAGCCAGCTTCCACTTGTCTATAAAATTACTGCAGTTTGGGGCGGCCACGAAGGTTCGTTTTTGCTGTGGGTTTTAATGCTGTCAATTTGGACGGTAGCAGTCGCCATATTTAGCCGAGGTATTCCTCTTACAATGGTTGCAAGGGTGCTATCGGTGCTAGGTATGGTTGGTATTGGCTTTTATTTGTTTATGCTGCTTACCTCAAATCCCTTCAATAGTATGTTGCCGTTTTTCCCTGTCGATGGCCGAGATTTAAACCCGCTTCTGCAAGATTTTGGCATGATCATTCACCCACCAATGTTATACATGGGGTATGTAGGCTTCTCAGTGGCGTTCGCTTTTGCTATTTCTGCATTGATTTCAGGTCAACTCGATTCCACATGGGCGCGTTGGGCTCGTCCGTGGGTTATTGCTGCCTGGGCGTTTCTTACTGTGGGTATCGCCCTTGGTAGCTGGTGGGCTTACTACGAACTTGGCTGGGGGGGCTGGTGGTTCTGGGATCCCGTAGAAAACGCATCCTTTATGCCTTGGTTGGTGGGAACCGCCTTGATGCACTCTTTGGCGGTAACGGAAAAACGAAAAGCCTTTAAGTCGTGGACGGTATTACTCGCTATTGCTGCGTTTTCGTTAAGCTTGTTGGGAACCTTCTTAGTTCGCTCAGGAGTGATTGTTTCCGTTCACTCTTTCGCAAGCGACCCAACCCGTGGTCTATTTATACTCGGTATTCTTATCGTGTTGAGTGGCTTTGGCTTGTTACTATATGCCATGCGCGCTTCGGCTTTAAAGAGCCCCGGTCGATACCAAGCGTTTTCTCGTGAAGTATTGCTCATGGGTAATAATGTATTTTTGTGTGCCGCTACGTTAGTGGTGTTACTTGGTACCTTATTGCCACTGGTTCATAAAGAACTAGGGCTAGGCAGTATTTCAGTGGGGGCGCCATTTTTTAATCAAATGTTTACCCTGTTGATTGTGCCGTTTGTGTTGTTCTTAGGCCTTGGCCCTTTAACTCGCTGGAAACACCAGACTGCAGGTGCACTCAAAAATCAGTTGCTTGTCGCTGGTGGAATTGCAATAAGTGCAGCGCTTTTGGTCAATTTTAGTTACGACACGGCACAGTATATGGGTGTACTGGGCATGATACTCGTGTTTTGGATTTTGGTTACTACCGTGCAAGAAGTGTTTCAGCGCGTTAACGCTAACCCAAGTAATACCAGTACATTTACAAAACTACGCAAGCTTACGCCAAGTCATTGGGGCATGGTATTAGGCCATATCGGGTTTGCCATCAGTATTATCGGCATTACTTTAGTGTCTAACTATGAGTTAGAGCGGGATGTGCGAATGGAAGTGGGAGAAACTGTAGAGCTTGGCGGTTATGCTTTTACTTTTACCGATGTTAAGCCATTCCAAGGCCCTAATTACACCGCTGATGTGGGTGTATTTGATGTGAACAAGGCGGATGAATTTGTTGTACATTTAGAACCAGAAAAGCGTATGTATACAGTTCAGCGTATGCCAATGACAGAAGCAGCAATTCATTCTACGGTATCGCGGGATTTATTTATTGCCATGGGCGAGCCCCTTGATGATGGCGCTTGGGCAGTTCGTATTTACATAAAACCGTTTGTAGCATGGTTATGGGCGGGCGCGGTTGTCATGGCGATTGGCGGTATATTCTCGATCAGCGATAAACGCTATCGCATGACCAAAGTGAAAAAAGTGGCGAAAGCTATTAACCGCATGACAGGAAAGGCACACCCCCTTGAAGCGGATAAGAAAAATACAAGTGATGCCGGCAGTCAGGAGGTCACACAATGAAAAAGGCGCCTTTAGTTGTCATTCCATTGGTGCTGTTCTCTATGCTGGTGATTTTCTTGTTCCAAGGGTTGTTTTCAGACCCACGAGAGCTAGATTCACAAGTTAAAGGCAAGCCACTGCCCGAATTTACATTACCCGATTTAATGCAACCCGATACCACCTACACCCCAGATTCACTGAAAGGTGAGGTGACTATTGTGAATGTATGGGGAGTGTGGTGCGTAACCTGTGCGGTAGAAATGCCGTATTTAACCCAGCTTAAAAATGAGCTAGGAGTAAAGTTTGTAGGTTTGTACTTTGACCAAGATCTTGACCCTGACTTTGGGACAAAAACACTCACCCGAGTGCAACAAGAAGTTACTAGTATGCTAAGGCGTTACGGTAACCCTTATGCATTTAATATTTTTGATGTATATCGCGATACGTCTCTAGATTTAGGGGTTACTGGCGCCCCAGAACACTTTGTACTGGATGCTAACGGGGTTATTCGCATGCATCATATTGGTGATATCAACGAACGTGTATGGCAAAACAAAGTGGGGCCGCTTTATCAACAGTTAGTGGCCGAGGCCGATGGTAAAAAGGAAGCAGAAAGCACTAAGAGAGTCGGCGAATGAAACGTTTACTATTCGTTATCACTTTATTTATCGCTTTTTCTGCTTGTAGCGCTGAAGATAACTTTGCGTTTGATACGCCTGCGCAACGTGCTCAGTTTTTGAGTTTAACCGCCGAACTACGTTGCCCTATGTGCCAGAACCAGAATATTGCCGACAGTGATGCCATGATTGCCCACGATATGCGCCGTAAAGTTTATGCGTTGTTGAAAGAAGGCAAGTCTGAGCAGGAAGTTATTGATTTTATGAAAGCCCGTTACGGGGATTTTGTGCATTACCAACCACCGGTAACCATTGCCACCATGTGGCTGTGGGCTGCACCTGTGTTGTTTGTCGTTTTCGCGATTTTTTTTGTAGTACGCCGGAAGTCTTCGACAGCTCCGCAGGATATCAAAGCCAAACTGGCTAAGGCAGATGCATTGCTTGAGCAGGAAAAAGAATGAGTTGGACTGAGTTTTATATTGTTGTTTCAGGGTTAATTACCTTAGTACTTATGCTGTTGGCATTCCCTTGGCTTCGTAGAAAAAATCACGCTAAAGCGGATAACCTAAGCAACACGCAAATTGTAAAGCAGCGATTGCAAGAGCTTGAAAGAGAAGTGCAAGAAGGCTTAATCACCGAGCACGATATGCGAGTGGCTGTTGATGAACTAAAAGTCGCATTGGTTGATGAAAGTAGTTTTGAATCAACACGTACTGGCACGGCAGGTCTTCCTTTACTTATTGGTGGTCTAGTCGCCGTCGTTGCGGGTGTAGTGGTATACGCTTCGGTGAATCAATTTAGCCAAGTGCAGCGTGCCTCTGATGCTATTGCAGCGTTACCAGAGTTAAGCGCACAATTAGCCAGTGGCAATGGAAGTGATTTAGGGCCCGAAGACGTGGCTAATTTGGCATTGGCCATTCGTCAACGCCTACGAGAAGCCCCTGAAGATGATACGGGCTGGCTATATTTGGGGCGGCTTATGTTAAGCCTAGGCCAAGAAGTGCAGGCCATTGAAGCCATAGATAAGGCCGTTGCGCTAAAACCTGGAAATACGTCTCACCAAATTACGCTAGCCCAAGCTTTGATGACTACGGGTGATGTGAATAACCTCAATCGCGCACAAGGTGTGCTTAAGGGGTTATTACGCAGTACGCCAGAAAATGATAATTTAGCGCTAATGATGGCGGTGGTTTCTGCGCAGCTAGGCGATTTAGAAAACCTAACCCGTTATTACGGGCAAGTTAAAGATAAGCTACCTGCGGGTAACGATATTGGTCAGCGACTTGCCATGCGAGAGCAAGAACTTCAAGCGCAAGACGGGCAAGTGCTTGTACTAGATAATAGTCCCATAGATGAATCATCTGGTACGCAAGCGCCCGCGATTGAAAAGACGACTAGTACGAAAACAGGTTTTAATATTACCGTTAATGTATCTGATGAAGCCCGTTCAGCGTTACCGCAATCCGGCTTTCTTATTGTGTTTGCGCAAGATGCTAACTCAGAAAACAGAATGCCGGCGGCCGTGGTTAAGATCCCGTTACAAGATTTTCCTGTCACTATTGCATTAGATACGGATAATGCAATGATGCCGCAATACACATTAGACTCACTCAGCAAAGTTACGCTTACCGCTCGAGTATCTGCTGATGGCGATGTATCTGTATCGCCTGGGGAATGGGAAGGTAGTCAAGTTACCGAGGTGGCACCTCAAAACGTGAAAGACATCAACGTGATGATAGAGAAGGAATTATTGTGATTAAATTTTCAAAATGGGTCTCGGTAAGTGCGCTTTTATTAGCGAGTTTGTTAGGCGGGTGCGCAAGTCAGCAAGTGTCTCAACAAGTTGAACAAAATAGTACATCCGTTCAAGATACCAGTGATCCTAGAGATCCCCTAGAGCCTGTGAACCGCGTGATGTGGGATTTCAACTGGGAAGTATTAGATGCCTATTTACTGCGACCCATTACAGTAGGGTATGTCACGGTTATGCCTCATTTTGCACGTGTTGGATTGTTTAATGCTGCAGAAAACCTTCAAGAACCAGCAAACTTTATGAATAATATGTTTCAAGGCAAGGTAGACGACGGTTTAGATAGCCTTGCTCGTTTTGTGCTTAATTCGACCGTTGGCCTATTCGGTACTATTGATGTTGCTAACCATATAGGTATAACTAAAAAAGAAGAAGAGTTTGGTGAAACCATGGGAACATGGGGTGTAGGAACGGGGCCATTCTTAATGTTACCCGCGCTTGGCCCAAATGACCCACGCAGTTTTTCCGGTAACGTTGTAGACGGCATGGTATATCCTATGGCGATTATCGATGGGCAGTTTGCTATTGCACGTTATTTGGTTTCGTTGTTGGAAGGGCGAGCTTCATTAATTGACCAAGAGCAACAACTTGAACAGTCAGTCGATGACTATGCATTTGTAAAAAATGCGTACTTCGAAAACCTCGCATTTAAAGTTACCGATGGCAAAAGTGGTGATAAGGCATTAGATGAAGAGCAGCTTGATGATTTTGCTGAGTTCGAAGCCATGCTGGAGTATGAAGAAACGGATGTTGAAGATAACACTTCGACAGATGAGCCAGAAGAAGATGGCCCTCAAGGAAACGAGCTTTAACGAGAAGTTGCCCTAAGGGGAAAATAGCCCCTGAAGCTAAAAGGTAATTAGCCCTAACGTAGCTTTTAACTTACACAAAGAATAAAGCCCCTTAACGAAATGCCGTTAAGGGGCTTTTTTAGGTTCAGTATTCGGTGCTTGCACACTTCACTTCACGGAAGCAGCAGCATAATGTCACTAGCCTTTAGGATATCCTTGAGGGTTTTGTGATTGCCAATTCCATGTGTCTGCACACATGGCCTCTAAGCCTTTCTCAGCGTGCCAATTAAGTTCAGTAGCTGCCTTAGTCGGGTCTGCGTAACATGCCGCTACATCGCCTCCACGGCGCGGTGCTATAGCATAAGGGATTGTTTTACCCGATGCCTTTTCAAACGCTTTGATCATATCTAACACTGAGTAACCTTGACCAGTTCCCAAGTTATATTTATCAAGGCCCATATTCAAAGCAATTCTATCAATCGCTTTCAAGTGCCCATTAGCCAAGTCTTCTACGTGAATATAATCACGTACACCAGTACCATCATGGGTATCGTAATCGTCACCAAATACGCTGAGTTTTTCTAATTTTCCCGTAGCGACTTGTGAAATATAAGGCATGAGGTTGTTTGGAATACCGTTTGGATCTTCACCAATGCTGCCTGATGCGTGTGCGCCTACTGGGTTAAAGTAACGAAGTAGCACAATGTTCCATTCGCTGTCTGACACAAACAAATCAGCCAACACATGCTCTACCATTAACTTAGACATACCGTAAGGGTTGGTTGGGTGTCCCGTGGCCATGTCTTCGCGTAAAGGAAGGGCTGCAGGATCGCCATATACTGTAGCAGAAGAGCTAAACACAATATTCTTAACGTTGTGCTTTTGCATTGATTTACACAGGGTAAGCGTGCCATACACATTGTTTTCATAGTAAGACAGGGGCTGCTGAACCGATTCTCCTACGGCTTTTAGGCCCGCAAAGTGAATAACCGCATAAATCGTATGCTCGCTAAATATACCATCAAGCACAGCAGTGTCGCGAATATCACCTTGAACGAAAGTGACGGATTTTCCTGAGATAGCCTCAACACGTCTCAGTGACTCTGCACTCGAGTTCGCCAAGTTGTCCAAGACAACAACGCTGTAATCTTGTTCGAGTAGTTGAAGTACAGTATGACTTCCAATGTATCCTGCGCCACCGGTAACCAAGATGGTTTTCATGCATGCTCCTTGTCTGAATTAGGTGCCAAATGTTTAGCACAGATAGAATGTTGTATAGGCTTAACTAAAAGCGGGTACAGCAAAAATACGAGTCCCGCCCACAACAGTGATGTCCAGTTCGATGCGGTTTGTAATATAAGCACAAAAGCGGGTATGAAAACCAGTAGCTTGAGCACGTTCATGAGTGTTTTTTCTGGAACGGTCATTCGTGAAGCTGCTCTGTCTAAACGCTTAACGCGTTCAGTAAGAGGGAGACCTTTTAGCTGAGGAATATTTCGGGTGGAAAAATAAAATTTCATAGCGTACTCAAATAAAAACCGCCGACACATATTGTGTAACGGCGGTTATTGTAGGTGATTGCAGGAAAGGTTCAAACCGTAATTGGTCTAATGAGCTCTTTTCAACAAAAATTTAATCACCTGTTCCTATCTTTATTAATCAACTTAGGCTTGCGACTCAACGCCAGCTTTTTCCCAAAAACGTGATTTGAGACTCAGCAGTGCGATCACAATACCGATAGCAATACTAAACAACGCGATTTGTAGGTAAAGGTTAGGCATTTCGGCTACATTTTCAGGATCGAAATTACCTGACAATAGGCCGGCAATAATGTTACCGATAGAGTAGGTTAGAACGAAAACCCCCATCATTTGACCAGCAAAACGCTTAGGCGATAGTTTACTTACCGCACTAAGTGCAACGGGGCTTAAACATAACTCACCAACAGTATGTAAGAAGTAAGTAGTGACCAACCACATAGGGGCTACTTTTAAACCTTGAGCAGCGTACTGAGAGGCCATAAACATTACCAAGAAGCCTGTTGCCATAATCACAAGACCAATTGCACACTTAAGGGTATACGAAGGGTCAATCATACGCTTAGCAAGGTTAATCCAAAGCGCAGCGAAGAAAGGCGAAAGGATAATAATAAATAGCGAGTTAGAAAGCTGGAACCATACGGTTGGAATGGTAGAAAGCCCGAACCATGACGTGAAAATTGAACCAGCAGATAAAGCTCTGTCGGTATAGTTTTGAGCGAACAAGTTTAAAGATGAACCGGCTTGCTCAAAGCCTGACCAGAAACAAGCCGAGGCAATACAAACTAAAAATAATGCCCACATGCGTCTTTTTTCATTGTCGCTTAATGCGCCTTTGAAATAGATAAAACCAAAATAAGCAAAAAATACGACAGTGAAAAATACAGCCACTTGCTGAGCGAGTGCAAGAGGGTCAATAACAATTGTCCCCATGTGAGCAAGAACAATAACAACGACAGCTAACGCTACGGTTGTAATAACGGCTGTCCACGCGGTTTTCTTAGCGCTGCCTGTGTAAGGATTAGTTGGAGCCGTTGAGTCTGACGCTAGCGACGAGTTGGTGAAGTAATATTGAATAAGACCAATAGCCATACCAATCGCTGCCGCACCAAAGGCATAGTCCCAGCCCCAGTTTTCTTGTAGGTAACCTGTTACCAAATAGGCAATAAGAGAGCCGATGTTGATACCCATATAATAAAGGGCATAACCACTGTCCCTGCGAGCATCATCATCGCCATACTGCTGCCCTACCATGGCCGAAATATTGGGTTTTAATAGGCCAGTCCCAGTTGCTACAAGGATTAAACCTACAAAAAATAAGTTCTGTAAGTCGATAGCAAGTACCACATGGCCTAAGAAGATGATAATACCACCGTACCACACGGCTTTTTTACCACCGATGAGACGGTCAGATAACCAACCTCCTGGTAAACCTAAAAAGTAAACTGCGCCGGTATAAAGGCCGTAAATTGCCCCTGCGGTGGCTACCGTAAAACCAAGCCCTTGAGTTTGTAGGCTGGCTGTCATAAATAAAACAAGAAGGGCACGCATACCGTAATAACTCATGCGTTCCCACATTTCTGTGAAAAACAGCGTTCGAAGGCCCCCTGGATGGCCGAAAAAGCTGGTGTCGTTAGATTTTTTTATAGTCACGTTATCATTCCATATTAATTATGGTTGTTATAGTAGAGTGCTTAATGCATACACTCTTTTGATATAGGTCCAATAAAGGATAAGCCGTTATACTAAAGCTCGAGTGAAGACACAAGATTTGGGCGATAAACTCTACTTTTAAGCCTGTCAAAAGCACGTTTTGTTTGAAAATTGAGCGTTGCCGCTTGGGTTGCTCTTTATGCTTTTCGCGGGCTGGCGCTAAAAATATGAGGGAATAGCTTACTGCCTGTCGTTTACTTGAAAATTTGTATCGCACTCTTTTTTACGACGAATGTATTACTACGAATGCTATTAAGAATATAGCAGCGAAGTGCGATACAAATCAGGTTTCAAGGTATTGTCCGTTATAGCTCTCTAATTGTAGCTAATACAATTCGAATGATGCCATAAAGCAATAAAAGTATTACGCCAAATAACACCAAATTGTAAACCACTGTTGGGTACTTATTGTCATCCGGCAGAGTAGGCGTCTCAATAGTTACTAAGTGCTGTAATTTCTGATAGGTTTCCACTCGGGCATTTTCAAGGGTAATCAGTGAAGAAGAAAATGCTTGTATAGCTAACTGTAACTGAACCTGTAGGTTGCTGTATTGCGCCATCAGTTCACCTACGGAAAGGTCAGTATCAGAGCTATCTGGGTCAGTGGTACTAATCTGCTCTTTGCGCTTATTAATTTCACTCTGCAGTGCACCAATTTCTCGCTTGATATTAATCACCTCAGGAGCAGCATCAGACATCATGGTTGAAATGGTACTCAACTCTGCTTTCTTTTGTGCCAAGGTGGCTTCTAACGAAAATGCAATTTGCTGGAAAGCTGCGCCTTCTGCGGTAGGGTCAAGCACATTATATTTTGACTGAAAGCCTAAAATTTCTGTTTTAGCTTGTTGAAGTTTTTGCTCAACAATCTCGTGCTCACCCTTAGCGAAGGTTAGCTTTGATTTGGCTAGATTGTTGTTGATATTGTTTATAAATTCTTCCGCTTTTACCACAATAGCTTGGTTTATGACTTGCGCGAATTCGGGGTTAAAAGCACGGGTACGAAGTGAAATAACAGAAGAGGCTGAATCTACACTCACTTCAACGTGGTCTAAGTAAAACTGATAGAAGCTTTCCTGCTTATGAGAACTTGATAAGCCGCTAAAAAAGTCGGCCTCGTCAGACATGTAATGTTCTCTTAGGTTAATGGTCTCATCCAAGTACTTAATCATGTCTGCAGATTTGATATAAGCTTCTACTAGTTGGCTTTCATTTCCCATGCCGCCAGAGCTAATACCTGCCGACATCAGTAATGAAGATGGGTCGAAACTACTGCCGCCATCACTTGATTTTACGATTAACTGACTTTGGCTTTCGTATTGAGGTGCAGCCCATACAATGAGATAGAAGGCATATAAAAACCAAGGCAGCACAAGCAAAAGCGTTTTATGCTGTTTCATCAGTTCATTCAGCTTAGTAAGAGTTTTTTCCACGTGTAATAAACCTATTTTAACGATTTTTTGTTAGCTGCATCTTGCGTGTACACGTCAATGCCTTCTTCGAGATCAGCGTAATACGATAATTTACCATCATCTATAATGACGGCGGATGTACAGAATTCTCGAATTTGATCGAGTTCATGACTTACCATGATAACGCCGGCAGTTTCACTTTTTTCTTTAAGTGACGCTCTGGCTTTTTTTCTAAAAAGTGGGTCGCCTACAGAAGTGGCTTCGTCAATAAGATAAATATCAAAGTCAATATTCATACAACAAGCAAATACAAACTTAGCCCGCATACCTGATGAGTAAGTGCGCACGGGTAAGTCAAAGCGCTTATCTAACTCAGCAAAAGCTTGAACCTTCTCTTCGTATTCCGGTAACGACGCCACGTTATTGATACGACCGATGAAACGTGTGTTCTCACGGCCTGTCATTTGGGGATGCACGCCTGTTTGCAGTGCAACTGGCCATGACATCGCTTTATTAGTAAGCACGCGCCCTTTATCAGGGTATTCACTCTTCGCTAACATGCGAAACAAGGTGGATTTACCCGCACCGTTTTTACCCAATATGGCTACGTTGTTCTCGGTTGGAAAATCAAAGTTAAGATTTTTAAATATATATTGGGGCCCCATTTTACTTGGGTAGCTTTTTGTCACGTTCTCTAGTTTGATCATCGTGACAATACCTTTTTCCACGTAATGTGATACAGAGAAAGACTCAAGAATAAGAATACAATGGTAATTTCTACCACAAAGCTAAACGATACCCCTTTATGTCCGTAAGACTCAAAACAAGCATATCGAGCAAGCTCGTTAAAGTGGACTAGTGGATTCCAAGTGAAATACGGCCAGAGGTATTCGGGCAAATCTTGAAGGCTGAAAAATACACAGGAAATAAACATAAGGGGGCGTGTAAGCATTGATTTTATTTTGTCTACTTCAGGAACGAAAGCAAGCGCAATACCAAACACCAAACCAATTGAAACAGAGAATAGCCAAAGTAGGATGTAAAGGGTGATCAACAGCAGTGGGTCATGAATCTCAAAGCCATCACCCAAAAGATAAAGTGACAACGCAAGGAGTGCAATCACTACGGTTTTTATCGATAATTCTACAAAGCCCGCAGTCACTACAGCGGCAAGCGGTTGAACCTGCCTAAACGCATACAAAGGTTTATTGCGGCGAATAGACGTGGACACTGATTGAAGGTTGGTGGTTAGGGTTTGCAGACCAACGAGCCCAATCATCATAAATATGAATAATGGTATAGAGTGAACATCGTCACCGCTGATCAAGCCTCTTATAAACGAAAGGGCAGCAATGAAAATAAAAGGCTCTATAAAGGCCCAGCTGAGCCCAAATTTATCATTGAACTTACTTTGAAACTCACGCAGGAAAAGTGCGAAAATCACACTTCTCCAAGCGTAAACTTGTTCTTTGAACGTTACCATAACTAGTCTGTGGCTACGTTCGCAGCAATGGCGATTTGATAGACAATTTGCGTAATATCTTTTACTGCCTGAAGCACTTTGGTATCAATAGCCGGCAGTACAATGATTTGATCGCCAGGTAATAATTTAGCGCCACTGCCGTTAGCCGTTAAAATACCATTATCAATATTAGCAAACGCAACGTTGCCATTTTTGCGCACAATCAAGATACGCTCATCTTCAGCCCGTTCGGTAAAACCGCCAGCCCATGCAATATAATCTTCAGTATCTGCGTCAGGGTTAAATACAACCGATTGAGGGAGTAAAACTTCGCCACCAATATGAATAAGATCCGTAATTTCTGGGATCACAATCGTATCATTAGGTTCTAAAAGAATGTTCGCAGTGTCGCCATTTTCAGACACAACCACGCGGCCTTGGGGTTCAACTTGGCGTGCTCTGGCAATAAAATCAGCTACAAGTTGAGCTTCCTGTGCGCGAATAGCACCTTCACCGGTAGAACTGATAGGAGCAGTATACATACTGCGCTCTAATCGCTCTAAGCCTTGCTCGATAATTTCTCTTTGCTTTATAGCAACACTTTCTCGCAGGAGATAAATATTCTGCGTATCGGACAAGGTTGTATCAGCTTCAATATGATCAAGCACATCAAGCAAGCGTGTACCTTTGTCTACCATCAATTGTGATGCACCTGAAAATGCGCCAGCTACATTAATACGATAAATTTGTGCTTCATTATCAGCCACGTACTCTACTGTATCGCCGGCTTTTAAAGGCAAGCTTTCAAAGTCGGTTAAGCTTAAGTAACGTGCAAACTGTTTATTATCTCTTACGCCAGCGACAGAAGCATGAGAAGCAAATTCACCCGGTCGTGCAAAGTAGTTCACTACCTCGCCAGTGAGTTCCTCATCTGAAAACTCAAAGGTGAAACTATTTCTGGCACCGGTTTCCACCACGATAGTATTGCCGATAGGGCGAACTAATATGGTGTCACCATCTTTAAAAGAAATTTTTGGAAGCTTGCCGTTCCTGAAAAATGCATATAAATCAGCGGTTGCAATAACTTCGTTGTCGCGAATAACATCTATTTTACGGAAGCTACCACGTTGAAAATCGATACCTCCCGCCCGTTTCAAGTAATACAGAACACTATCAGATGCTAAGCCCGCATATTGCCCAGGACGTAAAATTGGACCAGAAACATAGACTGCCACAGGTGTTGAAGTAAGTAGGTTGACGTATACGTTTACATCGTTGGTATAAACCTGACGAATTTTACTACTGACTGTCTGGTTTACTGAACCCGCTGGCGTGTTAGCAACCCGAATTGGGCCAATATTGGGTATAAATATGTTGCCTTGGTTATCAACAGTAGAAACATCTGAATAATTGATTGCACCCCAAAGCCATATAGAAATTTTATCCCCAGGCGCAACCAAGTAGTTATCGTTTAAACCTGTGGTTCTTTCTGACTCGAAGCCGCCAAGAAAAAGGTTCGCAGCAAACGGTGGGTTAGCCATTGCTTTTTGTTGGGGGAAAACACTTTCAATAGTCGGCTCACCCGGAAGAGAAAGGCCGTCTCTTGGCTGAGTGCTAAATTGCCCCATTGTACTTTGTGCGCTACCTGCGCCGGGCAGTGTACGTTGACTCTGAACGCTGAGAGGGGACACGCCAGCTGCAGTACTAGAGGTTGATGACGAGCCTGTTTGTTGGGCGCGTTGTCTTAACTGTTCTATTTGTTCCGCACTCTGCGCGTAAACTGTTTGAGAAAATAAACTGATTGAAAGTACAGCTGCAGCGGTAAAAGAAACTAAATTTAACAACTTCAACTTATTCTCCTCGTGATTGAGCCGAGGCTACTAATGGGCTCAAAATAGACCAAGCTCCGTCGCGTTTACAAACGGTAACCTTGTCTTTGGTATATTCATTTTTGGACTGGGTGGCAGAAAGTGTAGCTTGAAAGCGAATGCAGTCGTTACCGGTTGCCGAGGTATACAATTTAGTCGCCTCGTAATCAATGCCTTCAAGCATAATTTGAATGCTCTGGCCCTGACTAAACGAAGAATTTAAATTTGGAATGCTTATTGCTACACCTTCTTCGGCAGACAAAGAGTATGCTAGCGAAGCGTGTACTAGTGGAATATCGGCGGTTGTCGATTTAGGCACATTACTGCACGCCGCGAGCAAGCTGGTAAGCGCAACAAGTAAGAAAGCCCTATTTTGCGTATTTAACATTGACTGTCATATCCATATAGCAATTTGGCGCTAGGATACCATAAGAATAAAAAAAAACATGTTTTCGTCACGGGTTCGGCATGAATTACGTTTTGATGGATGCTTATTTGCTCTAAAGACAGTGTTCACAAGGCATTGTGTATGAAATTTGTTCAAAGTGTTGTGTTAATTAGCCTGGATTCATTCTGTTACAAAAGTTTTTGCTACTAAGGGTGGTTACAACAAAGAATGTTTATTATGATAAGGAGGGTTTTCCTATCCTGTTTAAATAAAAGAATGAAACCCTCGGTAGGTCGTTAAAGGACGTTGTTTTAATATGGATACCAATTTGGTTCACATGTCACACTTTAGAAGAACACCTATCAGTGAAGCACTGATTGTTGGTGGTATGGGCCGTGGTGGCACGAGGTTTTGTTTAATATGTTAGCGTACCTGCAGTTTGTTCCCCTTTTTACTGCGTTTTTTGTAGCTCTCATTTTGTTAGTGGTGATGACACCGTTAGCACATCAATTTGGCTTGGTTGATCAACCAAGCGCAAGAAAGCGCCATGCGGGCATTATCCCATTGACTGGCGGCGTCGCCATCTTTATGGCGGTATTGGTTGCGAGTGTTGCTACTGATGTATGGATGAAAAATAATCCTCTATTTTTTACTGCTTCTGCTTTTGTTGTGCTTCTTGGTATGCTTGACGACCGTTTCGACTTAAGTGCCAAAGGACGTCTAATGTGTCAATTCGGTGTGGCTTCAATTATGGCGTGGAGTGCGCAAAATTATGTCACCTCGTTAGGTAATATTTTTGGTAATGGCGATATTGCGTTAGATATAAGTGGGTATTTCTTTACTGTTATTTGCGTAGTGGGTGTTATCAATGCCTTTAATATGATTGATGGTATAGATGGTCTTGCAGGAGGCATGAGTTTGGTCATCCTGCTTACCTTGGCGGGGTTTCTCACTGCTACTGGCAACGGTGCTGCCATTATGGAACCGTTAATTATTGTGGCTGCCATCGTACCTTTCTTGGCCTTTAACTTAAGTTGGAAGGGTTTTAAAGGAAATAAAATATTTATGGGCGATGCGGGCAGTATGTTCGTGGGCCTAACGATAGTATGGTTATTAGTCGACCATACCCAAGGTGATAGTGCTGCATTTAGACCGATTACCGCCGTGTGGTTGGTTGGATTGCCATTGATGGATATGGCGGCCATTATGTACCGTCGTGCACGCAAAGGGCAGTCTATGCTCCGCCCCGACCGCCAACACTTACATAATATTTTTATGCGTGCTGGGTTATCGAGTCGTCAATCTCTCATCGCGATACTATGCATGGGCGCCTGTTATTGCGTAATTGGGATCTTGGGTGAAATATACCTTGTGCCTGAATACGTCATGTTTTGGGGTTTTATTTGTTTACTTGTCTTGTATAGTATCGTCATTCAGAACATTTGGAGCGTACTTCGCTTTATCAAAAAGCGTTAGAGTAATATTTCTAATGCGTTGATAAATTGAATGCTAGAAACAAATTTCGAACGCCGGTGTAATAAGATTAGAAAGCGCTTTTCTTTTACTTTCCCATGTATCAACGCTTTAAAATTGGTAATTCTGTTTGGACTCAAACCTTTCAATTCTTCACAACAACTATAAGAAAAAACGTGTTGAAACCTTAGTCGCCATGGCGGTTTACGGGGGAGACAAGGTTGAGTGGGTAGAGCAAGCAATTGATAGTATCCTCAATCAGACCTATCAAGACTTTGTCTTTACCATTGTAATTGACGGGGAAATCTCCGTTAAGATGATGAATAAACTCAAAGATAAAGCCTTTTCTGATCATAGGATTATACTAGCCCAAAATGTGACTAAACCTGGTTTGGCTAGCTGCATGAACAAAGCGGCTGAATGGGGATTATCGTTGAACCCTTCCTACTTCGTGAGAATGGATGCGGATGATATCTCGATTTCTACTCGACTCGCACGGCAAATAAGTTACTTGCGAAAGCATGCTTATATATCAGTACTGGGTTCAGCACTGACAGAAATAAACGAGCATGGTGGCAAAGTGGGGGCGCGAGTTATGCCTTCATCTCACAAGCAAATTGTCAGCATATTACCACGGCGGTGCTCACTGAATCATCCAACTGTAGTAATACGTTACACGGTGTTTGAACAGGGTTATAGATACGACAGCAACCTAATGAACACACAAGACTATTTTCTTTGGGTAACCCTGGCTTCTAACGGCTTTGTATTTAGAAACCTTAAAGATCGTTTATTGAACTTCAGACGCGTAAACAACTTTTATAAGCGTAGAGGCTTTAGTAAATCACTCAACGAATTTAGAGCAAGGTTCAATGCCATGCTTAAACTAAAAAAGTTAACGCCTTACAATGCTGCATATGCATGTGGTGTGCTAGCGCTTCGATTGATGCCAGGTAAAGTCGTTAAATTAGCGTATAAACTCGATCGTCATTTATTGGATAGGTTTGGTAAACATTGAACTGTGGAATTGTCGTTGTACTTTATCACCCTGATATTCAACATGTGCAATCACTCATCGATGGGTTCATTCACTGTGAATGGCCGATTGTATTAGTCGACAATTCTTCTGAAAAAACTGTCTTATCGCTTTCTTCTCACTGCCAGTACTTCCATTATCCTGAAAACGTAGGCATTGCCGAGGCTCAGAATGTAGGCCTCAATTATCTATTTAAAAATGGTCTTTCACATGCGGTGGTGCTAGATCAAGATAGTCTATTTACGGTAAATATGGCAGTAGACTTATTAGCTCAGTACCACGAGCTTGAGCGTTCCCATAAAATAGCGGCACTTGGCCCTTCAATACATTGTCAATTTACTGATAAGGTTGCCGTAGGCCGAGTTCAAAAGGGACGTCAAATCGATAGCAAGGTTAGAGAAGTAAAACAAATTATTGCTTCAGGTATGATGCTATCTTCTTCAGCATTTTCTAAAGTCGGAAATAAAGAAACAGGCTTATTCATAGACGGTGTGGATCATGAGTGGTGCTGGCGCGCCAATAAGCTCGGTTTTTCTATATTTCAGTCTTTATCAGTATGCATGCCGCACCGTCAGGGCGATGATCGTGTAAAGGTGCTAGGCCTAACATTCAAGCAAGGCGCACCCATTCGACTTTACTATCAAATGAGGAACGTATTACTCTTAGCGCGAAGGGGATATGTACCACTTTATTGGAAGTGCCGTCATCTTCCCGCAATACCGCTACGTTATATTGTCAATCGATTCTATTTTCCTGATGGGAAGAAGCGTGGGCATTATTTATTGAAAGGGCTGGCCGACGGTATTAGTGCGAAGAAAGGAAAGATTCAAGAGCCTAGTATAAAGTAGGCTTTACGTTGTTTATGCAATGGTTTTAGTTGGAATTCTAAAAGCACTGCTTAACGAATGTAAGCTTTCACTAAAGATGTGCAGGTGATAATTTTTGGTGCATATCGCTGAATTAAAAAGGGGCGTTGATTAGCCAAATCCTTTTATTTCAAAAACATTATTTTTCAATGATGTTGCGCTGATTAGCACCAGTTATATGTGATATGAATTGAAATATGTGCTTCATGATGAAGCTTTTTATTTTTATAATAGAAATCATAGTGAAGTGAACTTTGAGTTTTATTAAAGCGTAACCGTTTCGAGCCAAAATGAAATTGTGAGTATGGAATGTGGATTGCATACATCATTTTAGGTTGAGGATTATCAGTACAAGGACATTAAATTATGAGTCAAGTAAAGAAAGCCGTTATTCCAGTTGCGGGTCTAGGTACCCGAATGCTTCCTGCTACAAAAGCAATTCCTAAGGAAATGCTTCCAGTGGTAGATAAGCCACTTATTCAATATGTTGTGAAAGAATGTGTCGCAGCAGGGATAAAAGAAATTATATTGGTAACCCACGCTAGTAAGAACAGTATTGAAAACCATTTCGATACGTCTTTTGAGCTTGAAGCCACATTGGAAAAGCGTGTTAAGCGTCAGATACTTGAAGAAGTACAGTCAATTTGTCCGAAAGATGTCACCATCATGCATATACGCCAAGGTGTAGCGAATGGTCTCGGTCACGCTGTATTGTGTGCCCGTCCTATCATTGGTGATGCACCTTTTGCGGTAGTATTACCCGATGTGATTATTGACGATGCAGCAAGTGATCCGAAAAAAGATAACCTTGCAGACATGGTTGCTAAGTTTAATACCACCCGTGTTAGCCAAGTTATGGTCGAGCAAGTTCCTCAAGAAGATGTAACTAAATTTGGTATTGCTGACCTTGATGGCGCCGCAATTGAGCCCGGTGAGTCTGCGAAAATCCACAAAATGGTAGAAAAACCTGCGCTTGATGAAGCACCGTCTGATTTAGCTGTCGTGGGTCGTTACGTGCTATCTGAGAAGATTTGGGACTTACTAGAGTTCACTCCTCCTGGTGCCGGCGATGAAATTCAACTTACAGATGCTATCGATGCATTAATGAAGGTTGAACAGGTTGACGCTTACTACATGAAAGGTAAGAGCCATGATTGTGGTAGTAAACTAGGTTACATGAAAGCTAACGTAGAGTACGCGCTTAGACACCCAGCGTTAGGCCAAGAATTTAAAGAGTATATTGCTAGTCTTAGCATCTAGGGTTACAGTATCTAGGATCACAGTATCTAAAATTACAGCTATTTAAAAGCGCGCTCATGGCGCGCTTTTTTGTGCGTGTCTTCCAAACTGAGTAACACCAATTGTGTTTTTTAGTCTTTTACTACAACATAACCCTGTAACTTAGATAGCATCTTTTCACCAATGCCCTTTACTTCAGTTATTTGGGCAACTTCTAAAAACGGTCCAACATCTTGACGGTAAGCGATAATCGCTTTTGCCTTAGAAATACCTACGCCGGGTAATGTTTGAAGCTCTTCAATACTCGCGATATTAAGGTCGATTTTTGTCGCGATACCAACACTTACCATCGATGATGAAGCATCATTATCTAATGGGGCAGCCGATATGCCTGGTGTGTAAATAAATAGCGCAGATAAAACCAGTAAGCTTGTTAATTGTCTTTTCATTGTCATTCCTTGTTTGGGTGTACACCATTTGTACAGCGTTGATGTTACCTACAGAGACAAATATGAAAAGACCAGTTTTGGGACAGTTTTGTCAGACGGCCATCACTAGCTTAAGGCGTTTTTTCTTTTTTGTGTGAGGGAGGAGAAAAGAGAAGAATGTATGCAGTAAGAGACAGATACAAAAAAGCGGGCTTGAAGCCCGCTTTATCAATGAGGTCTATTTAGCCTTAAAGGCGGTCAATTAACGCTTGAGTAAATTCATTTGTACCGGCTTCACCACCAAGGTCGCGAGTAGTGCGGTCGCCAGTTTCAATAACATCTTTTAATGCGCTACGAATCTTTTCTGCTTTATCACCCATGTTCAAGTATTCAAGCATTTGAGCCGCTGCAAGAATAACTGATGTTGGGTTAGCCAAGTTCTTACCTGCAATATCAGGAGCAGAACCGTGAACAGCTTCGAAAATAGCACAGTCTTCACCAATGTTAGCACCAGGAGCCATACCAAGGCCGCCAACAAGTCCTGCACACAGGTCAGAAAGGATATCACCGAATAAGTTAGTCGTAACAATTACGTCGAACTGATGTGGGTTCATTACCAACTGCATACAGGTATTATCTACAATCATTTCTGTAGATTCGATATCTGGGTAACGTTCGCCCACTTCACGAGCTACTTTTAGAAATAAACCCGAAGTAGACTTCAAGATATTAGCTTTGTGAACGGCAGTAACTTTCTTACGGCCTTCACGACGCGCTAATTCGTATGCGAAGGTTACAATTTTTTCAGCGCCGTCACGGGTGATTTTACTCATCGCTTCAGCTTCGTTACCGTCTTCTGAAACCACTTGTCCAAGACCCGAATACATACCTTGAGTGTTTTCACGCACGGTAATGATATCAATATCTTCGTAACGCGCTTTAGTGCCTTTGAACGAGATCACTGGGCGTAAGTTTGCGTAAAGTTTAAATTGTTTACGTAAGCTAACGTTAATTGATGTGAAACCTTCGCCAACTGGTGTAGTTAGTGGGCCTTTAAGTGCCACTTTATTTTTAGCAATAAGGTCTAGTGTTGCTTGTGGTAGAAGTTCACCATGCTCTTCAAGGGCAACTAAGCCTGCATCTGCGTAGTCATAGGCAAAATCACAGCCAACTTTATCTAAAATTTTAGTGGTTGCATCAATAATGTCTGGGCCAATGCCGTCACCGCGAATGACTGTAATGTGTTGCTGAGTCATGTGGAAGGATCCTCTGATAATTCTATTGTCAAAATCGTTAGGTTTACTACATTTTAGCTTAGCGAGCGAAACGCGCCAAAGAAGACCGCCTCATCTTGTTATTGTTATGAAAATTAGGGGGAGCTCATTGAAGCGGCGCTAAGCGGCGTATTTTATACGATAGCGGGGCTAAGTTATAGCCATTCGTAAAGATTAATTTTACTAGTGCAAATTAAGTGGGCAAAACAGATATTCGCCGAGTCCTTCCATCACGCGGCAAACGTCTTCACTTTTCAAGTCTATGGTTCTTCGCAGTGTATCGAAGGTGTTGTCAGTGGCGGTATCTCGCACCTTCAACGGGAATAAGTATTCTCTGGCAAGACCGAAAGACAGTTGTAAAATGGCATGTTCCTTTTTCAAAGAAGCGGCCACCTCTGCGTGGCGCCGACCAGACTGGTGAATCACTGCTCGCCATGTCGCACTTTGGTGCCAATTTCCTGCAAGTTCACCTGAAATAATATGCCATGAAGAAACGCCTTTAACCTTGAAAGCGTTATCTATCTGAAAGTAGTCTTTGTGATTAACGGGTAGTTGAGTCGCTACTTTTAATCCTGGCAGCGTGAATAAAGGCGCACACAAAAATGTGGTCACTAGAGCGGCAGATTGAGGGGTAAATTTGGTTTTTGTTATTGATGCTAACTGCGCTGCAATACCACACGCCAAAGAGGTAAATTGTTTGCTGATGGCAAGCAATGGATATTGATGTTGGGTTAAGCGTTCTATTAAGGCATGTTGTACCAGCATATCGCCCACTCTTTCCAAACCATAGGTTAATATTGCTTGTTTAAGGCTTGTAACCGGGAGTTTAAGGCGATTGTCTAGGCTAGCAGTGGAAAGCAAGAACTGCTGGAAGCTGGGTACCTTCTCTACCTTTTGACATAAATTAGGTACATCCACATCAGCTTTTTGCAATTCATCAATAATCTCTATCAGGGCTAAGGGGGGGCGCTGAATAGGGAAGGTTGTGGGTAAAAAAGGCTGCTCTCCTTTCACGCTTCGGGCGTTCTCACAAGCTAGATATTGATCTGAGAAATCTTCAAAGCTCAGATACAGCTCTTTAGGGGCTAAAAGGGTATTACGCTTAACCCATAGTATTTTCTCGTCCTCATTCCTACTTGGTGAATGAACAAGCGCATGCTGTTTTTGTATATCTATCACAATAGCGGGGTGCGCTTTTACGTATACCCTAGCTCCAGGTGAAGGTATTGAAATGAGTGATGCAATAGGATGCAAGAAAGTTCGCTGCATGGTGGGTACACGCTGAGCGATAAACGCCAGAAGACTCGACCTCGAGTGACTGTCAGTACAATAAGAAAACACACTGGTTATTAGGCTTATGCGTTGCAGTGAGGTTAATTTTGCTTCGCCAATATGTTTTATGGATTGTGAGCTGAAAAGCACTTTTTGTAACGCGATAATCTGTCGCCACATGGTGAGGTTATGGTCGTTAATGAACGTAAGTAACGCTTTTTTTTGACTAATTATCTGGCCTTTTGAGGTATTAGCCACATTAGAAGAAGCTAGATTAGAAGCGACTAAATAATACGTAGCCAAGTGGGCCGCAATAATATGCTGTAAAAAGTGGTCGTTATAGTTATTGAGTTTGCCAAACAGTGCTAGGTTCAACATATGCCGGGTGAGAGTATCAATGTCACTCGTACACTTTTGAAGTGCTAAAGGAATGGCGGGGTGGGTTTGAGTAAATGAAAGTGTAAGCTTAGCTCGCTGAAGACAGGTATTAACAGTGTCTTGAGGCGATGAAGTCAGTGCAGGTAGCGAAAGCAGAGCGTCAGAAAGCTCAGAAGCATCATTGAGCTCCATTTGGCTAGCTTTGCTGGTAACTTGAATACGCCCCGTCGCCCCACGCAATTAATTTCTCATTTTCAAACAATAATGGCGTGCATTCGTCTTGCGTGGTTAAACCATCTGCACGAACGTGCTGTGTACGGTAAAACATCACTTGAATAGCATTTTCATTTTGTCGTTTGGCTTCGGTAATATCAGGCGAACCAAGCAAGGCCAGCACTTCCTCTCGGGTGCTACCCAGCTTTAATTTGGTAATTTGCACGCGGTTATATTCTTCGCGATCTTTCCAGTCCATATTTTCAGGTTTATCGGGATAAACTGAAATCACTAGAAATACAAAAGCTGCATACAATGCTATGCCAGCAAAAATGAGTCGAATTACCTTGGAGTTCATAACCCTAACTTTTCGTTTTTCTGCGCTAAAATAAACAATTTACAACATGTATATAGGTTACAAACTGTAATTTCGCAGTTCCTTTATTTGAATAACTACTTAAGTCTACAGTGTACCGTAAAAAGTTCATGGACGGTAAGTGTTAAACGTAAGGAAATGCGTCTAGCTATTTCTCAATGGTATAGCACGGTGTGTATGCAGAGCCGGGAAGCTTCATTCTCTGTTGAGAAACAAAAGATTCTAATAGTGTATCAACCCGCTCCATCAACGTTGCATCACCTGTCAGCCTAAATGGCCCATGCTGTTTAATGTGCTGAATCCCTTCTGCCTTAACGTTACCAGCCACAATACCTGAGAATGCTTGCCTTAGCGCTATCGCTAGCGAAGCATTATCCTGATCATGATGTAACGCTAAATCTGACATGGTTTGATGCGTAGGAATAAATGGACGCTGAAAGTCTTCTTCTATCTTTAGTGACCAATTAAAGCTGTAGGCATCGCCCATTGCTTCTCGGTACTTTTTAACTCTCCCAAGCCCTGTGCGCATAACCCGAGCAACTTCTTCAGGATCGTCAACAATGATCTGGTATTTGCTCTGTGCTTCTTTCCCTATCGTCGTACCGATGAATTCATCAATGGCTTCAAAGTAAGTCTCAGAACCCGCTGGACCGGTAAGGATGACAGGGAAGGGCTGCTGGGCATTTCGTTCATTCATTAATATGCCAAGCAGATAAAGTAACTCCTCAGCGGTGCCAACGCCGCCGGGGAAAATCACAATGCCGTGGGCTAGGCGAACAAAGGCCTCAAGGCGCTTTTCAATATCTGGCATGATGACGAGTTCATTAACAATCGCATTGGGTGGCTCTGCTGCGATAATGCTAGGTTCAGAGATACCAATGTAACGGCCTTCCTTATATCGTTGTTTAGCATGCCCAATGGTAGCCCCTTTCATGGGCCCTTTCATTGCACCTGGGCCACAGCCTGTACAAATATTCATTTCTCTGAGCCCTAACTGGTAGCCCACTTCTTTTGTATATTTATACTCAGTTAGATTAATAGAATGCCCGCCCCAGCACACCACCGTATTAAGGCTATCGTTTCCTTCAAGTGCCTGTGCATGGCGCAACATGTCAAACACCATGTCGGTAATGCTCACACTATCGGCTGGCGCACTTTTGTGGGTAAACGCATACTTATTACCCATATAAAGCAGATCGCGAAGCACGGCAAAGATGTGCTCATGTACACCAGTAACTAAAGTGTCATCCACAAAAGCAACTTCTGGTGGATTTACCAATTCAATTTTAACGCCGCGTTCTCTACGTACCAGCTTGATATCGAAATTTTCGTAAGGCGCAAAAAGCACTTCGTAATCATCTTCATCGACACCACTATTTAGTACTGCTAAGCAACAGTTTCTGAACATGCCATACAGTGCACTATTTGTTGTATCTTGTAATTGAGCCACTTCAATTTGCGACAACTGACTCATCCAACCAACAGGATTTAACTGCACTTTCTTCATACTTATTCGTCTCTGTCAGTAATAACGCGGTTGCGACCGCTATTTTTAGCTTGGTAGAGCAAGTTATCAGCACGTTCAAAAACAGCGTCTGGGGTGTCACCTTTATTGAAAAATGAAGCACCAAATGATGCCGTTATAGTGACTTTTTCTTGCTTAAACTTAAACGGTAAAGAGGCCAGTTTCGTTCTCATGGTTTCAAGTAAACTGATGACTTTTTGTTTATTCATACCGGGTAGAAGTAAAACAAATTCTTCACCGCCCCAGCGCGCCATAAAGGTGTTCTCTGTTAATTGTTGTTTAAGGTTCTTTCCTACCACTTGTAGTGTTTTATCGCCGGCAGCATGACCGAAACGGTCGTTGATTGACTTAAAGTGGTCTATATCGATGACGGCCACCGCTAAATCATCACCGTTATCTTGCCAAGACTGAACTGCTTTCGATAACTTTTCATTGTAAGCTTGGCGATTAGGTAAGCGGGTAAGCGGGTCGGTTTGGCTCAGCATCATTTGCTCAGCCAGTTTCTTTTTATAGGTTAGGGTTTGTTTTTGCAGCTGCTCAATTCTGCTTTGCATTGAGCCAAGTAACCCCATTAACGATGCTTGACCTTGTGAGTCTAATTGCGCTTGTTCATTCAATGTGCTGGCAATATTTTGAACACAGAATTGTGTGTGTTCTTTTAGAGACTCCAAAGAGTCGCTGTGTGATACCGCCTCTTCAATACTTTCAATATGCGACTGAAGCTGCGCATTACCGACTTGTCGTTGCTCAAACTGAGTCCGGCTATTTTCCATGCTTAGCTGAATGTCTCCTCCCATTTTGCCTATGGAGTTATGCAAGCTTTGAATAACCTTGCCAGTTAGGCTGGCCTCAGCCATGGCGTCTTGTACTATCATTCGAAGGATAACAACACAGCTTTTAAGCAATTGGTCTTCCGACATACCTTCCGTCAGTTTTTTCTGTATATCAACTAATTGACAGTCGTCAGGTTGGCGCTGGGCATAGCTGGCAATAAGTTGGTTTAGTTCCTCTAAAATAGACTTATAAAGCGGGTTCACCGTATTGTCTTTATTGCTTTCTTTACTATTTTCCAGTGCAGGTGCTTCACCCTTATTCTTTCCAGCTTCAAGCTCACTGGCTGCACTACTCGCCAATGCCGCATGATGCAACTCAATAGCCTGCTGGAATAGCTTGTAAATACTAAAAATATCCCCTACCGGCTGGTTCAGAGTTATCAATTGCTGTGTGGCTCGTTTTTGAAGCACTTCATCTTCAAACACTACTTTTTGAAGACGCTTAGTTGCACTTTCCAGCAAAGCCACAGTTTCAATACTGTATTTTTTTAATGTCAGTTCTTGATGTTGAAGCGCGCTATTAAGCTTGTTGATGCTTACCGTAGCAAGAGTAAAGTTTGGCGTGCCGGACAAATGCCCTCTCAATATTTGTAGTTCGCTATCAACTTTGTCGGAAAACCCTTCATAAAAGGCAGACAAGCGAACGATAAATTGTGAAAGTAGCGTATTGTGTTGCTTATAAGTTTGAAGCTGTTTGGCGTCCATAATTGTTGTTTACTCAACCTTAGGTGAAGTCATCCTGCACATTTAATGATTCTATTAAATCTGTGCGCTAAATTATTGGCGAGCTTGCCTTTTATTTGCGTAGGGCGTTTCAAAATTAGAGCGGAAAGGGTTTATGTCGAGCCCTCCACGTCTTGTGTAACGCGCGCATACTGTCAACTTCTCAGGTTGGCAGTGTTGCATAATGTCACAGTAAATTCGCTCTACACACTGTTCATGAAATTCATTGTGCTGCCTGAAGCTAATCAAATATTTTAGTAAGCCTTCGTGATCTATGCTTCTCCCTTCATAACGAATTTGCACACTGGCCCAGTCAGGCTGACTGGTAATAAGGCAATTCGATTTAAGTAAGTGGGAAACCAAACTTTCAGCCTTTTTCTCGTCCGTTACTTTTAACAGCGATGTGTCAGGCTCGTAAGTTTCAACTGAGATATCAAGTTCATCAAGCAGTACACCTTCAAATTCTTTAAAAGTTAATGTATTGAATTGATTGGGAAGCGTTAAGCTGACCATCACGGGCTCACCCGCACATTTTGATAGGTCGGATGCCAGTGTGGCTCGCACATCTTCAGGGCTTTCAAAAGCGGTTTGATTAAAGCTATTTAAATATAACTTGAATGACTTCGACTCTATGAGATTTGCAGAAGTAATAGGTACATTACATTCAAGCAAGGCTACGTGAGGCTTTCCTTTTTTGTTGAGCCAAGACAATTCATACCCAGTCCATGTATCAATACCTGTAAAGGGCAGGGCTTCAGCGTTCAACGATAACGTATCTCGGCTTAAGCTACGGGGTACGCCCTGAAGTAGGTTAGGGTTGTAATGAAATTCATATTCAACCTGCTTCCCCAATGAAAGATCCTTGGGCGCTGAAATAGAAATTTTATCGTTTACCTTCGAAGTCATATTTACCTATATATTCTAACCGTTTTAGATGTGCCGTCTTACTTGAACTTGGCACCTTATACCTATAGTGTACCTCAAAAATATTGGTGTAACCCCATAATGGCCTTAACAATTAGTAATGAATTAACCCAACTTATCGGTGCTTTCACTTCCCATCATGAGCGCAGTGGCAGTCTGCTGACTATACCTTATGATAGTCAATGGCCCTCACCTTGCTACTTAAAGCAGGGTGATGAGGGTGAATTGGTACCGTGGGAGCCCAAGCGCCAAAGTGACAGTCAGCAGTCTGCGCTAAGTTTTAAGAATGTTGAAGAGGCATTAGACATTAAGCTCAACGCTGATTTTTGTCAGTTCTTTACCCAATTTTTCAGTAACAATTTACCAGTAGCTGCAGAGCATGGGGCTTGTGAGTTATTGCAAGTTTGGAATGAAGAAGACTTTGAGCGGCTTCAACAAAATTTAATTGGACACCTATTAATGAAAAAGAGACTGAAACAAGCGCCAACACTCTTTTTTGCATTAACCGATGAAGATGATTTTGTTTTGAGTGTGTTAAATAGCACTGGAGAAGTGGTGTTAGAACAAGTTGGAAGGCCACCACAAAAAGTCATTTCGCCAAGCCTGCCGGCATTCATAGCCACACTACGAGCTGAATGAGTTTTTTGTGTCATGCCGTGCTGAAAAAAGACACGGCATGTAGTCGTTACCAATGAAGGTGGCGTTTAAAGCTAGTGACGTCAGGGACTTTATTAAGTGTTTAGGCTTACTCAATAGATGCTTCTAGCCGCTTTTGTAGCATCGCCATTTGCTGTTCAAGCAACGCCACCCGTTTTGAAAGCGACGCAATGGTTTCTACTTCCTTCCCGTTAATAGATGCAGGATCTGATGCGCCATTCGCAGCATTAAAATGTTTGATAGCTTCAATAGCCTCTGTTACCGATGCTTTAAAAGGCGCTTTTGCTCTAAGTAGTGCCACAGAAGGCGATGTCCCTTTTTGCACCATTTGCTGACATACAATCATTAATTTCTGCAGATTATTATTTTGCAGTGACATTTCATTCGCCAATAAATTACAAGACGTCCAGCTTATCCACTTAAGCTTGATTTCGCTAGGGTTTTTAACCAATAAATTGTGTCAAACTGACCACTAATTAATATAATAAACCACGTGTTATGAATTTAATAATCACTAAATTTAACTAAAGCTATTAAAATCAGAAGCTTAAACAATTGGTCTCATTCTTGATTACCTAATTGCATATAACAAAACTACAAACGATAAAAATCAGAGGAAATCACATGAAATCGATTATCTTACCACTCGCATTAGCATCATCATTCTTACTTACTGGTTGCGTGGTATCTGTAGGTGGGGGGAGTGATAGCCATTATGGTACTGATGTAGAAGACCGAGAATACAATAACCGCAAACATATCTCGAACCTTGAAACAGGAATGAGCTATGAAAGCGTATTAAGAAAAATGGGGGTGGCTGATTTCAACGAGCTTTATGAAAAGCAAGACGGTACCTATCGCGTATTGTTTTATCGTACTCAAAGAACCATGGGTGATGGCATAACAACGAAAGATGAATGTACGCCAATAGTATTTAAAGATAGTGGCCTAGTAGGGTGGGGTGATAGCGCTTACCACCTAATGAATTAAGAGTAACATTAATTTAACATCTTGGTGTTTTTGCCGTAAAGTGACCATTAATTGGTCACTTTTTGCATTCTGTGACTATTAATTTATAGATTATTGAGGGCTGCACCTATGACAAATGACACACTAACCGACGGCCAAGCGATGAATGCACAAGGGGTCAATGAAGCATTAGAGCCACTTGTGTCATCCCTTGAAGCTATCAAAGCCATTTACCTTGGTGTAGATGATTTGAAGGTTGCTGCTTCTATATTATTTAATGCGTACGTAGATGATCCACTTTTTAGCGACATATTTCAGGCTGAAAAAGAAGGTTATGAGAGTCGGTTGCGCTCTGCTATCAGAGAAGAGTTAAACGCTTTTTGGGTGGCAGAGCAACCTATTGTAGGGCTGTTCGATGGCGAGCGACTACTCGCGGTCGCATGCCTTACCGCGCCAGACGCTGCATTTGGTTCTGGGCGTTACTGGCATTGGCGTTTGCGTATGCTACTTACCGCTGGCCTTTTCGGCACAAAGCAAATGCTAGAAAAAGAAGAAAAAGTTCGCGCACTAGTCCCTGCGGTTAACTTTCATATGCTAAGTTTTATTGCCGTTCACCCTGATTATCAACACCATGGACTAGGTCATACACTATTAGGTGCTATTGACAGCGTAGTGGAAGAAGATGCTAAAAGTGAAGGGGTAGCAGTGTTTGTTACAGTAGCTAAACACAAGCCCTTTTTTAACGACGATAACTATGATGTGGTGGGAGAGCTAAGCCTATCTCACGTAAAAGGCGATGTAATGTTTAGGCGAAAGCCTGCATAAATTGTCATAAAAAATGCGTAAACTGGGTGAGGACTTTACGTTGTTTAATAAATAAGGTGGTATGCAAATGCTAAGTGCGCAAGGAAGTTGCCTGTGCGGGGCTATTACCGTAATGGCGGAGAATATTAACCCTAAATTCACTGTTTGCCATTGTGATTCTTGCAGACAGTGGGGCGGTTCGGCGCTGTTTGCATTACAATGCGGTACGCAGGTCAAATTCGAAGACACGACCTCTAGTGGTAATAACGTTAGCATTCACCGGTCGTCAGATTGGGCTTCTCGCGGTTTTTGTGGCAACTGTGGTACTCATCTATTTTACAAGCTCAATGAGACCGGTGAGTACAATATTCCTGTCGGTATATTTCAAGCACTAGATGGGTTAGAAATGGATATGCAGTACTTCAGCGATCAACGCCCGCACTACTATTGCTTTTCTAATAAAACAAAAGAAATGACCAAGGCTGAAATTCTGGCGTATTTCGCTCAACAGTCTTGAGTTACCAACAGGCAAAGCATGCACCGCTATTAACACGGGAAAGAAGCTATCCGACGTATCAACATTTAATGCGCGGGATCTCTTCCCATCGGGTAGTGGCTCTTTTCGTTAAGAAGTCTCTTTTCATGGCAAAATTTTGTTGAAAGCCCCTAGCCCCAAAATGCATCGTGTTTCTGCCATATCTAGCGTTTGTACTGTCAAGCACTGCCATTAATGCCGAGTTGTCCGTACTGGGTGTAAATAAATCGTCTTGGCGATATTTTTCGTCGCAAATGTCCAACAGACCCACACCCACTTTGTAGTAACGCACGCCTGGAATAAACAGTTTATTGAGCGCATCAGACGCTGCGTGAATAATATGTCGAGTATCATTGGTAGGAACAGCAAAGCTGGAAAGCGCCGACTGCTTAACATATCTGCTATCGTCATGAGGCGAATTTGCCGCAAAGAAGGTGGCGCTGTGAGCGAGTGAGTGTTGAGCGCGTAGTTTTTTAGTGGCTATTTCAGCGTGGGTGGCTAACGCTGCTCTCAATTCATCTTGTGTGGTAACTCTCTTTCCAAAACTACGGGTGCTGTAAATTTCTTTTTTAGCGGGTCTTATCTCATCCCACGTCATTCTTAGTTCACCCTGAAGTTCTCTCACTGTATTTTCTAGCACAATAGAAAAATACTTACGCATTTTAGCGGGGGATTGTTGTGACAGTGTATAGGCATTATTAATACCCATGGCCATCAATCGTTTTTCCAAGCGCCCACCAATACCCCATACATCTGCTACTGCCATGCGGGGTAATAATGCCTGCTTTTCTTGCTGCGTATTAATAACCGCTGAACCTCGAAAGCCGTCCAGCTTTTTTGCAGCGTGATTAGCTGCTTTAGCAAGGGTTGGAGTGGGGCCAAATCCAACGCCCACGGGAAGCTTTACCTCACGCCAAATAGTTTTTCTTATCTCATAGCCTAGGGCCAGCCATTCACTATCATGTAGGCGTGGCGAAAAGCGCATGAAAGCTTCATCAATACTGTATTCGTGCAATTCATCACAGAATTGAGACATGACAGAAAACATTTTTGAAGACACATCGGCATAAAGCTCATAGTTAGACGAGCAAACAACAACCCCTGCTTTTTTTGCTTCCTCTTTCACCTGAAAATAGGGAACGAACTTTTTAAATCCTAATCTTTTGGCAATAGGGCAGGCTGCGACCACGCAGCCATCGTTATTGCTCAACACCATAACGGGTTTGTTTCGCAGATTAGGGTTGTAGATTTTCTCGACCGATGCATACATAGAAGTGACATCTACTAGCGCAAACACTACTCACCTCCTAGTCGACGGGAGAGTTTTTTGTGAAGCCTAATGGAGCGCGTTACCACCCCTTCTATTGAAAATTCATCGCCTTCTTTTAAAAAGTAAGGTTTGTACAAGGGTGATGAAGAACGCAAGCAGCCGTGGCGTTTGTCTACACGCTTACAGACGAACTCACCGTTTAAGGTCGCCACAATAATGCACATGTCAGAAATATCTTCAGCTCTTGAGACAATCAGCAGGTCGCCGTCATGAATGCCATCGTCCATCATCGACTTGCCTTGTGCGTAGCCAATGAAGGTAGCAGCAGGTTTATCAATAAGCAGAGAATCTAGACTCAAGCCTAGTTCGGTATATTCTGCAGCAGGCGACTCGAAGCCTACGATGCCCGCTTGTGCAGTGATAGGAATAAATTTAAGCATACACTTCAAAAATACTGTTTATTTGTACAGTATTTTAGTGGGTTCATACTCATCAATCAATCTCAGTACAGAAAATACTCGTCTTAATGGCGACTGTAATGACCGGCAAAATTCGCAATTGGTCATAATGACGACAAGCTTTGTACGACATTTCCTACAAAAGTGTAGGAAATGTGGGTTTTTTTTCGTGGTTTATATCTAGACTAAAGTCTAACGTTGTTGATTTTTATAGGTTTTTCATTTTCAGATCATATTAACTCCTTATTTTCTCCTTAATTTATTGTAATTCTGCCTAGCGGGAATTCTTGGTAGGGATATTATTAATGGCGTCACAGGGAAACACGATGAGTCAGGATGATTTTAAGGACAACCTTGGACAACTTAAGGAAGAGAATCCCTTAACAGGAGTGAGGGGAGATGGAATAGCAGGAAGCATCACAGGGATGATAAGCGCACCGGACGTGCTGAAATGGAATTGCCAAAGAGACAAGCAAGGAAAGCGCAAGCGATAAGGAATCGCAACAGGAAGTAGAAAGGATTTGGCGAAGGATCGTCATAAAAAGGAAAGATATAGGATATATCGTAAAGGAAAGCTTGGAAGGCTTAAGCAAGGATAGTTTGCGCAGGATGCGCAAGAGCAAGGCAGCTCAGGAACGAACGGACCGCTTAAGGATTGAGCTAGTTGCACAGGATGTGTAATGTAGAAAGGATGAAAGGATAGGAACACTAGCTTTTGCTGGCAAGGAACAGCCTTAGGATGAGGCCCCCACGTGCAGGATAGGTGGGATGCTTAGGATAAATGGAAAGGGATTTACGCAAGGATGGGTAACTCGCACGGGAACACGCGAGAGAAGATGGAAAGGGGCGTATATGGATTTTAATCGGGAAGATTTTAGTCGCAAAGGAACGCAGAGAGGGAAACTCAAAATTCCAGGAAAAGGGGTAGCAGAGAGGCTACCCCTTTTTTTTGCGTAATTTTTGGCGTTGCCACTAAAACGCTCACGTTTAAAGACGCCCATTCCGCTCGGCATAGTCATCTCGTTCATACCTAATACTATAGCGGGCTAACGAATCCGAAGAACTTAATTAACTCTGTGAGGTGGTAAGGTAGTTCTTATAATATGTTTGCCTACTAACTCCACTTCTCCGCTGTATCTGTCTTCACCATTACCGGAAAATTCAAACACAAAGATATTATGCCAATCAGGCTTGCTGTAGTTGAAGGTAATGCGGGTTTTGGCTCTGGCAATACTGAGCAGTTGCAGTTGATTGTTTTTACAGTACTGGCGCAGGTAACTATCAGTAAATTCGGAAATACTTCGTATGCGCCAAAACTGAAAGGCGACAAAGCCTAAGCCCAACCATAAGGTTAATTCAAGAAGTGTCATTCATTACCCCTTAGTTTGTGAAAACAGCGTGCCAATTGCGCTGGCCAGTAAGTCACTGCGTTCTGGGGTTCTTAGTATGCCTAGTACTAATTCACGTAACTGGGGTACTTGAACAAGATCAGAGAAGAAGCCGCGGAATACGTCGCCATTATAGTTTTCTTGGTTATCGACCTCGGCAACCGCTTCAAAAAATAGCAGCAGTAATTTCTCGTCCATTTGCTGAAAATGGCGGGCAGCAATAACACTTAATATATCTAATCGGTTCAATTTCTTAGCTTCAAAGTGAGACACTAATTGCGTATATATAGTGTCGTTTTTGGTCTCACAAGACAAACCCCGTAGCGCGGCTAAACTTATTTCATCACCGTCTAACACTGAAAGCATGCATTGGTTAAGCCGCTCAGATACGTTCGCAACTTCGGCCATTTCCATAAAAGCCCGTTGAAATGGTTCGGCAAAAAGTGAAAAGTTACGCAGCACACTGTCTTGCACTTCTTGAGCGTTTTCCATTGAGTCTAATCTAATGACCACATCCGCAATTGCCTGTAAGGGAATGGTTTGCCAGTCAGCCACCTGCGGCGCTTTCACGTAGGCGATAACATACTGTGCGCTGACGCTAATCGGCTGATTCAGCTTCGCGCGAACCAGTGCATTAAATTGCGCAAGTAATGACTGCGCGGGCACAAATGAATAAGGATTATCTGGCAATGTGTTAGCCGCTTCAGAATCATCAGAAATTGATTGGCCTAGTGCATCGACAATAATTTGCAGAAAATGGTTTCTTGAAGCCGCTACCACTAATCCCTGCTCGTCTAGAGGGAGTTTGATAAACCAAATATAGTGCTGATTTGAGCTATTTTTATTCCAAAAAACAATGCCGAACCACGCATGTTGCTGGCGAGGGAAGGGCGCAACAGTTGAGCCATTCTCAATATCCAAAAACGCCTGATTGTCTAAAGCGGTAAGTCTTCGACCCATATCAAAAACAATATATTCTGTACCTGCATGCAATAAAAATTCGCTGATAGAGTTAATACTGTTTGCGTTCATTTCAGGCGTTCTCACTTCATAAAACTGATTTTAGGGCGCAAAGTTTAGCATATTTTAGTTGCCGACAGGCAAAGGCATTGTTCTTTTAAAGGTGCGAGCGGAATGAGTGCTGCCTCTGGTATACTGCCGTCCAGATCTATACGGCAAACCTTAAACCATGTAATGACGATGAAGTTAATAGAAGAATTCGAGTATCATTTAAATACGCTAGAAACAGCGATGCGCCAAACTAAAACGTGGCCGAACAAATCACCTAGCAAGGCGCAATTAGCCAGTACTGCCCCTTTTGCTATTGATACCCTGTCTTTTTTCGAATGGCTGGCGTATGTTTTTGTGCCTAAATGTCATTACTTAATAGCGATGGGTCAGCTACCAGGGAAGATGGCAATTTCCCCTGCAGCGCATATGTATGCACCAGACTGTCCCGAATCTATCCTAGTTCAGTTGCTTGCACTTGATAAACTTACCGAACGCAATAAGAAGTAATTTATGCCTGAAGAATTTCCATTTACCCAATGTGAAACCCCAAGTGAAAAGGCTGGCAGCAATAGTGTGCAGCCATACCCGCCGCTTAATATTTTATATCAAGATGAGCATATCGTGGCCATTGATAAACCGCCGGGTTTATTAGTGCACAGAAGTCCTATCGACAGGCATGAAACTCGCTTCGCCGTGCAGACATTAAGGGATCAGCTCAACAAGCACGTATTTCCCGCTCACCGACTAGATAGGCCCACATCCGGTGTACTATTGTTTAGTTTTGACAGTAAAACAGCGGCGCTGCTTGGCCAGCAGTTGATGAATAAGCAGGTGCAAAAGCAGTATCACGCTATTGTTCGTGGTTATGTTAAACATTCAGGGCTCATCGATTATGCGCTCAAATATCGTTACGATAAAATTGCCGATAAACATAAGCGCCCGCAGCAGGCACCTCAGCAAGCCACAACGGTATACGAAAGTTTAGCGAACTATGAATTACCTTTCGCCGTAGGTAAATATGAAACCGCCCGCTATTCATTAGTAAAACTTTTGCCCTCGACAGGACGCAAACATCAATTGCGTCGTCATATGGTACATATTAGGCACCCTATTTTGGGAGATACCACCCACGGAGACGGAAAACAGAACAAATTTTTGCAAACACACTTTAGTTTTCAGAATTTGGCCTTAAGTTGTACGCAGATGGGTTTTTATCACCCGATAACCGGAAAGTGGCTATCGGTGTTTGTTAGAATGCATTCAGAAATGCAACGAGTGTTAGATGCGTGGCAAGAATATCAGGTTTAAGGTTTGGGCTAGAAAGTGTGATGCTTAAACGGGAAACCCACACGATTTGAAAAGATAATGAGGAAGTAATGGCGACATTAAAAATTTTTGCAGGTACCGTGTATGGCAATGCGCAACATGTAGCAGAGCAAGTTGAAGAAAATCTTGCAGAGCAAGGTGTAGATTGCGAGCTTGAGAGCGATCCTTCAGTAAGCGACTTTACCGATGCCGACGCTATCTTATTGATTACTTCTACGACTGGCCAAGGCGATGTTCCACCAAACTTAGAATTTGTCTTCTCTGATTTGAAAGACGAGTTTCCATTGCTAAACGACAAGCCTTTTGCTGTTGCTGCGTTAGGTGATAGTAGTTACGGGGAAAGTTTTTGTGGAGCCGGTCGTCAATTCAATGAATTGTTATTAGAGCTGCAAGGTAAAGCAGTAGCCGACATGCTAGAAGTGGATGCCCTTGAGACCCTTGAACCTGAAACCATGGTTATTGAGTGGGTTAACGGTATTAAAGCTCAGTTAGGCGTGTAACGGGGTTCGACAATTATCTCAAAAAATAGAAAAGGGCGCTAGGCGCCCTTTTTTAATGCAAAACGTTTAATACGTGAATACAGACTTATTCAACACCACGTAGTAGGGCATTAATACCTACTTTTGCACGGGTTTTAGCATCTACTTTCTTCACGATAATGGCAGCATATAGGCTGTACTTTCCGTCTGGGCTTGGCATGTTACCTGAAACTACTACAGAGCCCGCAGGTACGCGGCCATAATGTACTTCGCCGGTTTCACGGTCGTAAATACGGGTGCTTTGGCTAATGTAAACGCCCATTGAAATAACTGCGCCTTCTTCAACAATAACACCTTCAACAATTTCAGAACGTGCGCCAATAAAGCAGTTATCTTCAATGATAGTAGGGTTCGCTTGAAGTGGCTCTAAAACACCACCAATGCCTACGCCGCCAGATAAGTGAACGTTCTTACCGATTTGTGCACAAGAACCAACCGTTGCCCATGTATCTACCATGGTGCCTTCATCAACAAATGCACCAATGTTTACGTACGAAGGCATAACAACCGCATTTTTACCAACGAAGGTACCCGTGCGGACTGCAGCAGGAGGCACAATACGCGCGCCATCATTAGCAAATTGTTCAGCAGTATAGTTGCTGTATTTCAAAGGCACTTTGTCGTAGTAACGGCTTTCAGCGCCTTCAATAACGTCGTTGTTGTGGAGGCGGAAGAAAAGCAAAACGGCTTTCTTTAACCACTGATGAACAACCCATTCGCCCGCGATTTTTTCAGCTACACGCGCTTTACCGCTATTAAGCAAAGCAATAGCATCGGCAACGGCTTGTTTCACTTCTGCTGGTGCAGAAGATGGGCTAATGTTGTCGCGGTTTTCGAAGGCGTCTTCAATAATGGCTTTCAATTCATTCATGGTATCGTGATATCTTCAAGTTGATCGAGTTTAAACAAGATACGCTTTTTCAAGCTCACTTGTTGTTCTTGGGTTAATGCTTTGCCAGCATCATTACTGACAATAAATATATCTTCTGCGCGCTCGCCGATAGTAGCAATTTTTGCCAGCTTCAAGGTGACATTAGTATCAACAAAAGCATGGCCAATTTTAGCTAAAATGCCGGGCGCGTCTAGTGCTTCTAACTCAACGAGTGTCGCTTCATCGCTCACACCGAAAAAGCGTACTTTAGTAGGCACGTCTAGCTGTTTCATTTGTCGAGGTAGTTTACGCTTATTTTCGTGTGAACGGCCTGGTTTTTCAAGCTGGGTGCTAATCGCTTTTTCTAGCGATTGAATTCGGGACTCAGATGTTAGCCTGGAACCATCATTTTCAAGCACCAACATACTGTCAAACACATAGCCATCGCGGGTTACGGTAACATGGGCATCGTGAATAGAGCAATTACGACTGTCTAAAACGGAAGCTACTTGTGCAAATAAGGCTTTTCTATCTTTACCGAAAAGAAAAATTTCCGTGCCGCCTTTTGCACTGTTGTCATTGGCTTTAACGAGAAGCTGGTCGCTATCTGGTGTTAGCCAATCATCCTGAGCCTTAACGATTTCTTCGGTATGCCATGCAATTTGGGTGGGCTTGAATCGTACAAAATAGTCATCATCTAACCGCGCCCATAATCCATCAATGGATTCAGAGCTAACCCTGCGTTCGTGCAGAATTTGTTGCGCTTGATATTTGTGAGTAGTCACTCGCTCACTTAATGTTACTTGGCACTGTAACCCGTTATCTAATGCTTTTTGCGTCATTAAATAAAGTTCTCTAAGCAGAGATGCTTTCCAATCATTCCACAAATTATCGTTGGTTGCCCGAATGTCTGCAAGGGTAAGGGTATAAAGTAAATTTAAGTGGTTGTGGCTTCTTACCGCGCCAGCAAATTCACTGATAACGTCTGGATCGTAAATGTCTCTGCGCTGCGCCACTACCGACATTAGCAGGTGGTTTTCCACTAGCCAGCTTATCATGGCCGCGTCGTTCGCCGGTACATCATGCTGTTCACAGAACTTAGCAACATCAATGGCGCCTAGCGTTGAGTGGTCGCCGTTACGACCTTTAGCGATATCGTGAAATATAGCAGCAATATACAATACTTCTGGCTTGTCTAGATTGCGACAGATACGGCCACAGCGTGGAAAATCTTTGTTCTCTTTCGAGAAAAAATAATTCACGTGCTTCACTAAGCGGTGCGTATGTTCATCCACTGTGTAGGCGTGAAACAAATCAAATTGCATCATCCCTACAATGGCATCCCACTCAGGTAAGTAAGCTTGTAAAATGCCGTACTGATGCATAATGTCCCAACCAAAATTAAAAAAGTCGGGTTGTTTTAGCAAGACCATGAGCTTTTCACGGCAAGCGGGGCGCTCAACAAAGTAAGCATTCTCAAATGTACGATGTGCGTTTCTTATTTGGCGAATACAAGTGGTGCTTAAACCTTGAACTTCAGGGGTATTAGTGACCACATTTAAAAAGTCTAAAATGGCTTCTGGCGAAGAAAAAGCATTCTCATGGCGAGGCGAAATCATATTATCGAGTAATTCGAAATCTTCGTTAATAATCGCGGTACGCTGAACACTCTGATTAAGCATGTCATACTTGAACCGTTGCAAAAGCATTTGGTTCAATTCAGAAACTCGGGCAACGGTGCGGAAGAAGTCACGCATCATCTTTTCAACTGAACTTTTTCCTTCTTCTCCATACCCCAGCATGGCGGCAACATCAGGTTGGTAATCAAAAAGAAGGCGGTTTTCACTTCGCCCTGCAACCAAATGTAAGGCACAACGCATTTTCCACAAATGCATTCTACAGGTGATTAATTCGCTGTGTTCTTGCTCGGTAAAGTAGCCGTGCCCCACTAGGTTCCAGCCGTCATATTCTTTAAAGTGTTTTTTTGCCACCCAACCAATAGACTGGATATCCCTTAAACAGCCTGGGTTTTCTTTGATGTTAGGCTCTAGGTTGTACGCTGTACCGTTAAATTTAGCGTGACGTCGCTTTTGTTCATCGTACTTGGCCGAGAAAAACGCTTTACTCGACCAAGAATTTCGCCCGTTTACTTCATCCCACAGCTTTTCAAAAATAGATTCGCTGCCGCAAAGCAATCGACTTTCTACGAGGTTAGTGGCAATGGAAATGTCGTCTTTGGCAAGGCTGACGGTTTCTTTGATGGTACGTACTGACTGACCCACATCAAGCTTAATATCCCAAAGCAGAGTAATAAAACGACTGACTTTTTCTTGGGTGTCGGGCTTAAGGGTTCGTTTGCTCACTATCAGCAAATCAATGTCGGAATAAGGTTGAAGGTGCCCGCGTCCATAGCCACCTACGGCACATAATGCTAATTCACTTTCATTGTCTAAACCGTAGAGGTGCCACAAATGGCACAAAAGGGCATCAACGAATTGTGCACGCCCAGTCACAAGTTGGTTAACAGGAATGCTATCGAATGACGCTTTTATCCATGCATAGCTATCTTCTACACACGACTTGATGGCAACTAAGTCGTCAACCGACGTTATTTGATCAATATTTTTTATTAGGGATTGCAGCGTCAAATTACACCTTCTATGCGTACAGCTTTTTGAACACACTGAACCTTACCATGAAATGAAACGAAATCGCAGTGCCGATTAGTTGCATACCCAAGGCAATATTGTGAATAAATATACGAAAATGTTATAGGTATGCTGCAAGCATAAGATGAAATATGACAGCGCTATTTTCAAGGCGGGCAATAGGACTGATAGCAATAGGGCTGATAGCAATAGGACTGATAGCAATAGGACTGAAAGTAACAGTCAATGCGATAGCTCAGAGGAATAGCGTGGTAACTAGTGTGCTGTCGTTCCTGCTAAAAACCTGTGATGTACATTCGTAACCAACAACGAAAGAAAGGAAAAAAGCATGAAGGCGTAGTAGAAGTATAAAAACATATAGCAACCAAAAAAGTTAAGCTGCTATATGTTTATATAGGCGATTCAAACACTAAATAAAGAGTGCTTATCGAAACTGACCATTATTTGTCAGTGTGCAAAACGTTAACTGTGTGAAATCACTCGCGGAAGGTCTTCTTCGTCACGCAATGTTAATACTTCCACACCGTCTTCGGTAACCAGTAAGGTATGCTCCCATTGTGCACTTAAACTTCTGTCTTTGGTTACTACCGTCCACTGGTCAGGAAGAATTTTTGAGTAACGCTTACCTGCATTCACCATAGGTTCAATGGTGAAGCACATGCCCGCCTCAAGCACATCGCCAGTGCCAGGCTTACCGTAATGCACGATTTGTGGCTCTTCGTGGAAACTCGCGCCAATACCATGACCACAGTACTCGCGCACGATTGAATAGTTATGCGCTTCTGCGTGGGTTTGGCAGATATGACCAATATCGCCCAATGTCATACCCGGTTTTACTTCTTTAATCGCTTTATATAAGCATTCTTGTGTAACTCGGCTTAAACGCTCTGCCATAATCGTTGGCTTTCCAACGGTAAACATCTTAGAAGTATCACCGTGGTAACCATCTTTAATAACAGTGACATCGATATTAATAACGTCACCATCTTTCAATTTTTTGTCCGAGGGGATGCCATGGCAGATGCAATGGTTTACAGACGTACAAATTGATTTAGGGAAAGGCGGGTGACCATAGTTTAATGGCGCAGGAATAGCTTGCTGCTCATTAACAATGTAATCATGACAAATTGTATTTAACTCATCTGTCGTTACACCCTTTTTTACATAGGGTCCAATCATAGTGAGTACATCGGCTGCTAGTTTTCCAGCCACGCGCATTTTTTCGATTTCTTCAGAGGTCTTAATAATTGCTGACACAGCGTCTCTCTATTCGTTTATTTAGGCCGTTACGCTACCGCTTGTAAAATAGGGCAGAGGTTAACGCACAGAATATATCTATATAGGTATATTTTAGCCATTAGGATTGAATGTGTATAGGGGCAGTCTTAAAGAATGCAAGTAATGGCAAAACTGGCAGTAAAACTTGAGTGGGTATGCGTAATATGGTATAAAGCGCGCGCCCTGACGGAATGCCCTTAAAAGCGTTTGGTCAAAAGGGTAAATTAAATTTAATTAAAACACACATATACCAACACTGCGTATCGGGGTGTTCTACTTATTTACTTAGGTGGGATCGATACAATGGGTATATGGAGGCCTAACCCCGAGAGGAAATTAAAATGGCAAATGTTTCAATGCGTGACATGCTGAAAGCCGGTGTGCATTTCGGTCACCAAACTCGTTACTGGAACCCTAAGATGAAACCATACATCTTTGGCGCACGTAACAAAGTTCATATCATCAACCTTGAAAAAACAGTTCCACTTTTCAACAACGCTCTTAACTACCTATCAAGCGTAGCATCTAAGAAAGGGAAAATCCTTTTCGTAGGTACTAAGCGCGCTGCTGGCGATGCGGTAAAAGATGCAGCTGTTAAATGTGACCAGTTTTACGTTAACAAGCGTTGGTTAGGTGGTATGTTGACTAACTGGAAAACAGTTCGTCAATCAATCAAGCGTTTGAAAGAACTTGAGCAGAAAAGCCAAGACGGTACTTTCGAAAAGCTGACCAAAAAAGAAGCCCTAATGCTTCAGCGTGAAATGGAAAAGCTTGAAAACAGCCTTGGCGGTATCAAAGATATGGGCGGCTTGCCAGACGCTATCTTTGTTGTCGATGCAGACCACGAGCACATTGCTATCACAGAAGCACGTAACCTGGGTATTCCAGTTGTTGGTGTTGTGGATACTAACTCTAACCCAGATGGTGTTGATTACATCATTCCTGGTAACGACGATGCAATCCGCGCAGTTCAACTTTACTTGGATGCCGCTGCTAACGCTGTGATTTCTGGTCGCGAAAGCAACCTTGAAGCACAAGCTGAGCAAGACGACTTCGTAGAAGCAGCAGAGTAATTCTGTTCGCTTTACTGTCATATCAAAAGCATATGATAGTGCAACAATACGAAACGTATTGAGAGGGGCGATAACGCCCCTTTTACCTAACCGAATTTATATTTATTGCTGAGGAATTGAAAAATGGCAGTGACTGCAGCACTAGTTAAAGAACTGCGCGAGCGTACAGGCGCAGGTATGCTGGATTGTAAGAAAGCCCTGGTTGAAACGGATGGTGACATTGAGCTAGCCATTGAAAACATGCGTAAATCAGGCCAAGCGAAAGCAGCTAAAAAAGCAGGCCGTATCGCAGCTGAAGGTGTAATCCTTACTAAAGTTCAAGACGGTCGCGCGACTATGCTTGAAATTAACTGTGAAACAGATTTCGTAGCACGTGACGAAGGTTTCCTTAAGTTTGGTAACGAGTTGCTAGAAATAGCAGCAGCGAACAACATCAACGATATCGACACGTTGAATGCGTCTGAACTTAACGGTGCTAAAGTAAGCGACGTTCGTGACACATTAGTGGCGAAAATCGGTGAAAACATCTCTCCTCGTCGCGTTATTAACGTTGAAGGCGATACACTAGGTGCATACGTGCACGGCGGTCGTATCGGCGTAATCTCAATTCTTACTGGTGGCAGCGAAGAGTTGGCTAAAGACATTGCAATGCACGTTGCAGCGGCTAGCCCTCAGTTCGTTAAGCCTGAAAATGTTCCAGCTGAAGTTGTTGAGAAAGAGAAAGAAATCCAAATCGGTATTGCAATGCAGTCTGGTAAGCCAGCTGATATCGCAGAGAAGATGGTTGCAGGCCGCATGAAGAAGTTTACTGGTGAAGTAAGCTTAACTGGTCAGCCTTTCGTTAAAGATCCTTCAATCAGCGTTGCTGAGTTGCTTAAAAACAACTCTGCTGATGTTGTTAACTTCGTACGTTTCGAAGTTGGTGAAGGTATCGAGAAGAAAACCGAAGACTTTGCAGCAGAAGTTGCAGCACAAATGGAAGCGGCCAAGAAATAATTGGGCGTTTATCTTTTGCATTGTGTTAATGTCAGATAAACTACAAGGCACCTCTTCGGAGGTGCTTTTTTATAGCTACTACCCGCGGGTTACGGTTTTGCTAAGGTAAGGTAGAGTGCAAAACGGTAAAATCTTTAAACGCTTACGAAAGCATTTTGTCCTATTCTTTTTACCTGCAAAAGCAGTGTGTAAATAATAGAAAAGCATAAGACAAAATGGGTTTACGAGGACATATCGAATAATGAGTATCACACCGAAATCAGCATATCGACGCATTCTGTTAAAGCTAAGTGGCGAAGCCCTTATGGGTGAAGAAGGCTTTGGCATCGATCCTAAAGTACTTGACCGTATGGCCCAAGAAATCAAAGAACTTGTTGAACTAGGTGTTCAAGTAGGCTTGGTTATTGGTGGCGGAAACTTGTTCCGCGGCGAAGGGCTTGCAAAAGCAGGCATGAACCGCGTTGTAGGCGACCACATGGGTATGCTTGCTACCGTAATGAACGGCTTAGCCATGCGTGATGCACTGCATCGTGCCTTTGTTAATGCGCGTATGATGTCAGCTATTCCTTTGAACGGCGTGTGCGATGCTTACAATTGGGCAGAAGCGATTAGCTTATTAAAATCTGGCCGCGTGGTTATCTTTTCTGCGGGCACTGGCAATCCTTTCTTCACGACCGATTCAGCCGCCTGTCTTCGCGGAATTGAAATTGAAGCCGATGCCGTGCTAAAAGCCACAAAAGTTGATGGCGTTTATAGCGATGATCCGGTTAAGAATCCAGATGCTACTTTGTACGATCAACTTTCTTATCAAGAAGTCCTTGAGAAAGAATTAAAAGTGATGGACCTGTCAGCGTTCACACTTGCTAGAGATCACAGCCTTCCTATTCGTGTATTTAACATGAACGAAGCAGGTTGTTTGAAACGTGTTGTTATGGGTGAGCAAGTTGGCACCCTAATTTGTCACGCTGACAATAGTTAATTAAGAAAATAGGAAATATAACGTGATTGATGAAATTGAATTAGATGCGCAAGAGCGTATGGATAAAAGCATCAGTGCACTTAAAGGCCAGTTTAGCAAAATTCGTACAGGCCGTGCTCATCCAAGCTTATTAGATGGCATTATGGTACCTTACTACGGTACAGATACACCGCTAAAGCAAGTCGCTAACGTCATTGCGGAAGACAGCCGTACATTAGCACTGACGGTTTTTGATAAAAGTGCTATTCAAGCTGTTGAAAAAGCAATTATGCAGGCAGATTTGGGATTAAACCCAATGAGCGCTGGTGGTTCTATTCGAATTCCACTTCCTCCGCTTACCGAAGAGCGTCGTAAAGACCTTATTCGCGTAGTGCGCAATGAAGCAGAAAACGGTCGAGTTTCAATTCGAAACATCCGCCGAGATGCTAACAGCGACGTAAAAGAATTACTTAAAGAGAAAGAAATCAGCGAAGATGAAAGCCGCGCAGCGGAAGAAAATATTCAGTCTTTAACGAATGACTTCATTAAGAAAGTTGACGGCATGCTTGCTGTTAAAGAAAAAGAACTGATGGAAGTGTAACAAGTATTATGATTGGGAAGCGGTCAAACGCAGCCAAAACGACTGATACAGTAGGGCCAGCAACCGTTGCTGGCCCTAAACATGTTGCCATCATTATGGATGGCAATGGTCGTTGGGCGCAAAAGAAAGGGAAAATTCGTACCTTCGGGCACAAGGCAGGTGTTGAGTCTGTTCGAGCAGTGGTGCGCTTTGCTCGTCAAACTGGCATTGATTCTTTAACCTTGTTCGCTTTTTCAAGTGAAAACTGGAAGCGGCCTGAAGAAGAAGTCAGTGTATTGATGGAACTGTTCAATTTAGTATTAAACAGTGAAGCCAAACGACTCCATAAAAATGGCGTTCGCTTAAAAGTTATAGGCGATTTAAGTGCTTTTGATAGCAAGTTGGTTGGAAAAATCCGCAAAGCGGAAGAAATGACTTCTGGTAATAACGATCTTGTCCTCAATATCGCAGCCAATTACGGCGGCAGATGGGACATTGTTAATGCCGCTAGAGAAGTGGCTGAAAAAGTCAAGCAAGGTGAAATGTCGCTTCAAGACATCGATGAGGCAGTTTTTAATCAACATACCTCTACGGCAAGCCTTCCTGAACTCGATCTTCTTATACGCACAGGTGGTGAACACCGAATCAGCAACTTTTTATTATGGCAGTGTGCGTACGCCGAATTATATTTTACCGATGTGCTATGGCCAGACTTCAATGAAGATGTTTTTCAATTAGCCGTAGATGATTTTAATGTTCGCCAACGACGATTCGGTCTTACCGGTGAACAAATTGATACTGCCAGCAGCTAATTCTATGCAGGCAGGCATCAGGGCAGGCCTGAGCACAGGAGCCGAGAGCCAATTATGCTAAAACAAAGAATAATAACAGCGTTAATTCTCGCGCCTTTGGCGCTATTTTCCATACTGTTTCTGCCTATCTTCTGGTTTGAAATTGCGATTTCCGGTGTGGTTGCCATAGGGGCTTATGAATGGGCTAATATGTCCGGCATATGTGAGCGCCCTAAAAAAATACTCTTTATGGCAGCAGCATTCGCTATCTGCATCAGCTTATCTTTTATTGTCGATACCAGCGTTATTTGGTATCAAGGCCAGCTTCACGATTTATATCACGGTATTTTAGGTGTAGCGGTAGTGTGGTGGATAGTGTCTCTATTCATGGTTATAGCCTATCCTAAATACACTAAGTTTTGGCGTGAAAGCCGCAGTGTACGTACCGTGTTCGGCTTACTGACCTTAATTCCAACTTGGGTGGCGGTGATTGCCCTTCGTACCAGCTTGCACGATGTCGACCCCTTTTATGGCGCATCACTTATCTTCTACGTGTTAGGTATTGTGTGGGCAGCAGATATAGGCGCTTTCTTTGTTGGCGTTAAATTTGGTCGCCACAAGCTGCGTCCTAATGTTTCTCCGGGTAAAAGCTTAGAAGGTCTTTTAGGTGGCATTGCTGCTTCATTTGCCATTATCGCTTTTGCTGCATTGCACTATCAAGTTGAGCCTTCTCGTATTTGGTTGCACCTCATTATCGGCGGCGTTACCGTGGCGGTTTCAGCATTAGGTGATCTTAACGAAAGCATGCTAAAACGGTGCGCTGGCATTAAAGATAGTGGAAAAATCTTGCCTGGACACGGCGGGGTTTTAGACAGAATAGATAGCTTAACCGCTGCATTTCCAGTCTTTGCGTTCTGTTATGTAACATGGATGGCGTGATGCAAACCGTTACTGTTTTAGGGGCAACCGGCTCTATTGGTTGCAATACCCTCGATGTTATTAATCGCCACCCTGAAAAATACCGCACCTTTGCCATCACCGGCAATGGCCAGCTTGAATTGCTCATGCAGCAAGCGCAAAAGTGTTGTCCTCGATTCGTAGTAGTGGCTGATGAAGCTAAGTACAAAGAGGCTTGCAGGCTGGCGGCAGAATACAACATTACCGCTGAAATACTTTGCGGCGCTAAAGCATTAGAAGACGTGTCTTGTGCAGCCGAAATCGATACCGTGATGGCTGCCATAGTGGGGGCGGCAGGTTTGCTGCCTACATTAGCGGCGGTAAAAGCGGGCAAAAAGGTATTATTAGCAAATAAAGAAGCGCTAGTGATGTCTGGTGCATTATTTATTGATGCTGCAACACAAAGCGGCGCTGAAATTTTACCTATAGACAGTGAGCATAACGCTATCTTTCAATGTCTCCCTCAAGGTTATGAGTATGGCGAATTGGAGAAGGCGGGTATTAGCAAGATTTTGCTAACAGGCTCAGGGGGACCTTTCAGAGAGCGTGAATTGAGTTCCTTTAATGCTATTACGATTGATGAAGCGAGCAGCCACCCTAATTGGTCTATGGGGCGTAAAATCACGATAGATTCGGCCACTATGATGAACAAGGGGCTTGAGTTTATCGAGGCCTGTTGGTTATTTGGTGCTTCACCAGACGACATTCAAGTGGTGGTCCACCCACAAAGTTTTATTCATTCGATGGTGCAGTATGTAGACGGTTCGGTTATAGCGCAGCTGGGTAACCCAGATATGCGTACCCCCATTGCTTATGGTCTTGCCTACCCATCTCGCATTGATGCTGGTGTTAAGCCATTAGATTTTTCCGATATGGCTAATTTTAGTTTCGAAACGCCGTGTTTCACGCGCTATCCTAATTTAAAACTCGCCATTGATGCATGTAGAGAAGGGCAGGCAGCTACCACCCGTTTAAATGCTGCAAATGAAATAGCGGTTGCCTCTTTTCTAGAGGGGAAAATAGGGTTTACGGATATTGCAGTAGTCAATGAAGAAACCCTAAACAAAATGGAACCAGTAACCGTTTCATCTATCCAACAAATCCTTGAACAGGATACTGCCGCCCGCGCGGCAGCAGACCAAGTCATTAGAGGTAAGTTCACGTGTTAGGATTTTTATGGAGCTTAGGTGCATTTATTGTCGCGTTAGGTATTTTAGTCGCGGTACATGAGTGGGGACACTTCTACATAGCGCGGCGTTGCGGCGTGCAAGTAGAGCGTTTTTCTATTGGTTTTGGCAAGCCGCTTTGGCGTAGAACCAGTAAAACAGGCACTGAGTATGTGATTGCTATGATCCCGCTTGGTGGCTATGTACGCATGCTTGATGGGCGAATTGACGATGTACCCCCAGAATTAGAACACAAAGCGTTTAACCATAAGCCAGTATTGCAGCGCATGGCCATTATTTTTGCTGGGCCTGGCGTGAATTTTATTTTTGCTGTGTTTGCATTGTGGTTGATGTTTTTAATTGGCCTACAAACCGTAAAACCCGTTATTGGTAATATTGAGCCTGAAAGTATTGCTGCTCAAGCAGGTATTGAGAAAGGCGATGAAGTCATTAAAGTAGGCTCCCGTAGTACTCCAGACTGGGAGGCGGTGAACCTTGAAGTGGTGTCTTATATTGGTCAAGAATCAGCGCTAGTTACTGTATTGACCCAAGATAAAACAGAAAAAGAAGTAACATTTACACTTGAGGGTTGGAACTTTGACCCTGATAGCGAGTCTCCTTTAAGCAGTCTAGGAATAACCCCTTTTCGTCCTAATCCAACTTTGGAAGTGGGTTTTGTTGGAGAGGACAGTGCAGCACAAAAGGCTGGTTTGCAACCAGGTGATAAATTACTCGCTTTAAATGGTGATGAATTAACCACGTGGCAGGCATTAGTTGATGTGATTGTTGAAAGCCCTGGAGATTCGGTTGTATTGTCGATTGAAAGGGATGGACAACCCCAGCAACTGCGTGCAACGATAGCGCGCCGCGATACACCAGAAGGGCAAACTGGGTATTTAGGGGTCAGTCCAACGTTTGAAGCTTGGCCTGAAGGGTATGTGTTTACCCATCAATATGGCATAGTAGAGGCCGTTGGAAGAGCGCTAGATAAAACGTGGCGCTTAATGACACTCAGTGTTGAGATGATAGGCAAATTGGTTACCGGCGATGTTTCGGTGAAAAATTTAAGTGGGCCTATATCCATCGCTCAAGGAGCAGGAACCAGTGCCGGTTACGGCTTGGCTTACTTTTTGAGCTTTCTTGCCTTAATCAGTGTGAATTTAGGCATAATTAATTTACTACCCTTGCCCATGCTAGATGGTGGTCACCTGATGTTTTACATCGTGGAATGGCTTACCGGCAAGCCTGTACCTGATGCGGTACAGGAGTGGGGTTACAGAATCGGTGGCGTGCTTCTGTTTATGATAATGGGTATCGCTATTATGAACGATATTGCTCGCATAGCCTGATGAAAGTCAGGAAACATAAAACAGCTAACATAAAACGCGGCCAGGAAAAGAAAAATAGATGAAGTTAAAACAGTTAGTAGCAGCCGGAGCCATTTTTTCCAGTGCTAGCTTTGCCAATGCTGCGGCGCAGAATAGTGAATTCGTTGTAGAAGATATTCGAGTAGAAGGTCTACAACGGGTAGCACTAGGTGCAGCCTTAACCTATTTGCCAGTTCAGGTTGGTGATGAGCTAAATACCTTCCGGGTAACTCAGCTTATCCGTTCTCTGTACTCATCAACGCATTTCGAGAACGTCGAAATTCTGCGTGACGGCAACACATTGGTAGTACGCGTAGCCGAACGGCCCACAATAAGTAACATTATTTTTGAGGGCAACGATGATATTAAAGATGAGCAGCTCCAAGAAAGCTTAGATGGCAATGGCGTACGCTTAGGCGAGCCTTTAGATAAAACCGTTCTAACGTCAATTGAAAATGGCTTGAAAGATTTCTTTTACAGCATTGGTAAATATAACGCTGACGTAACAGCGATTATTACACCGCTTCCTCGAAATCGTGTCGATTTGAAATTACTTTTTGAAGAAGGTGATGCGGCTAAAATTCAACAAATCAACATCGTTGGTAACGAGATTTTTACTGATGCAGAGTTGATGGATCAGTTCGAGCTACAGTTCGATACACCATGGTGGGATTTCTTGTCAGAAACTCGCTATCAGCAACAAACGTTGCAAGGTGATATGGAATCACTACGTAACCACTATTTAGATCGTGGTTACCTCCGCTTTAATGTTGATTCTACACAAGTATCTATGACTCCTGAAAAGTCGGGCATTTACGTTGCAATGAACGTAAGTGAAGGCGAGCAATACACTATTTCAGAAGTGGAACTAGTGGGTGATGTGCTTGGACATGAAGAATATATTCAGCGTGTATTGCCACTTACGCCAGGTGAGCTTTATAACCAAGCTGAAGTGACTTATACAGAAGAGTTTATTAGTAAGTACCTTGGTCGATTTGGTTACGCTTATCCAACAGTGACCACAGTACCAAACATCAACGATGAAGATAAAACGGTTAAGCTGACACTGTCTGTTGACCCTGGTAAACGTATCTACGTTAAACGTATTAAATTCAACGGTAACGTGGTTACTGCTGATAACGTGTTACGTCAGAACGTAAGCCAAATGGAAGGTACATGGTTATCAAATAACTTACTTGAGTCATCCAAGAACCAATTATCTCGTTTGACGTATATGGAAGAGGTTGAGTTTGAAACCATTCGAATTCCAGGCCAAGACGATCAAGTAGACGTTAACTTCAACGTTAAAGAGCAACCTTCTGGCTCATTTAACGCAGGTATCGGTTACGGTGACCAAACCAAGTTAAGCCTTCAAGCGGGTATACAGCAAGATAACTTCTTGGGTACAGGTAAGCGTGTAGGCTTGAACTTAAGTACGGTTTCTTATCAACGTTCAGCACAAATCACGTATAACGACCCGTATTTTACTATTGATGGCATAAGCTTAGGGGGTTCATTAGGGTATAGTGAATTTGATGGCTCAGACTTTAACGTTATCCAGTACAACTCTAAGCAGTGGTCTGTAGGTGCAAATGTCGGTTATCCGATAAATGAATTTAACCGAATCAACTTCGGGCTAACGTACAGCAACGTAGAGCTTTATAACCGTGGTTATTATGAGCAAACGGAACAGTTTTATAATCAGTTCCTTGACGGAGATGATCCTGATGCGCCCATTAAATACCATAGCTATCTTGCCAGCGTAAGTTGGAGTCGTAGTACATTAAACCGTGGTTTATTCCCTACGGCTGGCTCGTCACAGCGTGCCTCATTTAGTATCACTACACCTAATTCAGATGTAAACTACTTCAAAACCTTGTTTGATGGGAAGTGGTATTTCCCACTGTCTAGAAATCAGCGTTGGTCAGTACTTGCAAGAATTAGAATGGGTTACGGTAACGGCTATGGCGATGTAGACGGTAACGAGCAAATATTGCCATTTACCGAAAACTTCACCGCAGGTGGTTCGGATTCACTTCGTGGATTTGAAAACAACACCGTAGGTCCGCGTGGTATCATTCGCTCGCCAAGTGGCTCTTTAACAGGCCCTGATGGCGAAGTGTACCCAACCGACCCTATTGATGATGTAATTACATTATCAAGCCGCAGCCTTGGTGGTAACGCCATGGCACTAGGTGGTCTTGAGTTAATTGTTCCCACACCTTTTGTGGAAGCAGATATGGATAACTCGGTACGAACCAGTCTATTTGTGGATGTGGGCAACGTGTGGGATACTGAGTTCGATTACGACCAATATAAAGACTTTAGTCAATCTAGTACTCAGTATGGTTCATTGGTAGACTATTCTGATTGGTCACTGTATCGTAGTTCTGCTGGTATTTCGGTACAATGGATTTCACCAATGGGACCGATGGTATTTAGCTTCTCAAGAGCTATTCAAGAACGTGAGGGTGATGATGCTAAATTCTTCACCTTTAATATCGGTCAGACATTCTAAAATATTAAACGGGGCCATTGGCACCCAGATAAAAAGATGGATAAAAGGAGTTCCTTTTGAAACAGTTGGTTAAACATATTGTTGCAGGTGCAATGCTTGGTAGCGCACTAGTTAGTACTTCAGTAATGGCAGAGCAAAAAATTGCTGTTGTTGATGTTCAGGGCATTTTTCAAGCTATGCCTCAGGCTGCTGAAATCCAAAACGCCATTCAGGTGGAGTTTAAAGACCGCATCGAAGAAGTTAATCAACTTCAACGTGATGGTCAGTTCTTCGCAGAACGTCTTCAACGCGACGCAGCAACAATGAGCGCTCAAGAAAAGAAAGAGCTTGAGCAAAAAATGTTGGCTGTACGTGAAGAGTTAGCAGAAAAAGCACAACCGCTTAAGCAAAACATTCAGCGTCGTAGCAACGAAGAACAAAACAAATTATTCAGCCTTATCAAGCAAGCAATTGATTCAGTTGCCGCTAAACAAGGTTATGACATTGTACTTAACGCAACGGCAACGCCTTTCGTAAAAGAACAATACGACATGTCAGAGCAAGTATTAGAACAGGTTAGCAAAGTAAACTAAGGCAGAAATGCTTACAGTTTGTCGCTAATTTCATCAGACCAACGCCCGAAAGGGGTTGGTCTGATTTGTTTTTTGCGCCTAACAGCGTATGGTTGCCGCCGTTTTAGTAATTTACGGCGAGTTTGTGACCATGAAACAGTTTTTAGGTCATGCTTGCACTATAGGAGATAGTTTTTGACCACTTCACTCAATACCATAGAAATCCAGGAAATTCTGTCGTTACTTCCTCACAGATACCCGTTCCTGTTGGTTGATCGAGTAACAGACTACGTTCTGGGTGAATCAATTAAAGCGTATAAAAATATCACTTTTAACGAGCCTTGCTTTACCGGGCACTTCCCAGGCCGCCCTATATTTCCAGGCGTGCTGATTCTAGAAGCCATGGCACAAGCCGCGGGCGTTCTTGGTTTTAAGACCATGGGCCAAAATGATAAATTGTATTTATATGCAGGAATTGACAACGCTCGATTTAAGCGTCCTGTTGTACCTGGAGACAAACTAGAGTTTGATGTTGCCTTGGTAAAAGAAAGACGGGGCATCTGGAAGTTTAAAGGCGTTGCAACTGTTGATGGCGAAAATGTATGTGTTGCAGAGTTTATGTGTGCAATGAGAGAGATGACCTAACGTGATCCATCCTACTGCGGTAATTTCAGATAAAGCATCTATTGGCGAAAACGTCACTATTGGTCCATTTTGCGTGATTGATGATGATGTGACGATTGGCGATGGCTGTGTATTGAAGTCCCATGTGGTCGTTCGCGGCACCACCCGCATTGGCAAGAATAATACTTTCTATCAATTTTCATCTATTGGTGAAGATTGCCAAGACAAAAAATATGCTGGTGAACCCACAAATTTAATTATTGGTGATGACAACGAGTTCCGTGAAGGCGTGACTGTGCATCGTGGCACCATTCAAGATAACAGCGAAACTATTATTGGTTCACGATGCTTGTTTATGGTTAATTCACACATTGCCCATGATTGTGTGTTAGGTAATGATATTATTTTAGCCAATAACGTTGCCGTTGCCGGGCATGTTCATATTGATGATTTCGTTATTGTGGGCGGTGCGGTTGGTATTCACCAATTTTGTAAAGTGGGTGCACATGCGTTCTTAGGCGCTGGCGGTATTATTCTTCGCGATACACCTCCTTTTGTGATGGTCAGCGGTACAAAAAATATTCCTCAGGGCATCAACTCTGAAGGTTTACGTCGTCGCGGTTTCGATAAAGATGAAATAATGGCGATTAAACGTGCCTATAAAGTTATTTACCGTGAAGGTAACACGGTGGCCGAAGCGGTAGAGGTTCTTTCTTCGCAAGAAGCAGGTTCTAGCGGTGTTGCACTTATGACTGCGTTTTTAAAGAACGCAGAGCGCGGTATCATTAGATAACATGAGCCCGCTATCATGAGTAAACCTTTGCGTATCGCCATGGTGGCAGGCGAGCCATCAGGCGATGTACTCGCCGCTGGTATGGTTGGCGAATTAAAACGCTTATACCCTGATGCAATTATTGAGGGGATAGGCGGGCCTAATATGCAGGCTCAAGGTTTTCATAGCTTATTTGATATGGAAACCTTATCTGTAATGGGCTTAGTGGAAGTACTGTCCCATTTACCCGCTATTTTAAAAGTCAAAAAAGCGCTGCTCGCCCATTTCTCTAATAACCCGCCTGATATTTTTGTTGGCATAGATGCTCCTGATTTTAACCTTCGGGTAGAAAAAGAACTTAAAGCGAAGGGTATTAAAACCATTCATTACGTTAGCCCAACTATTTGGGCGTGGCGTGAAAAGCGGGTACATAAAATTGCCAAGGCGGCAGGGCGAGTGCTGGGTTTGTTTCCTTTCGAGCAGCAAGTTTATGATAAGTACGATGTACCTTATACCTTTGTTGGTCACACTATGGCAGATAGCATAGCGTTAACACCTGACCAACAAGCGTCTCGCAAAATGCTCAATCTACCTATCGATAAAGCGGTTTTGGCGGTACTACCAGGTTCTCGCCGTGGTGAAGTTGATACGCTTCTGCCTATTTTTATTAAGACGATGGAAAAAATTGCCGCGCAGAGACCGGATATTGAATTTGTGATCCCCGCTGCCAATATGCATCGTCTAGAACAAATTAATAGCATGTTGAAAGAGGCTAAAAACGTAACTGAAAGGCTGCCTATTCACGTTACTGAGGGGACGTCTCGCGATGCCATGATTGCCAGTGATGTCATATTGCTCGCATCTGGCACGGCTACATTAGAAGCTATGCTGTGTAAACGCCCCATGGTAGTGGCGTATAAATTGTCGCCAATAACCTATAAAATTATGCAGCGTTTGTATAAAGCGCCTTTTTTCGCCTTACCTAATTTATTGGCTAATGAAGCGTTAGTACCAGAACTGCTTCAAGACGACGTCAACCCAGACACATTAAGCCAGCAAGCCCTAACTTATTTCGACAGTGACAACACTGACTTAATTTCCCGTTTCACCGACCTCCACCATACGCTAAAATGCAATGCTGATAAAACAGCAGCACAAGCTGTAGTGGAGGAATTGTTTGCATAAGTTAATAGCCGGCGTAGATGAAGTTGGAAGAGGCCCACTTGTTGGGGATGTGGTAACCGCCGCCGTTATACTCGACCCTGCCAACCCCATAGTAGGGTTAACCGACTCTAAAAAGCTCAGCGAAAAAAAACGTATTGCGTTAGCCGCTGAAATAAAAGCGAAAGCGCTTTATTGGCATATAGGGCGCGCCACACCAGAAGAAATCGACACCCTCAATATTCTCCATGCTACCATGTTAGCCATGAAGCGTGCTGTGGAAGGTTTAGCGGTAACGCCAGACTTTGTTCGGGTTGATGGTAATCGATTACCTGATTGGCCTTATGCTGCAGAAGCTGTGGTTAAGGGCGATAGTCTATACGCTGAAATTTCTGCCGCTTCCATCATTGCCAAAGTAGAACGTGACAACGATATGCTGGCATTGGATGAATTACATCCAGAATATGGTTTTGCTGGCCATAAAGGTTATCCTACAAAAGCGCATTTTGAAGCACTCGCCACCCACGGCGTGATTGATGGTTATCGCAAAAGCTTTAAACCAGTTAAGGCACTACTACAAGAGATTCAATAATTATGTCCTCGCCTTTTATTCATTTACGCGTACACAGCGATTACTCCATGATGGATGGGCTTAATAAGGTTAAGCCCATACTTGGCAAAGTATCCGAGTACAACATGCCTGCTGTGGCGATTACCGACCAAATGAATATGTGTGGTTTGGTAAAGTTTTATTCTGGCGCACATGGGCTTGGCATTAAACCTATTATTGGTACCGATTTCTGGGTGACCAATGAAGCCTTCGGCGATGAGCCGTTCCGTCTTACCTTGCTTGCGATGAATAACGAGGGCTATAAGAACATTACGGTTCTTATTTCTAAGGCCTACTTGCGAGGTCACGTTGCGCATAGAGCGGTAATCGATCAAGACTGGCTTATTGAACATGCAGAAGGCGTAATCATACTCTCTGGTGCTCAACTGGGGGATGTTGGTGTTGCACTGACTAAAAATAACACCAGCTTGTTGGCAGAATCATTGGCCTTCTATAAAACCCATTTCCCAGACCGTTTTTATCTTGAGCTAATTCGTACTGGTCGCCCTGGTGAAGAAGATTACTTACATCGCGCGGTAGAATGTGCCGAGCGAGAAGGCTTGCCTGTAGTGGCAACCAATGAAGTGTGCTTCATTAATAAAGAAGGTTTTGACGCGCATGAAATACGAGTATGTATTCATGATGGCTACACCTTAGATGATACTCGCCGACCTAAACGTTACAGCGACCAGCAATATCTTCGTACCAGCGAAGAAATGGTGGAGCTGTTCAGTGATATTCCTGAGGCCATAGAAAATACGGTTGAAATCGCTAAGCGATGCAACGTTACAGTACGATTAGACGAATACTTTTTGCCCCAGTTTCCTACTGGTGGCATGACCACTGAAGATTTCTTAGTCAAAGTGTCGGAAGAAGGGCTTGAGCGCAGGTTAGCGTTTCTGTTTCCTGATGAACAAGTACGGGCAGAAAAACGCCCCGAGTACGACGACAGGCTCCGTATCGAGTTAGAAGTAATCAACCAAATGGGTTTCCCTGGCTACTTCCTTATCGTAATGGAGTTCATTCAGTGGAGTAAGGACAACAATATTCCAGTAGGCCCAGGTCGTGGTTCTGGTGCGGGCTCTCTAGTGGCTTACGCATTAGATATTACCGACCTCGACCCGCTTGAATTCGACTTGCTATTCGAACGATTCCTTAACCCAGAACGGGTATCAATGCCGGATTTCGATGTTGATTTCTGTATGGATAGACGAGATGAAGTTATCGACCACGTTGCCGAGCTTTATGGTCGTCAGGCGGTATCGCAGATTATTACCTTTGGTACCATGGCGGCAAAAGCCGTGGTGCGCGATGTGGGCCGAGTACTAGGTCACCCTTACGGTTTTGTGGACCGTATTTCAAAGCTTATTCCACCAGACCCTGGTATGACCCTTGAAAAAGCGTTTGCTGCCGAGCCTCGTTTGCCCGAAGTGTACGACCAAGACGAGGAGGTTAAAGATCTCATCGATATGGCGCGCATTTTAGAAGGCGTAACGCGAAATGCAGGTAAACACGCTGGTGGTGTAGTTATTGCGCCAACCACTATTACCGATTTTGCGCCGCTATACTGCGACGATGAAGGTAATAACCCTGTTACTCAGTTCGATAAAAACGATGTTGAAACCGCAGGGCTAGTCAAGTTCGACTTCCTTGGATTACGTACGCTAACCATTATCCAGTGGGCCATTGATATGGTGAAGGAAGGGAAGGGTATTGACATTGATATTACCTCTATTCCTTTGGCGGATGCAAAAAGCTTTCGTACCCTGCTAAATGCGGAAACTACCGCGGTGTTCCAGTTGGAATCCCGAGGTATGAAAGAGCTAATAAAACGTCTTAAGCCAGATAGTTTTGAAGATATTATCGCATTGGTAGCCCTATTTAGACCGGGTCCTTTGCAGTCGGGCATGGTAGATAACTTTATCGACCGTAAGCATGGCCGTGAAGCTATTTCTTATCCCGATGCTGAATACCAACACGAATGTTTGCAAGAAATTCTGGAGCCTACCTACGGCATTATCTTGTATCAAGAACAAGTTATGCAAATAGCGCAGGAAATGGCGGGCTATTCCCTAGGTGGCGCCGATTTATTACGTCGAGCTATGGGTAAGAAAAAGCCTGAGGAAATGGCAAAGCAACGTGGCGCGTTCGCAGAAGGGTCGAAGAACAACAACATCGATCCAGACTTGGCGATGAAAATTTTCGACTTGGTAGAAAAATTCGCAGGTTATGGTTTCAACAAATCTCACTCTGCTGCGTATGCTTTGGTGTCTTATCAAACCTTATGGTTAAAAGCCCATTATCCTGCAGAATTCATGGCGGCGGTAATGTCGGCCGATATGGATAACACCGATAAAATCGTTACCTTGGTTGATGAATGCAGTCGAATGGGTCTTGAATTATTACCCCCTGACTTAAATGCAGGTAAGCATAAGTTCACCGTCGATGAAAAAGGCAGAATTGTTTACGGCATTGGCGCCATTAAAGGGGTAGGTGAAGGCCCCATTGAAGCCATTATCGAAGCCAGAGAAAACCAAGGTGCGTTTAAAGATTTATTCGATTTTTGTGCAAAAATTGATATTAAGCGCGTTAATAAACGGGTATTGGAAAAACTAGTACTTGCCGGCGCGTTAGACAATTTAGGGCCTCACAGGGCTGCACTCATGGCATCTTTACCTGATGCTATCGCAGCCGCAGGGCAGCATGCCAAAGCGGAATCCTTTGGGCAGTCAGACATGTTCGGATTGCTAACGACTGAGCCTGATGAAGTAGAGCAAGCTTTTGCCGATGTTCCGTTGTGGCCAGAAAAAGTATGGTTGGAAGGTGAAAAAGATACCTTAGGTTTATACCTTACAGGGCACCCTATTAATCAATACGTAGAAGAAATTAGGCATTACACTGATGGAAGGTTGGTTGACTTAAAACCCACAGGCAAGGAGCAAATGGCGAATGCAGTTGGCCTAGTGCTTGGGGTTAGGGTAATGACCAATAAACGGGGAAGACGCTGGGCTATTGTCACACTTGATGATAAAAGCGCGCGAATAGACGCTCGTTTTTTCCCAGATACCTTCGAACAGTATGAATCTATGCTAGAAACTGACAAAATATTGCTTATAAAGGGACAGGTCAGCTTTGATGATTTCTCTGGGGGCAATACAATCACCGCCCGTGATGTAATGGACATTGTTCAAGCACGGGAGAAAAACGCGAGAGCATTGGCGTTAAATGTTGAGACCCAGTTGCTTGAACCGAAAAAGATTAATCAAATGCAATCTATCTTGCAGGCCTTTAAAGGCGGAAGTTGCCCGGTGCATTTATTAGTAACCCATCCTGATGCTGAAGCACTGATTACGTGCGGTGCACGGTGGTTTGTTACACCAGAAGATCAACTTTTGCACGATCTCAAACAATGTTTGGGAGAAAAAGCCGTTTCAATCCTCTACCATTAATGGGTAGAGTTCGATAGATTGACTATCTCGCGTTGGCATTGACAAGCGCAGTACGAATAGGACATACAATGAGTATACAGTTTTTGGACTTTGAACAGCCGATAGCCGAATTAGAAGCAAAAATTGAAGAGCTTAGGTTAGTAAATCAAGGCGGTGAATTCGATGTTGGTATTGAAGAAGATATTAACAAGCTGCGTGGTAAAAGCGCAGAGCTAACAAAAAAGATTTTTTCTGACTTAGGCGCGTGGCAAGTATCACAACTGGCCCGTCACCCTATGCGCCCTTATACGCTAGATTACATTCCGCGTATTTTTACCGACTTCGATGAATTAGCGGGTGATAGAGCTTTCGCTGACGACAAAGCCATTCTTGGCGGCCCAGCTATGTTAGATGGGCAACCTGTGATGGTGATTGGGCATCAAAAAGGGCGCGACACCAACGAAAAAATTAAACGTAACTTTGGTATGCCTAAACCTGAAGGTTATCGTAAAGCACTCCGTTTGATGAAAATGGCAGAGCGTTTCAATTTACCAATTATTACTTTCATCGATACCCCCGGGGCTTACCCAGGTGTGGGCGCTGAAGAGCGCGGTCAAAGTGAGGCTATCGCGAAAAATCTGTTTGAAATGGCAGAACTTACGGTGCCCATCATTTGTACCGTTATTGGTGAAGGTGGTTCTGGTGGTGCTTTAGCGATAGGTGTGGGTGATCGTGTGAATATGCTTCAGTATTCCACGTACTCGGTTATTTCGCCGGAAGGTTGTGCGTCAATTTTGTGGAAAAGTGCAGAAAAAGCACCATTAGCCGCAGAAGCAATGGGCGTAAGTGCAGGCCAGATTAAAGAGCTTGGCTTAATTAATAGTATTGTTGAAGAGCCGTTAGGCGGCGCTCACCGAGACCATACTAGTATGGCTGCGAACTTAAAAGCCGTGCTTAAACAGCAATTAAGTCAACTTAAGAGCTTAGATACCGCCGACTTGATGGAAGAGCGTTATCAACGCCTTATGTCTTTCGGCTACTGCTAGTTAAACGAAGCGAGTAGAATGAGCCTAGCAAGTGAGTGAGATTGTAAATCACATCTGCGAGTCTATCACCGCAGCACTTGCTGATACTTCATTTAGAGCGCCACCTCTTCTCGTTGTTGCTTACAGCGGAGGGGTGGACTCCTCTTTATTACTTCACGCCTTGCATGTCTTTCGCAAGCAAACTTCTACACCAGTGCATGCCGTTCATATACATCATGGGTTGAGCAATAATGCCGATACGTGGTTACGCCACTGCCAATCTGAATGCGACAAATTATCGATTCCGCTTACGCATTACCACGTTGCCGTTGATAATGGCGCTCGTAAGAGTCTTGAAGCTGAAGCCAGAGATGCACGCTATAAAGTGCTTCATGAGTTTTGCCATACCCACAATGGGGTACTCTTATTAGGACAACACGCTGAAGATCAACTAGAAACTGTACTGTTGCAGTTAAAGCGCGGTGCGGGGCCACAAGGGTTGTCAGGCATGGGAGCGCAACAATGGCGAAATGGGGTACTTACCCTTCGTCCCATGTTAGCACTTCAGAAAAGCGATATTGTTGATGCCGCGAATCGCCTTGATTTGCAGTGGGTCAATGATGAGTCAAATGCCGATGATCGCTACGATCGTAATTTCCTCCGCAATCAGATTATCCCTGCGTTATCTGAGCGATGGCCTCAATTATCCAATACTGCACTAAGAAGTGCCCAGCTATGTGCAGAGCAAACGGCCTTAGTAACAGAGCAGGCTGAAATATATCTTAGTCAGTGCTTAGTGACAGATACTCAGTTAAAAGGCGCAGAGCTGCTTACCTTATCTAAAAACTGGCAACGAGCCGTATTGCGCCAATGGTTTTCAAAACAATCAGCGTTGCTTCCCTCTCAAGCGCAACTAATGCAAATAGAAAATATGCTAATGGCGAAACAAGATGCTGCGCCAGAAGTGTCGTTTTCTTGGGGCAAGCTCGCCAGGTTCAATAATGACCTATACTGGCTATCAAAGCGCAACACTCAAGTACCGCAAGCCATGGACATAACAGATAGTGTCGACACCGAACTGTATTGGTTGAGAGAACCACTAACATTAAGGGTGGTCCATAACGCATTGGGCGCAGTAATGATTAAAACTGGCGTGAAGGGGCTTCGCGTAAAACCCAAAAGTGCACAGGTATCGAAGTTACTTAAAGATTGGTTTAAGCAATGGAAAGTCCCTACGTGGGAGAGAGCCGAAGTGCCTCTACTCTTTTTAGATGATGAGGTGGTTGCGTTGGTCGTAAATCAGAAAGTTGTTACTTTGAACACCATGCCATCGACAATAACCGTTGAACTAGTGAATATAGACTAAAGTCTATATTCGTGAGTAATAAGGTGGCAGAGTCGGCAAATATTTGCCAGTGGGCAAAGATGTGAATTTATTAAATAACCACCGTGCCAAAACACGCTTATTTGCTTAGATATATTTGTTATAGCTAATATATGTTAAAACGCATGCAGCCTCTGCCGCAATAAACACTCAATTAGCTACCAATATTCCGATGAGGTACTTGCCGTAGTTTTTTGCAGGGTGCTAACACTAACATCGCCCCGCTATGAACATCGCCCTCGCTATGACTGCTACTATCGTTTTCATCGAACGCGCAATAAGCGTCATTAACGGGGTATACGACCCCCGTGGCTTAAGCGGCTAAGTAGTTATTTTTACCAGATTGCTTCACTTTGTATAACGCAGCATCGGCGCGGTCAAAAAGCTTACCGGTATCGTCACCCTCACGGTAAATAGCGCCACCTAAACTGCACGATACATTCATGCGTCTTAAGTAACTTGATTGGTTGATACTAAGCTGAATACGCGATGCGGCACATTCTAACTGAAATTGTGTTTGGCAATCTAAAAGGCAGCAGAACTCGTCGCCACCAAATCGAAATGCTTCATCTTCATCTCTTAGTACTTGTTGTAACTGAGACGCTACATGGACTAAAACGTTATCACCTTCTCGGTGACCGTGGCTGTCATTAACCGATTTGAAATTATCTAAGTCTATGACAAGCAATGAAAAGCCTTCCTCGTGACGCTGAGCCCATCCTAACTGACGTATTAGTGCCTGATCGAAGCCTGAGCGATTCCCCAAGCCAGTTAGCACGTCTTTAGTCGTCATCTGGTGTAGGCGTAAAAAAGATTGTGCTTGAGCGACTTGTTTAGCAAATAGTTCATGAAGTTGCTCTAGTGCATTACGTTCAGAAAGGGAAAGCGGTACTGCGAAATAATAATGCGCAGTTGCGGGTTTACCTTCCTGAGAGGTAACACCTGGCAATGGTATCGCCACAAGTGTTGACGATAGTTTGGCATTTCCGTATACCCAACGGGTGTCTAAATCCGATAAGCTTAAACCGGTCAATGAGAAAAAACCATTCAATTGGCGAAAGTAAATTTCACCAAGCTTTTCCAATTCCAACGTAGACAAAATCTCGCTGATGAAGGAGGTTATTTCACTGGCAGATAACGCCTGACCCGTGCTAGCAGGAGGATAAAAATTGTCATGTTGTGTGCTATCGTAGATAGTAGTAGAGAAATCCACGGAAATGCCCCTTTAGCAATACGGAAAAATATACATAAGTGGAAAGTGTCAAAATTTGCCGCTTATGCTAATTTGTTAGTAGGTATTAGCAAGCTTAATGCCAATTCCTGCAATATTGCTTTGCGATATAGGCTATTAAAAATGTAGGGTCGCTAGGGCTGCTGTAATACTTTGATGTTCAGTCGTATTTTAATTTAGATGTGCGTAAGTTTTAACCAGCGCGGAACATTAAAGCCTCAAATTAACGGTAGGGAGATGTGAAGTGAGTGCCGGTTTTTTGAACGTGATCGCGTTAATGTTTATTGCCGTTTGTAGTGTGGCTATTTTTAAGCGCATCCATTTACCGCCAATTTTAGCGTATTTATTTGCAGGTATATTAGCGGGCCCACAGCTCTTTGCGCTTTTCGCTCACCCTCAAGAAATGCATTTGCTGGCTGAAACCGGCATCGTTTTTTTGCTCTTCTCACTAGGGCTGGAATTTTCCCTACCAAAGCTAGTGGCCATGCGCTCATTAGTATTTGGCGTTGGGGGTGGTCAAATGCTGCTGACCACCGCTGTATTTACCAGCATTCCTTATTTATTCGGGTTACCTATCAAAGCTTCCATTATTATTGGTGGAGCGCTGGCACTAAGCTCTACCGCTATAGTCATCAAACAAGCAACTGAAATGGGTATTCTCAATAACAGAAGAACCCAGCTGGCTGTTAGTATTCTGCTATTTCAAGACCTTGCCGTTGTTCCATTCCTTATTGCTATTCCCTTGCTTGCTCAAAGCGGCGAGGTGAGCATTGCGTTTGCCTTAGGTGAAGCCTTGTTAAAAGGTATATTTGTCATCGCGTTTTTAATGTCGGTAGGCAAGTGGGTGTTGCCTTGGGTCTTTAGAGAAATAGCCAAAACCCGCACCGATGAGCTCTTTGTTCTTACCACAATTTTAATCGCGCTATTGGCTGGCGGCCTAACCTATTACTTTGGGTTATCGATGGCGCTAGGGGCTTTCCTTGCGGGAATGATGCTAGGGGAGAGCCAATACAAATACCAACTTGAAGCCGATATTCGCCCCTTTCGCGATATTTTAATGGGATTGTTTTTCGTTACCGTTGGCATGCAGCTCGATATAAATGTGCTGTGGAGTAACTTCTTTACCATTGTTCTTGGCGTTGTTGGGCTGATGATTATCAAAATTCTTATGGTAAGAATGGCCGCTGCGTTTGTGAAAACTAATCCTCTGGATGCATGGTCGGCGGGTATTAAGTTATGTCAAATTGGCGAGTTTAGTTTCGTTATTGCTGCATTGGCGACCACTTATGGTGTGCTTACCACTGGGCAATCTTCTCTCATTGTGAGCATGGGGGTATTGAGCATGGCGCTAACGCCTTGGTTAATGAACAACAGTTTGGTATTTGCAAAGCGTATTGTGGCCAATAAGAGTGAAGACAATGCGCACAATACGTTAATAGTGGATAACGATTTAACCAACCATGTTGTGATTTGTGGCTTTGGCAGGGTGGGGCAATCGGTAGCTCGCATGCTGAAGATGGAAGGCATTGCATTTATAGCGATTGATATGGACCCAGTTCGTGTGCATGAAAGTAGGAACGCTGGTGAGCCAGTGCTGTTTGGCGATGCCAGTAAAAAAGACATTCTTAGTAGCGCCAATGTTGAAAAAGCAAAGCTTATCTTAGTCACCTTTGACCAACCTGATAAAGCAAAACAAGTTATTAGTGGCACCCATCAAATAGATAACACCGCAGATGTTATGGTGCGAACTAAGCGAGACTATCAGTTAGATGGTTTATATTCTGCGGGGGCAAATCAAGTCGTACCCGAGTTGCAAGAAGGTAGTTTGATGCTTATTTCTCAAGTACTGCATTACGCCGGTGTGCCCATGTCTCGAATCTTAAAGCGTGTTCGCGCGGAACGAAAAGGACGCTACGATCACTTGCATGGATTCTACCCAGGGGAAACGACTGAAATTAGCTACGGCACTGAGGATAAACTCGAATTCATACACGCTGTGGTGCTTTCAGAACATGCTGCATGCATGGGAAGCAAAATTAAAGATATCGACTTTGCCAAAATGCGGGTTCGTGTACGGGGATTAAGAAGAAATGGCACCGAGGTAAAAGATCCCGACCATGAAGCTGTGTTGCAACCCCATGATGTGCTGGTTATTGCCGGCAAACCTCGGCGCGTAGAACGCGCTGAGAGAAAACTACTGGAAGGCAGCTAGCCGACAACAGAATGCTTTAGACCGTTCTGATAAAAATTCGAAGTACGAACACGCTTTCAAAAAGGCACTTAGGAAAAGCGTTTTACAAAAAGCCTATGCAACTTTGTCTTTTTCCAAGTCGGCAAACTGTTTTTTCAGGTCGTATTTTTCATCGGTTACAATTTTTTCAAGCACAGAAACCCGTTCTTTGAGTGATGCGATTTCGGCTTCATAAGCTTTCGATGCCTTGTCAGATACTTTATTCGACTTTTTTGTTTTTACTGAGTCTGTGATGCTCACAATAGCCCAAGCGATAATAGCAACAATAGCAATGGCGGTCATATTCATGGAACTTTCCCTTCAGTTTGTTTTGAATTGTTCTGCACTCAGTGTAGGTGAAAAATTGTATTCTTTCCTACAAGCCAAGCTTACAAAGCGACTACGCTAAACCCACTTTTTTCGTTACTATAGCGCTTATAAATACGCTTTTTGGGAAAAAAGTGTAAATAAATACGTAACTGTACATTAAAGCTTTTGAGCTACTTCATATAGAATAAGCCGATGGACAAGTTTGTATTTACGTTATCACTCTGTAATTCGCAAGTATGTCTATAACAAAGATAGCAAGATGGCTGCCATTGTTATAAATTAACTATAAATCAATTGTTTATAGTAATTTCTATTAATTGGATTATGTTGGTGAAAATCTAATTCACAAAAAATTAGTTAAATTAACGAATGAATGACGAAATTAACAACTCTAAACGCATGGTAAAGCATACAAAGTGGATGCAGCACGCCCTTAGCCTAGCGGATAAAGCAGAAGCAATGGGAGAGGTGCCGGTAGGGGCTTGTGTTGTACACAATGGTGAATTAATTGGTGAAGGGTGGAATACGCCTATCACAGATAGCGATCCTTCCGCTCACGCAGAAATGAATGCGGTAAGAATGGCGGCAAAGCACTTACAAAACTACCGTACTACCGATGCCACGCTTTATGTCACTTTAGAGCCATGTTCAATGTGCGCAGGAATGTTGGTTCACGCCAGAATTAAGCGAGTGGTATATGGTGCCAGCGATGCTAAGACTGGGGCGGCAGGGTCAGTGATGAATATTTTGAACCATCCATCACTCAATCATCAGGTAGATGTCATATCAGGGGTGTTGGCCGACGACTGTGCTGATAAGATTTCAGCATTTTTTAAACGTCGTCGAGCGCAGATAAAACTAGATAAAAAAGCCAAACAAGCGGCGCTTAAGAATTGCGGGTCAACTGAGTAAACATCTCACTGGTGACAAACAGTTTGCGGCGTTGTAGTACTTTTTGATGCATTCTTTTTAGCATCACTCTACGTCTATTATTATTTTTCAATTTTATTCCTTTCCTAAATAATTTGTTTCTTTTCATTTTGCCCTCCTTGTTAATACAAATTGGGAAATTGAATAAGGCATGATTTCATTTCATCATTTCATCATTTCATCATTTCTGCACTTATGCCTTAGCTAGCCGAAAAGGCTAGGTACATTCGATATTACTTATCTTAGATGACATCATAATGACAAAATTCAATATGGCGCCAGCTAAATTCTTCCTTGTTCATCTAGCCAAAGAAGACTGTCGTAATATCGGCGAATATTGTCTACATACTGAAGCGCTTCATCGCCCCGAGCGTACCCATAACGTGTTGTTCTGTAGTACTTCTTTTGCCTTAGCTGTGGAAGCCGTTGTTTTACATCTACCCACAAATCTGGATTGCCGCCCTGACGCTCTGTAAGAATTCGGGCATCTTCTAAATGACCTAGGCCAAGGTTATACGCCGCCATTGCCATCCAAGTTCTATCCGGGTCGCCAATTCTTGCAGGAATTCGTCCTAATAAGCTGGCGAAGTAGCGAGAGCCACCGCGAATACTTTGTTCTGCGTCGGTACGATCTTCAACATCCCAGTCATTAGCCGTGTCCATGGTCAGCATCATTAAACCGCGAACGCCAGTACGAGAGATTGCATCAGGATCCCAGTGGCTTTCTTGATAACTCATTGCGGCTAATAGGCGCCAATCCAAATCACCTGCATATTGCTGAAACATACTTTTGTAATCTTTTAACAGCGACTCGGCGGATTGATTAAATGCACGGCTGTCTACGTAGTCAAATTGCCTAATGTGACCAAAATACTTTTCTTCTAATACGGTAAACCACCCTGATTGATGCACGGTACCAAAATATTCAATAATGGCGGCTTTAATAGAATCATCTAATTCAGGGTTTAGCGCCCATGCCATTGGCATTTCTTCTCGTACGGTTAGGCCTACGGCCAAATTAGGGTGTCGTCTTCGTTGCAGCGCAAGACGGTTACTATCTGCAAGGGTATAGGCAATTTCACCTGTAGCCACTTTTTGTAGCAGTTCCTCGGCATCAGAATCTTCTGTAGTGACTAACAGGGATTCACTAGCGCCGTTTAATACTGCAAGTAGCTGCGCTTGACTGCTTCCCGACACTGCTACAACAGGGTCGACAAGGCTATCAAGTTCTCGAGGTCGTGTGGTGCCCGCGCGGTATACCAAGTGTTGCGCAACAGTTTGATATGCAGGACCATAGGTGAAGCGCATCAGTAAGGCATCGGTAACCGCGTCACCTGTGGCCACAATATCTAGGTTGCCTTCAGCAAGTTGCTCTAGCATCGCGTCGTAACTGTAGAAAGGATATAAGTCGAGCGTTACCCCGACATAATCTGAAAAGCCGGCAAGTAATTCATATTCAAAACCTTGCGGACCTTCGGCGCCATTATAATAAGTCGCCGCGCCATAAAGCGTGCCTACCTTTATTGAACCGCGCTCAATTAATGACAACAGAGCGTTCGGAACGGTAGGAGAGCCACAACTTGAAGCGAAAAAGCATAATGCGATAAAAAAAGTTGTTTTTAATCGCTTTTTGTATTGTTGTAACGGCATAAACCTTTTCTTATTGTTGTAAATTGGGTTTTGAGAAAAAAAACTGCAACATAGCCTATGTTGAAGGTTACCAATAGAACATAAATCCTCTATAATCCGCGCCGAAATATTCATCAATTACAGAGGCAACGCGTCCCATTGATGGTCGTTGTTTCTGAACAACCAGGTAAAGCAATATGTTGGTCCTTCGAGGCGCTCCCGCACTATCAGAGTTTCACCAAACTAAACTGATTGCAAAGCTGGGTCAATCCGGCATTAAGGTGAAAAACCTATATAGCGAATATATTCACCTTATCGATTCAGAAGGTGAACTCTCGCAGCAGCAATTAGAAATACTTAAAAAGCTGCTTACCTACGGGCCTGCCCGACAAACCCAAACGCCAACTGGCAATCTCTTCGTGGTAACACCCCGACCAGGCACCATCTCTCCTTGGTCTACCAAAGCAACTGATATCGCAAACAATTGTAGTCTGAACACGATTAATCGTATAGAGCGAGGCTGTGCTTTTTATATAGAAGCAGCGCAACCGCTTAGCGATGCTGACTATAGTCTTCTTGCTACCCACTTGCATGATCGCATGACGGAAACTGTTTTTCCTAATACAGCAGCGGCAGAAGTATTGTTTGCACATACTAAGGCGAAAACCTTTACATCAGTAGCGATACTCGAAGATGGCAAGCAAGCGCTTGTGGATGCCAATATTCAACTTGGTTTAGCACTGGCTGATGATGAAATAGAGTATTTATTCGAAAGCTTTACGCGTTTGGCGCGCAATCCTACCGACGTAGAGCTTTACATGTTTGCGCAAGCGAACTCTGAACATTGCCGCCATAAGATTTTCAACGCCAGTTGGACCATCGACGGTCAAGAGCAAGAAAAATCCTTGTTCAAAATGATCAAGAACACATTTGAAGTGTTACCCGATCATGTTTATTCGGCCTATAAAGACAACGCTGCTGTTATGTCTGGATGGGAAGCAGGGCGTTTCTTCCCGAACCCACAAACTCATCAATATGAATACCATCATGAGAATATCGATATTCTGATGAAGGTAGAAACCCATAACCACCCAACCGCTATTTCACCTTTCCCAGGTGCGGCAACAGGCTCAGGTGGTGAAATTCGTGATGAAGGTGCTACCGGTCGTGGTTCTAAGCCAAAAGCAGGTTTGGGTGGTTTTAGTGTGTCTAACTTACGTATTCCAGGGTTAGAACAGCCGTGGGAAAAAGACTACGGTAAACCACAACGTATCGTGAGCGCGTTAGATATTATGCTAGATGGCCCACTAGGTGGCGCTGCATTTAATAATGAATTTGGTCGTCCGAATTTGCTTGGTTATTTCCGTACCTACGAGCAAGAAGTGAATAGCTTTAATGGCGTTGAAGTACGTGGTTACCACAAGCCTATTATGCTTGCTGGTGGCTTAGGTAATATTCGCCGTGAGCATATTGAAAAAGGCGAAATTACCGTAGGTGCCAAACTTATCGTACTTGGCGGCCCTGCAATGAACATTGGCCTTGGTGGGGGCGCAGCTTCTTCCATGGCATCAGGTCAGTCAAATGAAGATTTAGACTTTGCTTCGGTACAGCGTGAAAACCCAGAAATGGAGCGTCGTTGCCAAGAAGTTATTGATGCGTGCTGGCAGTTAGGTGATAACAATCCTATCCAGTTTATTCACGATGTGGGCGCGGGTGGTTTATCGAACGCGCTGCCTGAATTAGTTAACGATGGCGGACGTGGCGGTAAGTTTGAACTGCGTAATGTATTATCTGACGAACCAGGTATGACACCACTAGAATTATGGTGTAACGAATCACAAGAACGTTACGTGATGTCAGTAGCACCAGAAAACATGCCGGTGTTTGAGGCGATTTGCGCCCGTGAACGCGCACCTTACGTTGTAGTAGGGGAAGCCACTGCTGAACAAGAATTGAATGTAAACGACAGCCAATTCGATAACCAGCCTATAGACATGCCCCTTGATGTGTTACTTGGCAAACCGCCTAAAATGCATCGCGATGTGACAAGTAAACCATTAGAAACCACAAGCTTTAATGAAAGCGACATTACATTGGCCGATGCGGCATCACGTATATTGTCGCTACCTACTGTGGCGGAAAAAACTTTCCTTATTACTATTGGCGATCGCTCGGTAACAGGTTTGGTTAACCGAGATCAAATGGTTGGCCCTTGGCAAGTACCTGTAGCCGATGTGGCGGTTACCGCCACTGCTTTTGATACTTACCACGGTGAAGCCATGGCGATGGGTGAAAGAACCCCCGTTGCCTTGTTATCTCATGGTGCGTCAGCGCGTTTAGCCGTAGGTGAAGCGTTAACCAATATTGCCGCAGCGAACATTGGCGATTTAACCCGTATTAAGCTTTCAGCAAACTGGATGGCAGCGGCAGGTCACCCTGGTGAAGACGCTGGGTTGTATGAAGCGGTAAAGGCCGTGGGTGAAGAGCTTTGTCCTGAATTGGGATTAACCATTCCGGTAGGCAAAGACTCCATGTCGATGAAAACTGCATGGCAAGAGGAAGGCGAAGATAAAGCGGTAACATCACCGTTATCGTTAGTGATTTCTGCTTTCGGTGCAGTAAAAGATATTCGTAAAACGGTCACACCAGAGCTTCGCACCGATAAGGGTGACAGCCAACTATTACTCATCGATTTAGGTGAAGGCAAAAACCGCCTTGGCGCGAGTTGTCTTTCACAAGTGTACGAGCAATTAGGTGATGCTCCTGCAGATGTGGTTTGTGCGCAACGTTTGAAAGCCTTCTTCAATGCGGTACAAACGCTAATAGAGAAACAACTGGTAGTGGCTTACCACGACCGTTCTGATGGTGGACTATTCACCACGGTAGCTGAAATGGCCTTTGCCGGTAAAACCGGTGTAAGTGTTGCGCTAGACGGCATTTCAGGTTCAGAAGCGAGTTCAGACTTATCTGTGTTGTTTAACGAAGAGCTTGGTGGCGTACTTCAAGTGTTAGACAAAGACATAGAGGAGATTAATGCGGTACTCGCGTCTTTCGATTTAACGGATATTAGTCATTACATCGGTACGTTAAATACCACCGACACCATTGAATTTACCCGTGACAACGTGGCAGTGCTAAACGATAGCCGCGTAGCCATGCGTACCACGTGGGCCCAAACCACTTTGGCAATGCAAAAACTTCGCGATAACCCAGTATGTGCTGAACAAGAACATGCCGCTAAGCAAGATGCTGCCGATCCAGGTTTACATGCTGCGCTAACCTATAACGTAAATGAAGATATTGCTGCGCCATATATCGCGAAAGGTGTGCAGCCTAAAGTCGCCATCTTACGTGAACAAGGCGTAAACTCGCACCTTGAAATGGCTGCTGCATTTAATCGCGCTGGTTTTAACGCTGTTGATGTACACATGAGCGATATCTTAGCCGGTAAAGTCACTCTTGATGACTTCGCCGGTTTAGCTGCTTGTGGTGGTTTTTCTTACGGTGATGTACTTGGAGCCGGTGAAGGGTGGGCGAAATCAATCTTGTTCAACGAGCTTGCACGGGATCAATTCGCTGCCTTCTTCGACCGTAACAGTACCTTTAGTTTAGGGGTTTGTAACGGTTGCCAAATGCTGTCTAACTTGAAGTCACTTATTCCTGGTACTGAACATTGGCCGCACTTTGTTGCTAACCAATCGGCACGTTTCGAAGCCCGTGTAGCCATGGTAGAAGTGACTAAATCTGCCTCTGTGTTGTTGCAAGACATGGCCGGTTCACGCATGCCAATTGCTGTATCACACGGTGAAGGGCAAGCAGAGTTTGCAAGCGACAGCGCGCTTTCGTCTGTAGCATCGCAAGTGGCACTTCGTTATGTTGATAACTACGGCCAACCTACTATGCAATACCCAGCTAACCCGAATGGTTCGCCTGAAGGTATCACTGGGCTAACCTCTAGTGATGGACGAAGCACCATAATGATGCCGCACCCTGAGCGCGTGTTCAGAGCGGTGGCAAACTCATGGCGTCCAGACGATTGGCAAGAAGATGGTGCGTGGATGCGCATCTTTAGAAATGCCCGTCGTTTTGTAGGATAAAAACGCGCTTAAGCTTAGTAGAGGTAAGATGTTCTTATCTCTACTTTTTACTTAAATGAGCGTAAAGCGTGTCAATAGATTGGCAAAGTGTCAAAAAATTGTACTGAGGGCTTGTCTTCGATAAGTCACTGATCTATTGTAGTGCAATGCAGGGATTGCAGACAGGTTACAGGAGTTTGTTTTAAGGGTTGTACCAACAAAAAATATTGTTGGTGTTGATAACAAGAGACGACGAATGAATCGTTCATCAAAAGGGTTTGGCTTAACCGGAGTAGCCATAGCGGTTGTGCTGATGTTTGTTACTGCTGTTTTCAGCAGTTCAGCTAAATCTGCCGACGTTACTTCAACGCTAGTTGTGCAGTCTTCAGTTAAGTAGTCTGAAAGTGAAATTCTAACGCCAGTATCTGTTGTCAGATACTGGCGTTAATCACTCAGCTTTACCAATTCATTTTACCTATCTTGCGCTATTAGCCTTTTCTATTTTTCTCTCTGTTGATCAATTTCTGATCGGGATGTTTCTTCAACAATACATACGTAGCTGCAAACCCACCGTGCATAGGCTGCGCCGTGTGGTAGGCAATGACCTCTTCTAACTCAAGCAACCAGTGATTAACAAAGCTTTTCTTGTAAGCAGGAAAAGGTTTACTCTCTTCACCCTTGCCGTGCTTAATCAATAATGCCCTTACACCCCGTTTATGTGAGTCGGTTATCGCTTTGTATAGTGCATCTCTACTTTGCTCAATCGTCATGCCACTGAGAGAAAGGGTTTCTTCTAATGGGTATTTACCCATGCGTAATTTTTTGAACACACCGTCTTGAATACCCGGTTGTTGGAACAAAATGAAATCGTCAGGCTTTACCGGTGTTATCCCTTCTAAGCTTAGCGGGCTTTTCAGCTTTTCCCGTTCACTGCGTTGACGCGCAGCACGCCTCTTTTTTTCAGCTATCGCACTCTCTGTATCATGCAATAACGCTTTATTTGAAGGTTTAATGGGTTTTACATCCTGCATCTCATTAAAGAACGAATGTAAATCATCATTTTTTTTAAAATCAGTCATAGTTTTCTCCCACACTCAGCGAAGCGTTATTTTCATGAATGTATTCGCTACGCCAATACTACTTTTCAACGTTGACCTAAATAAGCACTGTTTTACTAAGAATCAATATGGGGCTGTTTGTTGAATATTCTACTCTCGTATACCATGGGTTTATTCTAAAAGTAGCATCATTTTAAAAGCCAAAATCGAAATAGTTTTTTTTAATTATTGACGACTGAATCTTATACGTAGCTAATTTGACGATGGCTTACTATTAGTGAAAGTGGCTTAAATGCAGTTTAAAAGTAAACAAATCACAAGGACAAGTATGAAAACAATGTGTCGAATAATCACTATCTTAGTGTTTAGCTTGAGTGTCATGCTGCCAAGTATGGCGCAAACCAATGATAATGAGCCAAAACAGGTTATTGCTACGAAGGTCGCGCCGCCGTTTGTCATTAAAAATGAAGACGGTTCTTTTGAAGGTATAAGTATTGCACTTTGGGAACAAATTGCAGAATTAACGTCTACCGATTATGTGTTGACCGAAGCTTCACTGGTTGAGCTGGTGGAGGGAGTAGAAAATGGTCGTTTTGATGCATCTGTTGCTGCGCTTACCGTCAATGCGCAACGAGAATCGGTTATTGATTTTACGCACCCCTTTTATACTACGGGATTAGCTATCGCCGTGCCTAGCGAAGGAAATCGGTGGATGTCAGCCGTTAAAGGTTTTTTCAGCTGGGAATTTTTAGTTGCACTATCAGCTTTGTGCGGGTTGCTACTGGCGGTAGGTGCGTTACTGTGGCTGTTTGAAAGAAAGCGCAACGCCGAGATGTTTGGCGGCTCGACGCAACAAGGCCTTGGTGCTAGCTTTTGGTGGGCGGCGGTGACCATGACCACAGTAGGGTATGGCGATAAGGCCCCTGTTACCTTTGGGGGGAGGGTAATCGGTTTCATTTGGATGTTTGCAGCCATCATTTTAATCAGTAGCTTTACCGCAGCCATTGCCACAAGCCTTACCGTAAGTCAGCTATCTTCAAGTGTTAAAGGGCTTGAGGACCTACCTAATGTGCGGGTGGGCACCTTGGCTAACTCTGCAAGTAGCGCATTTTTACAAAAAGAAAATATCGGATTTAAGCGGCTTGAAAGCGTTGAAGAAGGTTTGTCGCAATTGGCATCAGGCAAGCTAGATGCATTGGTTTACGATAAACCCATTTTACAGTACTTAACTAAAAACAGCTTTGGTGACAGTATTCTTATTTTACCTGAAGTCATTGAGCGTCAGGATTATGCTATTGCACTACCAGAAAACAGTGCGCAAAGAGAAAAGATTAATACTGCGTTACTTAGAGTGATAGAGACTGACGAGTGGCAAGAGATAGTAGACCACTATCTTGGGAAATAGCGTTAGGTAAGATTACATTCCGTGACTGCGGTTAAGATTGATGGCGTCCCCAGCTGGAATCGAACCAACATCTAAGCCTTAGGAGGGCCTTGTTTTATCCATTAAACTATGGGGACCTACAAGGCTATTATACGAACTTAATCCGCGAACGGAACCCTTTGGTTTAAAAACCTTTATCTAAGTTTTGTACCCTGCTATAAAGGGTGAGCGGTTGTTTAGTTCTTCTATGTAATTAGTAGACGCTGTAACCGAACTATCGTTTGATAACGAAATCACTCTCTTGAATATTCGCAATAATACCACTGTCTTTATGAATCAATCTTGCAGTATTGCCATAAGCATTTTCAACAACAAATGCACCGGGGTAAATATGGTACTGCAAATAGGCTTTACCGTGTCTGTCGATAATTTCGCTGGTTTGATAGACAAAAAGCTCATCACCATTTTGTATGCCATTATCGCGGCCCAATGATACTGAAATATGCGAACCGGCAACATTAAGCACTCTGCCAGTCATAGGCTGACAGGCAATAGTCTCGTTAATATCAGCGGTTAACTGCTGCATCTGCTTTCTAATTGCATTGCCGTAATCTGTCCGCCAAAAGGTTGACGAAAATTCGTCTACATCGGTAAACCGGTCAAAAGGCCAATTTGCTTCAGTTATGTAATCTTGCTGCAGCAGCAAGCCGCTATTTATACCGTCGAAAACCTTAATGCTTAGCGAAAAGTAACGGGTGGCTTTTTCTTCTTTCCAGAATGCAATCGAAGAAGGGCGTTGTCTTTCAACACTAACGTCATTAATGCTGCCGATTAAAACAAACTGTGCATTTGATTGTTGTGATAATGCGCGCACATTTTCTTCAAGCCCATTAACTCCCCATCGTGTGGTGTGTGGAGCAATGTACGCTAAATTCAAATTCTGCGCCTGCGCCGACATTTCGGTAGCCAGCTTTCTTGTGACTGCCTCGGAAAAGTTAGGGATTTTTCCTTCAACTAAATGATTGCGGTTTTCTACCATGAAGTAACTGGTGGCAATATTTTTATCATACTCAACTGCGGTACATTGTTTAGCCGCAGGAAAGATATCCGCCCTGACGCTTACGGTAACATAGTCGCTATGCCATACTTCATCAGTGAGTTCGAGATGATCCACTTCACCTGAACTACTAATGGTAATGTCTTCACTTTCAAGTAACCCATTTGTGAGCTGCTGAACACTGCTTATCGAGGCACCTGCGAATAACAATGCTTGTTTGAGGGCTTCTTCTGTGGCGTCTCTACGTGCTTTTTCTTTATTACCGTTCACGATAACTGCTTGGCCTTTGGCTTCATACCAAGCGGCATGGCTTTGCCCTGTTGACACTAAAGCAAGGCAAAACAGCGCCATAAAAAAGGCGACCTTGGCGTATCTAGCTTGATATCTTCTTTTCACAGAAGACACGCTAGTTAACGTTAGTTTAGCGAATGTTTGTATGCCAAGCACAGTCTTGTCCTTTTGTTGCAGTGCGATAAGAGGGCACTACATCAGTTAATTTAAGTCAGTATTCTTTTGTATCAGATTCTTTAATCGGTTTTTTTCGACTTTATGTCAATTTTTGCTCCAACTTATAATAAGCGAAATAGATGCCAATGTTTCAAATTTAAAATTTAGGCGTAAACATTGCTTATCCACTAATAGAAAAATTGAGAATGAGGTTTCTCTAATGGTGTTTTTTGAAAAATTGATTCGTAGCCGAGCATGGATGACGATGGCTTTATTTGCTGCACTAACAGGTTTATCAGGATGTAGTCTATTTGTAGACAAACATGTGGAGTGGGAGACGGTTGAGCCAGACAGTTACCCTGTGCTAAGTGCCGTTGGATATGCCCCAATTATGTCGCAACGGGGTGAAAGCGAAACCGTGAAAACCTTGATGGCAATTAAAGCATCAAAACTAGAGGCTTACAGAGAACTTGCAGAGCAGGTGTACGGACAGCGTATTGAAGGTAATCAATCACTGTCTAGCCTTGTGGTGGATAATGAAACCTTGCGGGCTTCTGTAGAGGGCGTTATTAGAGGGGCTAGGGTAATAAAAAGTTACCCCGTGGGTGAAGACACCTATGCCACCGAACTTGAGCTAGATATGCATCGCGTGTACGACATTTATTTGACGACAGCGAAGCCACAAAGAATAAAAGACATCAAATACTATTAAGTATTTCGATGTATGGCTAAATAGCACCCACAAAAAAGCGCGTATTAAACGCGCTTTTTTGTGCTTTTATTGGGGCTTTCGGTAACGAGTGCATTACTTAGGCGCTAATACCTGAACCTAAACGGCCTGCATTTGGCTTACCTTTCTTATCGTAGGTTAACGACTCTTTAGCGCGAACTTCCAACATCAGATTCCGTAAGTGTGTGAGGCGAAGCTGTCCTTGCTCTACGGCTTTCTGATTGATTTGGGTTTTATACTTACAGTCTTCTAACAGACTTTTCGCATTATCCATTAACCCTTGTTCATCTGCACTAATCGTTTCGTCTGTAGTTTGGCGATATAACGCCTCGACTTTTTGGTCCGTAGATTGAATAGACTCTAGTAATTTAGACTTATCTTCTAAAAGACTCATCAAGGTTTCTGCATCTCGTGAGCTAATTAAATGTAATTCTTTTTCCAGCATCAAGCACAGGCCCTCTAAGTTAGTGACCTGTTGTGATAACGCTGAATAAAGATGACTAGTCATAGAAACCTAATTATTTTTGGCCAAAAATCTCACCCTCAAGCTTAGCGATTTTATTCGCTAACACTTCAGGGTTAACTTTGTATTCACCACTTGATATCGCTTTTTTAAGACGATCGACTTTTTCCTGATTTACAGGCGCTTCAGAACCTTTCTTCTGAACTTGATTCAACTGCTGTGCAGACTGAGTCAAGGATACTGAATCTTGTCGTGGTGCTTGAGCAACAGATGCATTGTTAGACGTCGCTTGTTGCTGTTGCGACTGCTGTGCCTGATTCTGTTGCGAAATTTTTGTATTATCAACGGGTGTTTTGGGTAACCCATTGTTTACATTGTTAATTGCCATAATATTTCTCCACTACCTTTTCGCCTCTGTACAAGTTATCGGCACAAACCTTCTTTTCTTTAGGTTTTTATACAACGAAAACGTAGTTTTTTAGCACGCTGAACTACAAGTGTACCACGACTTCTTGAGCGCTGGCGACTTCCGCTATCACGGGCTTTTGGCTACTGGCATTGAGCACCTTTATGGTATCGCCAATAACACCATCTTGTTGTGCTATTCCAGATGTTTTAACCGCCATCCCACCCAATGATGCACGAATGGTAATTCTATCGCCCTTGCACACAAAGCATAGCATATTTGATTGCACAGCTTGGCCATCAACAATTCGACGTTTCATTCGAGCGCCAATCAATGCATCTACATCAGTAAATGCACTGTATCGAAGACGCTTTATATCCACCGATGCCAACGTCAGATTAGATGCAGAAAGCACAGTGCCAGGGCTAACCGCGCCAGAAGTAACCACAATTTCTTTCGTTCTGGTCACTTGGGCGCTGGTAAACAAGTACCAGTCATTATTTGTGCAACTTACCCGTACCGAAACATACGATTGGTTCAAAGATTCATCAGACGCGTGAAATTGAAATCCGGTTGGACACTGAGGAATATTAATTCTTTCGTCTACTTCAGCAATGCTCACAGCAATATCGGTGTTTTCATCGTGTATACTAAGCGCCGACAGCAGGTATTCTTCTGCGCCCTTATTCACTACATCGTGCATTGTTTCAGCGTAACTGTAAGGCGCTAAAGCAACGGTCACCACAACAGTGAAAAGTGGCAGACGAACTCCTGTAAGCCAAGATTTTACGTTTTTTAAATTTTTCATAGTCACTTTTCGTGTTCACTTACTGAGTTATTGTCTATGCTTATAAGACAAATTAGGTTGAGACAATAACTTGCGTACGTCCGTGATTAAGTTGTACATGCAGCGAAACCGTCATTTTTCTGTCGTTTGACCTGCATACATTTAGTGATATTGTCTATTCTCTTTAGTGAAGGCAATGATCATGCCCAGTATTAAAAAGAGGTGAGATATGTCGGGAATTTTAGACTCGGTTAACCAACGAACCCAATTAGTTGGTCAAAACCGTCTTGAGTTATTGTTGTTCAGGCTTAATGGCCGTCAACGCTTTGGTATCAACGTGTTTAAAGTACGTGAAGTGCTCCAGTGTCCACCACTGACTTCAATGCCAAAGTTGAACTCGTTAGTTCGCGGAGTAGCACATATTCGTGGGCAAACTATTTCTGTCATCGATTTAAGCATGGCGACGGGTGGCAAGCGTATTGAAGATTTATCAAATGCGTTTATCGTTATTGCTGAATACAACCGTTCTGTACAAGGCTTTTTAGTGGGCGCTGTTGAGCGCATCATTAATACCAACTGGGATGCCATCATGCCGCCTCCCCAAGGGACAGGCCGAGCAAGTTACTTAACCGCTGTTACTGAAGTAGAAAACGAATTAATTGAAATTCTCGACGTAGAAAAAATCCTCAATGAAATTTCACCGCTAAATGCAGAAGTAAGCGCAGATGTTGCCGAAGGGCTAACTACGGAAGGTAAGGAAGATAAAATTATCTTCATTGCTGATGATTCAGCTGTGGCAAGAAATCAAGTTAAAAAAGCGCTAACCTCACTTGGGTTAGAAATTGAGCTGGCAAAGAATGGTTTAGAAGCGTTAAACCGCTTGAAGGAAATCGCTGAAGAATATGGTGATATTACCAAGCGAATTGGGGTGCTAGTGTCTGACATAGAAATGCCAGAGATGGACGGTTACACCCTTACGGCGGAAATTAAAAATACACCAGAACTTCAAAAGCTTCATGTTGTACTTCACACATCTTTAAGTGGCGTATTCAATCAAGCCATGGTTCAGAAAGTGGGAGCGGACGACTTTATTGCGAAATTTCACCCCGATGAACTAGCAACAGCAGTTCAGAAGTGGTTAATGACGGATTGTGAATAACGGAGCGGTAGGGGTTGGATAATAAAAGTGTGTCGCCGGCAAGCTATGAAAAGTTTCGGCACTTCCTCGAGAAACAATGTGGAATAGTACTCGGGGAAAACAAGCAATACCTTGTAAGAAGCAGGCTTGCGTCGTTGTTATATAAGCATGACTATGACAGTACTGATGCGCTTATTGATGTAGTAGTAAAAGGTTACGATCGTAACCTTTTACAAAGCGTCATTGATGCGATGACCACAAACGAAACGTTGTGGTTTAGAGATACTTATCCGTTTGAGTTGCTACAACGCGATTTACTTCCTCAACTTGCAACGAAAAATCAAAAGCTAAGAATTTGGAGTGCAGCTTGTTCGTCTGGACAAGAGCCTTATTCTATTGCTATGTCGATATTAGAGTTTCAAAAACAGCGACCCGGATTGCTTAGGCAAGGGGTTGAAATTATAGCCACTGACCTTTCTTCTGAAATGCTCAGCAAGTGTAGCCAAGGGCTATACGATGAACTTTCGCTTGCTAGAGGGTTATCGCCACAACGTAGGGCTATGTTTTTCCAACCTCATGAAAGTGGGCAGATGCAGGTTAAGCCAGAAGTGCGCAACATGGTTTCATTCAGAAGTTTGAATTTGTTAACTTCCTATGCAGCACTTGGCCGCTTCGACATCGTTTTTTGCCGCAATGTGCTGATTTATTTTTCGGCAGATGTGAAACAAAAGATACTGCAACAAATTGCCGGACAGCTGCAACCTGCCGGTGTCCTTTTCCTTGGCGCGTCTGAATCTATCAGTGCGGCAAGCGATACGTATGCCATGATTAAATGTAATCCTGGCTTGTACTATCAAAAGAAATAAATACCTAAAATACTGAATTTATTAAAATATTTAAATTCCCCTCTATTTCTTTTCTCATTTTTATACAGTGCCAATCTTCAGGTTGGCATCTGCCTTGCTAGTAAAATCCTATAACAGATAATTCGTCATTATTTACTGATGGCGTATTTCCGGAATTTCGCAGCGAGGAGTTTTCAATATGGCCATAAATCTCGACAAGTTAGTCGGGTTTCATCAGTCGGCGTTAGCAATACGCACCGACAGGATGGAAGTCATCTCTGGAAACCTAGCGAACGCCAATACCCCTGGTTATAAGGCGAAAGACATCGACTTTAATAAAGCGATGGAGTCAGCCATGAGCGCCCAAGATGGGCAGCACAAATTGGGCGGTGGAAGCTTAGTAAGAACTCACGATAAACACATAGGTGGCGATGTATCGTCGGTTGCATCAAATTTTGAAATGCAATACCGCATACCCACTCAACCGGATACCGGAGACGGCAATACGGTTGAAGTACAGGCAGAACGTAACCGCTTTTTAGATAACGGTTTACGTTACCAAGCCACACTTGAGTTTATTAACGGTAAAGTTAAAGGTATGAAAAAAGCCCTTAGTTCTGGAGGCCAGTAATCATGAGCTTATTTAATGTGATGTCAATTTCCAGTACCGGTATGGAAGCTGAAAATGTTCGTTTAAACACCACCGCTAGTAACATTGCTAACGCGAATTCGGTAAGCAGTAGTTATGACGAAACGTATCGTGCAAGACACCCAGTGTTTGCCGCTGAGTTGCAGCGCGCCATGGGCGACCAAAGCAAGGGTGTGGGTGTTGAAGTTAAGGGAATTGTAGAAAGCGATGCGCCATTGCAAGTGGAGTATGCTCCGCATAACCCAATGGCTGACGAAGAGGGTTATATCTATAAGCCTAACGTCAACATCGTGGAAGAAATGGCAAATATGATGTCGGCATCAAAAGCCTATGAAACCAACGTTCAGGTTGCAGATACCACGAAAAAGATATTTCGTCGGGTTCTGCAGCTAGGGCAAGGGCAATAAGTTGCCGCGTAGGTAATGTGAGGAAAATACTGTGACCACAATTAACAACACTACTGGCCTGAACAACGAACTCTACTGGCAAGAAGAGACGGTTCCGGTTGTCGATGGAACAGAGCAACAGCTTTCGCAAGAAGACTTTTTTGCCATGTTAACCGAGCAATTAGCGAATCAGGATCCTACTAAACCCGTAGATAACGATCAGATGGTGGCGCAAATGACGTCATTCACTATGGCTGATGGTATTTCTCAGTTGAATGATAAATTTGAGTCATTCGCCGCCTCGATGACATCTAACCAGGCATTACAAGCATCTAGCTTGATAGGTCAGAACGTATTGGTGCAGGGCAACGTAGGGCACATGTCTAGCGACGCTGCAGGCGTATCGGGTGTTGTGGTCAATGAGCAAAGTGTACAAAACATGACGATCACTGTTGAAAATCAATACGGTGAAGTGATTAAGACCATTGATGCTGGCACACAAGCCGCTGGCAACATTCAATTTGAATGGGATGGCAAGGATACTCAAGGCAACGATATGCCAGCGGGTGACTACGTAATTAGCGCTACAGGCGAATTAAACGGTGAAGGCGTTCAATTGAATACTGCCATTAACCGTCATGTAGGAAGTGTTAGTTTGGCCGGCAGTGGTCAGGGCGTAATTTTAAATTTAGATGGCGAAGTCAGCATTAGTCTTGATGACGTTATTCAAATCGGCAGTTAGCAGGAGAAAGAAGCATGTCTTTTAATATTGCACTAAGTGGCGTAGCTGCCGCACAAAAAGATTTAGATGTAACCGCGAATAACATCGCAAACGTAAATACGGTTGGCTTTAAAGAGTCTCGCGCTGAATTCGGCGACGTGTACGCCACATCACTATTGGCTGGAAGTAAAACCAAAGTGGGCGACGGTGTTTTGACACAAGATGTGGCCCAGCAGTTTTCGCAAGGTAGCTTGCAGTTCACCAATACTGCACTTGATTTGGCGATTACTGGGAATGGTTTCTTTGCCACCGTGCCTGATGAAACCTCACGAGACTTCTCGTTTACCCGTGCCGGTCAATTCAAGTTAGATGACGACAACTACGTGGTTAACAGTAACGGCGACTTACTTTTAGGTTTCCCTGTTAATTCAGACTCTACCAGTTCATCGGTTGCATTGAGTACTACAGAGCCAGTGCAAATCCCAGATTCATCAGGTTCTCCAGCACAAACCTCAGAAGTTGATATCCGTATGAACTTACCTGCTAGTGAGCAGGGGTTAGATCCAGCCGCATTTGATCCACAAGATCCACTTACCTACAACGCGGCAACCTCGGTAACGGTTTATGACTCACTAGGCGACAGCCACGTGATGACTTATTACTTCGTTAAAGATGTGGCGGCAGACAATGAATGGTATGTGGCGACAGCGGTAGACGATCAACTTACTGATTTAGTGAATTCTACCGGTACTGATTCCGATCCAACTACAGCGGTAAACTCGCTGGGTACTAACACGGGTAACGGCGTTACAGCAGCTAAGCTTGTGTTTTCTCAAGGTGGTGACTTTATTGGTATTGAATCACCAGATGGCATTCAAACTACCGATTACAAGTTAACGACTGAAGCGCTAGGTTCTGCATTATCAAATGGGGCGGATGCGACTCAACAAATAGGGATCGATTTTAACTTAGACCCTTCAAATGCTACCACGGTGGAACCTACGCAATACGCATCAGCATTCGAAGTGACGTCATTAGAGCAAGATGGTTTGCCTGTTGGTCGTTTGACGGGTATTGATATTGGCCCAGACGGCTTGGTTCGAGCGACGTTCTCAAACGGTACGTCAGAACCTATCGTGCGTGTGGCCTTAGTGAGATTTGCTAATGAGCAGGGCTTAACGCAGCAAAGCAGCACTGAGTGGAAAGAAAGTATCCTATCTGGTGAAGCATTGGCGGGTGAAGCGACGACGGGGACTTTCGGTGAAATTAACTCATCAGCCCTTGAACAAGCCAACGTTAACCTAACCACTGAGCTTATCGATATGATTATTGCACAGCGGAACTTCCAGGCTAACTCTCGAGCACTCGAAGTGAATAACTCGCTTAACCAGACTATCCTGAACATCCGATAAACATTGACGTTTAACTAGCAAAAACCGCAACTTTAGTTGCGGTTTTTTTGTATCCACTTCTATTTGTGCATGTTGGCACTGGGATTGCAAAACCTGTATATGGTTTAACCAGAGTCAAAAGTCAGTCATGGACAAACTTCTCTACATTGCTGCCAGTGGTGCATCTCAAGACCTTTTAGGTACTGGGCTTCGTGCCAATAACTTGGCTAACGCGCAAACAACTGGGTTTAGAGCTCAGTTAGAACAGGCAAGGTCAATGCCTGCCTACGGCGAAGGTTTGCCGTCTCGCGTTTTTTCAATGACCGAAAGTCCGTCAAACAACTATGAATCAGGTCCTATGATTCAAACGGGTCGTGATTTAGACGTTGCGATACAAGGCGATGGCTGGTTTGCCGTTCAAGATGACAATGGGCAAGAAGCCTATTCTCGTGACGGTAACTTTAAGCTTGGTGACGACGGTATTTTGACAGATGTGCACAATCGCCCCGTTTTAGGCGATAACGGTCCAATTTTCCTTCCTGTGCCGCTAGATAATTTAGATATCGGTATGGACGGCACGTTGTCAATGAGACAGCTTGGCGCGCCAGAAAATGTAATTGAAGATGTTGGCCGGTTGAAACTGGTTAAGCCGAACTATGCCGATATGGAACGAGGCACTGATGGTTTATTTAGAATGGAAGACGGCACGGTAGCCCCAGCAAGTGCTGGTGTGAAAGTAATGTCTGGCATGTTGGAAGGCTCGAACGTGAATGCCGTTGACGAAATGGTCAATATGATAAGCCTTCAGCGCCACTATGAGCTTCAAGTGAAGATGATGAAGCAAGCTGATGAGCTAGATGCTCGCGGCAACCAATTACTGCGCATTCTATAGAATAGTTAACAATTTTGTTATACGAACTTTAAAGGTTAGGAGGTCGCCATGCACCCAGCATTGTGGATAAGTAAAACAGGTCTTGATGCCGCACAAACAGATGTCGCGGTGGTATCGAACAACCTGGCTAACGCATCAACGGTAGGCTTTAAAAAAGACAGAGCAATTTTTGAAGATTTGCTTTATCAGAATATAAACCAACCTGGTGGCCGCTCATCAGCTGATACCGAATTACCTTCTGGCCTTATGTTAGGTTCTGGTTCAAAGGTGGTATCAACACAAAAAGCACATACCCAAGGCAACTTGCTAACCACGGATAATGCGTTAGATATGTCTATTCAGGGGCGCGGTTATTTTGAAATATTGCAGCCTGACGGCACCATTGCCTACTCAAGAAATGGTCAGTTTTCAATGAACGATCAAGGTCAGATAGTGACTTCTGGCGCGGGTTTTTTACTCCAACCTGAAGTGGCAATTCCAGAGGATGCGCAGCAAATTACCATTTCACAAGACGGTGAAATTAGCGTGTCAATTCGTGGTCAAGCCGAGCCGCAAGTGCTTGGCCAAATGAACCTATCAGACTTCATTAACCCAACTGGCCTTCAGCCTATAGGACAGAACCTCTACGTTGAAACCGCATCAAGTGGCGCACCTATTCAAGGTGTGCCAGGCCTTCAAGGTATAGGCACTATTGCACAAGGTACGCTAGAAACCAGTAACGTGAATGTGACCGAAGAGCTGGTTAATTTGATTGAAAGTCAACGTTTGTACGAGATGAACTCGAAAGTGATTTCGTCGGTGGATCAGATGCTTGGGCAAGTCATTCAGCAACTTTAGTGAGTAATGTTATGCGAATTCTCGGACTCTTTCTTTCAGTGACAATAATGGCAGGTTGTGCAAGCACTAACCAGCCACCGGTTCAAGCAAACGACCCGTCGTTTGCCCCAGTGGTACCTGATTATCCTCGCGAGAAGATTGTAGAAGATGGTTCGCTGTTCCGCTCTTATATGGCTAATAGCTTATACTCAGATATGACGGCTAGACGGGTTGGCGACATTATTACCATTACGTTAAGTGAAAATACCAACGCGAGTAAATCAGCGGGTACATCTACATCAAAAGACACCACGGTTGATTTAGATACAATCACCGGATTAGGCGGGCAAGCGTTAAATATTGGCGGCCAATCTGTTCAGCTTGGCGTTAGTTCTTCAAACGACTTCGCAGGTGATGCCGCAACAAATCAAAGCAATAGTTTATCGGGAAATATCTCGGTCACCGTAGTGGAAGTGCTGCCCAATGACAATTTGGTTATTCGCGGCGAAAAGTGGCTTACCTTAAATCATGGCGATGAATATATTCGTTTAACGGGCATTATTCGCTTATCTGACATTAGCCCCGAAAATGAAGTGCTATCGACCAAAATCGCCAACGCCAGAATTCAGTACAGCGGAACGGGCTCATTTGCCAGTGCGCAAGAGAAAGGCTGGCTAACGAAGTTTTTCACATCATCATGGTGGCCGCTTTAAGCGGGGCTAGGAGAATCATTATGCGTTTGTTTTCAGTGGTACTTATCGCATTAACATTGGTGTTGTCTAACAATGCTAATGCACAACGCATCAAAGACTTGGCAAGTATCCAAGGGGTGAGAAGTAACCAATTAGTAGGTTATGGTCTAGTGGTAGGTTTACCTGGCACCGGCGAGCAAAGTCCTTTCACCGAGCAAAGCTTCCGTACCATGTTAAGTAACTTCGGTATTAGCTTAGACTCCAACACCAAACCGAAAATTAAGAACGTGGCAGCCGTGGCTGTTCACGCAGAATTGCCGGCTTTTACTAAGCCAGGGCAAACCATTGATATTACCGTGTCGTCAGTAGGTGAAGCGAGTAGTTTGCAAGGCGGCACGCTTCTACAAACGTTTCTTCGCGGGGTAGATGGCAAAGTGTATGCAGTAGCGCAAGGTAGCTTGGTAGTGAGTGGCTTTGGTGCTCAAGGTGGCGATGGTTCGCGAATTGTGGTGAATACGCCTACTGTTGGTCGTATTCCAAATGGTGCCATGGTTGAGCAAACCGTACCAAGCGGTTTTGCCAATGGCGATTCATTAACACTGAACTTGCATTACCCTGATTTTTCAACAGCAAAGGCATTAGCTGATGTGATTAATGAGCGATTAGGCGCACAGCCAGAAAAAGGGTATTCCATAGCAACGCCCATTGATGCCGCGTCAGTACGTGTATCAGCGCCACGAGATGTTGGTCAGCGAGTGGGCTTTTTGGCCACACTAGAAAATTTTGAATTCACGCCGGCTGATGCGCCTGCGCGGGTTGTCATCAATAGTCGTACCGGTACGATTGTGATTGGTCGAGACGTGCGTCTACTGCCAGCCGCTATTACCCATGGTGGATTAACGGTGACAATTTCAGAAAACCAACAAGTTACCCAACCTAATGCGTTTGCAGATGGTGAAACGGTGGTAACGACACAGTCGATTGTAGATGTGGATTTATCAGACAGTCGCATGTTTTCTTTTGAACCGGGAGTGACACTTGATCAGCTAGTGCGAGCGGTTAATGAAGTGGGTGCTGCACCTGGTGATTTAATGGCGATTTTAGAAGCATTAAGGCAGGCCGGTGCGTTACATGGTGAATTGGTGATCATCTAATGGAAGCATTCAGCTCAAAAAATCAGCTTGATATGGCACGCAATGTTCACGATCTTGGCAGTATTAATAAAATGCGCGAGGCCATTGCTTCGGGTGATGAAAGTGTATTGCAAGAAGCGGCTGAACAATTTGAAGCCATATTTGTGCAAATGATGCTGAAGTCGATGCGTAAAGCGCAAGACGCCCTAGCAGATGAAGACAGCCCGTTCAATTCTCAACAAGTTAAATTTTATCGCGACATGCACGACCAACAGCTTGCAACCGATTTAACGGCAGGTGGCGGTATGGGGTTGGCTGACATTATCGTTAAACAAATGGGCCAATCCGAAGACAGTTATTTACCTGCCAGCGTTATTCGTAGTGATGGTAACTTGAATTCGTTGAACCGCGACCGTGTTGTCGCTGTAGAGCAAGCGCAAGAAACCGTGCTCGCTTCTGAATCTAAAGGGGTGAAATCAGCCGCAAAAGACAGCATGTTCGATACCCCTGAAGATTTTGTTGAAACTCTGCGCCCCTACGCTGAACAAGTGGCTGAAAAGTACGGTATGGATGCTAAAGCCATTATCGCGCAGGCTGCGGTCGAAACAGGTTGGGGTAAGTTCGTTATTCACAATGCCGACGGTGAAAGTTCGCACAATCTTTTTGGTATTAAAGCGAACTCGAAGTGGGAAGGCGAGCAAGCGGTTGTCGACACACTTGAATTTAATAGCGGTATTCCACAAAAGCAAAAAGCAGCTTTTCGTTCTTATGCGTCATTGGAAGAGGCGGTTAATGACTACGGTCGTTTTATTACCACTCAGCCCCGTTATCAGCAAGCGGTGGAACGAGCCTCAGATGCACACAGTTATACGCGAGAACTACAAAGCGCTGGATATGCTACGGATCCTAACTACGCCAGTAAAATCATGGCGGTTTACCACAGCGATAGGCTTAACGGCTTAATGCCGTAAGAAGAGGGGTTTAATATATGAGCGCAGTTGATTTATTTTCCCTAGCCACCAGTGGTGTAAACGCCAGTAGTAAGCTTTTACAAACTACCAGTAATAATATTGCCAATGTAAATACGCCTGGGTACGTACGTGAACGCACCGAGCTGGTTAACAGTGATGTATTCGGTGTTGAAATCGGAAATACAGAGCGAATTATAAATGTATTTGCGCAAAACCAGCTTCGCCGCGATATAACTTCGGTAGGTGAGCTAGAGGCTTTTTCTTCCAAAACTTCAGCGATTGATACCCTTTTAGCCAGTGAGGCAAACTCTTTATCTAAAGGCATTAGTGACTATTTTGCAGCGGTACAAACTGCCTCAGACGACCCCACAAACTTAGCGTCTCGTGAACAGGTATTAGGGAAATCAGAGTCGCTGTATCAACGTATGAAAACCCTGTCAGATTACATGGTGGAAAAGGAAGAAGAGTTTAACCTTGAAGTCACCTCTTTGGTGAACAGAACCAATAGCTTGATTAGCTCTATTGGCGAACTCAACAAAAACATCGTGATTGCCAAAGGAAACAACACTAGCGACGAACCCAGCGCATTAATGAATAAACGAGATGCCGCCGTCGAAGAGCTTGCCTCTATTATGGCTATCGATGTGAAAGACAGTCAAAGTCAAAACGGTGCGATTACCGTGAATTTGACCACCGGCGAATCGCTAATACTAGAAAACGGTGCATTTAATTTATTTGAAGTGAGCACCAGTGCAGACCTAACCACTAAAGAACTGAAGTTAGAAACAGATTTTGGTTCGCAAACAAAGAACGATGCCACTATTCGTGTTGTAGAAAGTGACTTAGGTGGCAGTTTAGGTGGGTTATTTCGCTACAGAAATGAAGTGCTTGGCAGCGCAATGCGTGATGTAGGCCAGCTTTCTGTTGCTTTTGCTGATGCCGTGAATGCTCAAAATAAGCTGGGAATGGATTTAGATGGTCAGCTAGGCAGTAACATTTTTGATATTCCTACTTTCAGAGGCTTAGAAACAGAGGATACCAGCGGAGACTATCAAGTAGTCGGACAGCTTATAGCTGGAAAGGGCGCAGAGCTCACCGATGCTGATTATCAAATTGAGGTTACTGCAGTAGCGGGTGGTGTTCCCAGCGAGATAGAAGTTACTTTCTTAAACCCAGACGGAACCCCTAAAAAAGATGGCTCTGGAAATGATCTTGTCTATTCAAACTATACGGTGACGAGTGGGTTCAATGAATTACCAGGGGGCATTGAAGTAGAGTTTGGTGGTACAGCAACTTATGCTGTTGGCGATGAATTTTTGATGCGACCTACAAAAACGATTGCATCGTCCATTGAGTTAGCTACCAATAGACCTGAAGATCTGGCGTTCGCTGCTCCGGTAAGAGCACAAGCGGATGCAACAAATTTAGGTAGTGCTAATGTTAGTGCAATAGCAATAACTAACACAGAAGTCGGCGGTGGTACTGAACAATCTGCATTTGACGGTGCAGGTGGAATACATAATTTATCAAGTTCTCCTAGTGGTACTGTTGGAGCACCATCACAAATCGTCTTTACCGCAGAAGATAGTTACCAAGTGCTTGACGGAGAAACCCCTCCAAATGTGATCACAAATGTCACAGGTGCAACTAACTTAAACAATTTATTAGCACAGGCTGAATCTAGCGGGAGCGGCCCCGCTTGGCCTGCAGCGTTTTCGGCACTGGATGACTACCCAGGTTATGACATTAGTTTAGATGGCGTACCTAAAGCAGGTGATAGTTTTACTATTAGTTACAACACTGATGGTTTCAACGACAACAGTAATGCACTTGAGATCGCAGCGTTGCAGAATGAGAACCTCGTGCAAGTGAGCAGTGAATCAACCAACCAGCAACGTACTTTTCAAGATGCCTATGCATCTATGGTAGGGCGGATTGGTGAAGACGCAGCCATGGCTGACATTTCGTTAACTGCAGCAGAGGCAATGAAAACCCAATCAGAAAATTGGTTTGAGTCAGTATCTGGAGTAAGTCTAGATGAAGAGGCGGCAAACCTGGTTAAGTTTCAGCAGTCTTATTCTGCCGCAGCACGAATTTTAAGTACAGCGCAAGAGTTGTTTGATACTATTCTAAGTGCGGCGAGGTAACAGATTATGCGTATATCGACGAGTCAAGTTTACGACCAAAGCATTCGCTCCATTATGGAAAACCAAGAAAATTTGGTTAAAACGCAAGAGCAGTTAGCGACGGGTAAGCGGATCATTACGCCGGCAGACGATCCTGTGGGCGCTGCAAAGGTACTGCGCTTGACCGAAGAGCTTGATGGGCTGACGCAATTTCAACGAAATAATGATTTGGTAACAGGCTCTTTAGAACAGCAAGAAGCAGTGCTAACGAATATTACTAATTCGATTAACCGTGCTAGAACATTAGTCGTTCAAGCAGGCTCGGGTATTCTTGATGACCCTGACAAACGCGCTATCGGGGCTGAGTTAGAACAAATTAAGTTGGAAATATTCGACTTAATGAATACGCAAGATGCCGATGGCAATTACATGTATGCAGGTTATCAATCTGCGAACCAAGCCTTTACCTACAACCCCGCATCATCAGGAAATGCCATTACATTTTCAGGTGATGCAGGTGTAAGTTTTATTCAGTTATCGTCTAGCTCAAAGATACAATCTACCAGCAACGGTTATGAAGTTTTTGAGAACGTACTATCCCGTTTTGATTTCTCAGTAACCGGCAGTACAGTAGCCGATTTACAAAACACAGTGGTAAAAGAACAAGGTACGTTTGATACCTTTTTCAATAAGAATTATGACCCAGTGACCAGTGCTAATAATGACTATCAAGTGGAGTTTTTAGCATCGGGAGAAGCACAGTTAACTAATACAGGCACAGGTGCAGTTGTGGGAACGGTTGGCTACACTTCCGGTAGCCCATTTACTATCAAGGGTATGCAGTTTGAAGCGAGTGCTGCCGTTGGCGATACCATTAATTTTTCTTTGGATGCGCCTGAGAAAAAGAGTATGGCTCAATCGCTTCATGAAATTCAAACCATACTTATGGATAGCACCATTGATGATAGTGCGCTGCAAGAAGCCATTGCCGACTCATTAGTTGGGTTAGATAATGGGTTAGAAAAAATATCTCTAGAACGCGCCTCTATAGGTAGCCGTCTAAATATCGCTGAATCGACTTACGAAAGTAACCTTGATATGGAAATTGCAGCAAAGGCATCCCGTTCATCAATCCAAGATGTTGATTATGCAGAGGCCTCTACGGAATTTGCCAAACAAGAAACGGCACTCAATGCGGCATTGGCTACTTTTCCGCAAGTGTCTAATTTATCCCTGTTTAACTTCATTTAATAGGCTATTCATCCCTGACAATGTAGCAAGATATACTCGGGTTTGGTTATCGATATGATCTGAGTAATAAGAGACATACAGCGTGTCGTCTTGCCATACTAACCCCGGGTAACTATTGTCTCCTTTACTCGGTAAGGTCATCAGAAGTTTCAGCGAATAGTCAGTTGATGAAAGTAACCAAATTGCCGTTGTCAGACTTTTACCATCCCAGTTTCTGCCTGCTACCACATACGTATTTTCGGTAAGTGATAACATAACCGGCCCTCCAACGTACTGTTTCAAATCGTGCCATTTCCAATTGGTATAGGGCGGAGATGAGACACCTAGTTTGGCGCTGAAACTATCAGCATCTCGGCGTACAATCGCCGTTGCTTTATCAGTATCATCAAACAATATATGACTTTCATTTGGGTAGCCAAATGAGTGCTTCTCAAAAGAAATAGCGCCTTTCTTTTGAAGGTAAAGTTGTTTGCGTGGGTTGCCTACATACAAATCAATTCTTTGACTTTTGCGGTTATAGGCAAAACCATAAGCTTTGTCCTTGTTCCATGTGATGCGCCAAAGCCACCAACCGGAATGCCCAAAAAAATGAGGTGTTGACCAAGAATCTCCCGTGGTAGAAAAGTAACTCACCATTTTAGTAGTTACCGCGCCCGTATTTGCGTCTTTGTGCTTAGCGTAGGCTGTGATGATTAACTTTCGTCCATCAAAACAAAATTTTGGATCGCGTAAATCCCAAGAGGGTAGTGCCAGTCGCTGGTAAGTTTTCGCCCCTGAATCAATATTCTCTTTGCAGACAATTACAACGCCATCTGGGCTTATATGGTTCAAGGCTCGTCGATAGCAGCACAGTAGTGATTTGCGACTATTGTCGAAGGGATTTTCGATTAAATCAGTAAACGCGCAGTGCTCACCTTCCGATGAAATTCGCTCAACCGCGTTAATCTTCAAATTTATATTCACGCTAATACCCTTTTAAAAACCGTCTGTTATGTAATTTTAAACGGCAATTTTATACCGCACTACGGCAATTTTTGTAAATAATTCTAAAGGGAACTGCTGTTATGTCGATACAAACACTGAGAGAGCCAGTTCATCATTACCCCTCAGGTATTGGTGACTATTAAAATTGTAATAGCCGGATCCCCGGCAGCCAGCTCACGCTGGACTGAGAGTGTAGGAGAGACTTTATGTCTATGTTCGTCAATACCAATGTTTCCTCATTGAATGCTCAGCGTCAATTATTTGATGTAAGCAATTCTTTGGGTACGTCTTTTGAGCGTCTGTCTTCGGGTTTCCGTATAAACAGTGCTGCAGATGACGCCGCAGGTCTACAAATCACCGACCGAATGACTTCACAAGTTCAAGGTCTTAACCAAGCGGTACGTAACGCTAACGATGCGATCTCACTATCGCAAACTGCTGAAGGTGCGTTGTCTGAAACGACGACTTCTCTTCAACGTATTCGTACACTAGCAATTCAATCACAGAACGGTATCAACAGCTCTGCTGACCGTGTAGCACTTCAAAAAGAAGTATCTGCATTAAGAACTGAAATATCGCGTATTTCAACAACGACTCAGTTCGCTGGTGTAAATATATTGTCAGGTGACTTCTCTGCCAAGTTCTTGGTAGGTGCAAACGCTGGTCAAACGATTTCTGTAAACCTCTCATCGCAACCATTGGCAAATGCTGGTGTTAACGGTTTCAGTGCGACTGGCTTGGGAATTACAGGTGGCACCAATAACGTACTTACCAGTGAAAACGCATCAAGCATGCTAGCTAGTGTAGATACGGCTATTTCAGCGGTAGGTGGCCTTCGTGCTGACCTAGGTGCGCTTCAAAACCGTTTCCAGTCTACTATTCGTAACTTAAGTAACATCTCTGAAAACGTATCTGCGGCACGTTCGCAAATCAAAGATACTGATTTTGCCACAGAGACTGCTAACTTGACCCGTAACCAGATTCTACAGCAGGCGAGCACTACCGTGTTGTCTCAGGCGAATCAGCGTCCACAGGCGGCACTACAGCTTCTAGGTTAATACTCTAGTTGATAATAGTGAGAGAATGGGGCCAGGAGGTAGTGAACCTTTAACCTCAGTTGTTCCACAGTGATTTAATTTCAAAAAGGCCGATTTTTTAATCGGCCTTTTTTTATTTCAGCGAATTAAGTTATTGAACTAAATAGGTTTATCAAAAAGATCAAAAAAACCTAAAGTAAATGGATAACCGGTACGATAACTATAACAAAGGGAAGGTAAACATTACTTCCTCTCTTTAAGACCTATAACAATTAATAAAAGTAATACGTTTATGGTGTTTTAAAGAGTGTTAATTGACTGCTAGGTTTTAGTTATTGTCAGGAGATCAATAGCTTAAAATCATAAAAATTATTTTCATAAAGTTCTAAAGGAAATAGTGAGGTAAGTCGATAAAGAGTTAAGTTTGCTGATTGGGCTGCTGACTGGCGAGAATGAAGCCAGGAGGTAGTGAGAGGTTTGAGGTCTGGAACAACAAACCCGACAGTCAGCAAAAGAGAAGTTTCCTTCTCTGTGTAACAAGCTTCACCGGGAGTGACCCGCTAAAGCGTCAGAATAAAATCCTGACAATTATGTGAAGCACAAGATATGCCAAAATATTTAATTAACTCGCGCAAATAATAAAATCAATAGCGCAAAACTTAAACTGTTAGGAGACCTCTCATGAGTCTATTTGTAAATACTAATGTGTCATCGCTTAATGCGCAGCGCCAGTTGTTTTCAACAGGCAATAACTTAGATACTGCATTTGAACGTTTATCATCTGGTTTTAGAATTAACAGCGCCGCTGATGATGCTGCAGGTCTGCAAATTACTGACCGTATGACCTCGCAAGTTCAAGGCCTAAACCAAGCGGTACGTAATGCAAACGATGCGATTTCATTATCGCAAACTGCTGAAGGCGCAATGCAAGAAACAACGACTGCCTTACAACGAATTCGTACCCTTGCCATCCAATCGCAAAATGGTATTAACTCTTCTGCGGATAGACTTGCGCTTCAAAAAGAAGTGTCGGCACTTCGTACTGAAATTTCACGTATTGCTACCACAACACAGTTTGCTGGCGTAGACGTGCTATCTGGCGCATTTTCAGCTCGCTTCTTAGTTGGCGCCAACGCAGGACAAACCATATCTGTTAACTTGTCGACACAAGCATTGGGCCGCGCAGGCATTGACGGCTTTAGTGCAACAGGTTTGGGGATCACTGGTGGAATTAATGACGTATTAACAGAAACGAATGCATCGGCACTACTTGGGTCAGTGGATAATGCGATATCTGCAATAGGTGGTCTTCGCGCAGACTTGGGTGCGCTTCAAAACCGCTTCCAGTCAACAATCAGAAACTTAAGTAATATTTCTGAGAACGTATCAGCGGCAAGATCACGAATTAAAGATACAGATTTTGCCACCGAAACGGCAGAGTTGAGCCGTAACCAGATTCTTCAACAAGCAAGTACAACTATCCTTGCCCAGGCAAACCAACGTCCACAAGCGGCATTGTCACTACTAGGGTAAGAAGTAAATAAGGCGTTTTAATTGGGAAGGAGTTGAGAGGCCATCCCCTAATGAAGGAATGGCGGCCATTTAAGGCCGCCCCCTTTGATAAAGCGCCGACTAACAGGACTGAGAGTGTAGAAGTGTTGGTTGAGAGGCCAGTTTATCCTACTAAAACCCTGCCAGCCGACTGAAACAGTATTTGCTCAATCTCCTAACGTGAGCAGATTGGCCGAGATTTAATGTCTCGGCCTTTTTTTTATTCTAAGCCGAAACACCCTGCCAAACTAAAATCATTAACTTGAGCAAAATTAATGATTCACAAATACAAATGCACCTTCCATGCCAAGTGTATTCATTTAATATGTCAAACCTACGAATCATTGTTAAACCTAACGATGCCGCATTACCTTCAAAATAAATGTTGTCAGCCAAAATGTGAATCGATTTATCACTAATTGATTAGCATCTGTGTCTATTTAATGGCTAAAAAGACAAAAAGACTTAAAAATAAAAAGATAATTAATTTTTATAAATCAATAGCTTAAATATTCTTTGAATTTATTTGAAAAAAAAATCAAAAAAAATCAAAAAAAAACTAAAGAAGCTAAAGACTTGGCCGATACCTATTGTTGAGGGGTAATGTAATTTACTTTGCAAGAGGAAGTTAGTCGGGAGTAGTGACCCAGCTAATTTGAACTGGAAGGGTTTGATGATAGCACAGGCATCATTGAATCCCTAGGAGGTAATCTAATGTCTTTATTTGTAAATACTAATGTGTCATCAATTAACGCTCAACGTCAGCTTTTTGACGTAAGTGATAAATTGAACACGTCATTTGAGAGATTGTCATCGGGGTTTCGTATCAACAGTGCGGCTGATGATGCTGCTGGTCTTCAAATTTCTGACCGTCTAACGTCCCAAGTTGAAGGTTTGAACCAAGCTGTTCGTAACGCTAACGATGCTATCTCATTATCACAGACTGCTGAAGGTGCGCTAAGCGAAGTAACGTCTAGCTTACAGCGTATTCGTCAATTAGCAGTTCAATCACAAAATGGAATTAACTCTTCAGCTGACCGCTTAGCACTTCAAAAAGAAGTGTCGGCGCTTAGAACTGAAATTTCACGCATTGCGACAGATACGCAGTTCGGAAGTGTAAATTTATTGGATGGAAATTTTTCTGCATCTTTCTTAGTGGGTGCAAACGCGGGCCAAACTATCTCTGTTAATTTATCAAGCGGTAATTTAGGTTCTATCAATGGATTTAGTGCGACTGGATTGGGCATTACTACTAACAGTGTTGCCACAGCTGATGGTGCGTCTTCGCTTCTATCTGACGTAGACGCTGCAATATCAGGTATTGGGGCGGTTCGAGCTGACCTGGGTGCGCTTCAAAACCGTTTCCAATCAACTATTCGTAACCTAAGCAATATCAGTGAGAACTTGTCATCTGCACGTTCTCAGATTCGTGATACAGATTTTGCATCTGAAACTGCAGATCTGACACGTAATCAGATTATTCAGCAGGCATCTATTTCTGTACTAAGTCAAGCAAACCAGCGCCCTCAAACTGCGCTATCTTTGCTTGGATAAGCTATAATTTAATACCTTAGTTGGAATGTAACGGGTGCTTGCTTACTTGCAAGGGCCCGTTTTGTCGTTTCAAAAGGGGGGTGAAATAAGTGGAAATTGTAAATAATCAAACTGGTCAGGCTTTTGCATTAGCTTCTGAGTCAGCACCTGTGTCTAAAGTAGCACCAAACGAGAGCTCAGCGAAAGCGAGCAACGACAGCGAAAACAATAGTGCTGGCCAACAGCAAGCGAACAGTAGTCAAACCAATTCTGCACTAAAAAATGATGTATCTAGTGTACAAAATTTGCCTCAAGGTTCTAATGCTCCGGCCGATAAAGAGTCTGGAATAGAGAATCAAGCTTCGCTAGAGAATGCAGTTCAAGAGGTAGAATCATTCTTGCAAACGCAAAATAGGAATTTGGCGTTTTCTATTGATGACGAAACTAAGCGCTCGGTTGTTACGGTAAAAGATTCTGAGTCTGGTGATGTAATAAGACAAATACCCTCTGAAGAAGTATTAGCGCTTGCTGAACGTATTCAAGATTTGCAGCAAGACGTTGGCGACAGTGTAGGGGTATTTATTAACAATCGCGTCTAGCAACCGTGTTTAACGAGGTAAAGTATGACAATTCAATCATTAGGGGTAGGTTCAGGTTTAGCACTTGACGACCTAGTTCAACAGCTTCTTACTGCTGAACGTCAGCCGAAAGAAGATCGGTTGAATGCAAAAGAAGAACAGATTGAAGCGGAAATCTCAGGCTTAGGTCAGATCAAATCCAAATTTTCTGATTTTAAAGATGCGGTTGATGATCTACGAAGCGATAACGACATTAACGGTCGTGAACCTACGATTACTAATCCTTCTGAAGACGATGATGTACTGTCTGCAGAAGCATCTAATTCGGCCCTTCGTGGCTCGTACGATATTGTGGTTGAGCAATTAGCCCAAGGCAGCCGAATTACTACCGACGATGGTGCGTTTACCGCCAGTTCTGATCCCGTTTTAACGTCGGGAACAGGCTCACTTACGTTTGATGTAGGCGGAAGCGACAGCTTCACGATTGATATTACTGCTGGTACCTCTTTAACCGCGCTCAGAGAAAAAATTAATAACGCAGATGATAACTTCGGTGTAACTGCCAACATTATCGATACCGGCACAGCTGCCGGCCCTCGTTTAGTATTTAGTTCTAGCGAAACGGGTACAGGCAACGATTTGGTGATTACTAATGATAATGGTAACGCGGAGTTAGATAGGCTTTCCACCACTGGTGGTGCAGGTAGCATCGACCCTGCGAACATCGAATCTGCACAAAATGCGATTGCCTATATAGACGGTATCGCGGTTGAAAGTGAATCGAATGAGTTTGAAAATACGATTCAAAACGTGTCTTTTGAAGTTAACGAAATTTCGCCCAAAGACGCTGTTGGCGATTTCCTTTCTACAAAATTAGAGATTGGTTACGACAAAGAAGGCCTCGATAAAAAAATTCGTGATTTCGTAGACAACTATAATAGTTTGATTGACGAAATAGGCGTACTAACAAAATACGGTGAGTCAGAGTTAGAAGATGATGGTGCATTGGCGGGTGATTCGCTACTTCGTGGCATTCAATCAGGCTTAGCCAGCATTGTGGGTGATAGTAACAGCGCATCTGCACTTGGAGGCTTGTTCCAATTAGGTATTGAATTTGATGACGATGGTAAATTAGAAATCGGGACCACTGATTATGGATTGGGGTCAGGTGAAGATCGTCTTGCTGATGCCCTTGAAGATAGCTTTGATGAAATAGCATCGCTATTTACTGATGACGATGAAGGTGTTGCGGTTAGACTTTATGAATTTGCTAATCAATATACCTCATACAGCGGTTTAATTAGCTTACGCGAAACTGCAGCGAAAGATGATAGAGATGATTTGTACGACGAGCGCGAGACGTTGGAACTGAGAATGCTTAGCTATGAAGAAATTCTTCGTGATAAGTATCTAAATTTAGATCAAACTGTCGCTCAGCTAAACCAGACTAGTTCAGCATTACTTGCCTCGCTAGGCTAAGAAGTTTTCGGAGATATTATGGCACTTAAAGGCATAAACGCTTACCGCAAAGGTAACTTAAAACAAGATATAGCATCTGCGGACCCGCATAAGCTGACTCTTATGCTGCTTCAAGGCGCATTAGATCGTATCGCCTACGCCAAAGGTGCAATGGAACGAAAAGAGTTAATTGTTAAAGCTGAGTATATTTCTAAAGCGAGTGCAATCATCATACACCTTCGAGATACGCTTGACGTAGAGGTTGGAGGTGAGGTCGCAGAAAACTTATTTGCACTTTATAACTACATGGTCGAGCGACTCGGTGATGCGCACGTCAATAATGACTTGAAAATGTTAGATGAAGTGTCTAGCCTAATAACTCCTATTCGTGACGCATGGGTGCAGATTCCTGAAGAAGCTAAACAGGAAGCTTACGAAACTCAACGTCAAAAACGTCAAGCTGTGTGAAGCATTCGATACTTAATCACAATAAAACCCCGCTTTTTCTTAAGGTAGTCAATTCCAAGTTGGCTGCCTGTCTCATGTTGAACGGTGAAGAGTTTTCTACAACTGATTTTCAAACACTCATTTCACTCCGCCACAAGGTCGTTACCCGCTTCTTATGCCGTCTTAACTCTGAAGAAAAAAAAGCATTCGCTAAAAAAGAAATATTTATCAATAAAAAGCTCGAAGAGCTGGCGCGTGGTTTGCTTGAGAATGCTAAAGACGACGCCGTCAAATTTTCGAGAGGCCGTACCGCCGTGAAGAAATATAAATAATCATGCTAGATCAAATTCAATTTCACGTTCATCAGGATGAAATACAGCAGCAAGCCATCGAGCACTCGCTAGCTCGAAATATCAAAGAGAATTACAGGCTAAGTCTTGGTGCATTTGAACGTATTATACCTACACTTGCGAAGCTTGCTAAAGAGAGTGAATCAAGAGTATCTACGCTTTTATGCAATAAATTTAGCGAGTTAAATATTGTAAATTATAACAGCGGGAAGGTGCTCTATGGGATGCACCCAAGATCGGATGTACTGCAACATTTAAAGCAATACACTTCAATTTCTCCATCGATAGACTTACCAAGCAATAACACGATCGAGACGACAGCATTGATCTGTTTCGGTCTAGGACTTGGGTATCATATTGAATATATTATCAACAAAGGTGAGCACAAGCACTTAGTCGTGTACGAGCCTAATATTGATTACTTTATTTGCTCTCTATCTAGCATTAATTGGAGAGATATCCTTAAGCAAGCGAAGGATAAAAACATCGCTTTATATCTTCAAATTGGTTCCGATGTGACCCATTTTTCAAAAGATATGATGGAGCTTTCGCATCACGTAGGAGTGAATAAGTTAGTTTTTTATAAGCATTTAAATTTAAATTTATTTAATAGCTTGGAAGCAAAGCTGAATTCAGGTGAGTGGAGCGAAGTAGAGCGTTGGCTACCGAATAGACAAACAAAATCACTAAACGAAAGCTATCTGCCTCTATGGGCACCTTTGCAGCCTCACTGTGAGTCTGATGACGCACTGCTGGATGAAAACAAAAAAAAGGCTAACCTAACAGCGCTAAAAAAGTACTTCCCCAATCTCTATGAAGAGTTTTCACATTACAGACCGCAAAATTGGCGACCTATTGTGGGCGCAGACGGTGCAGTAAGTGTTGTACATATAGAAACTGGCTCATTGTTCTCGAATTCCCCGAAGGATGATGCTGTAACCAGTTTTAGTGCTTTTACCAAAAAACCAAACAAAGATGGCTTACTACTGAGCTATAAAGGAAAAAAGCTAAAGGGTTATTTGCACTATCAGCTCGTTGAAGCCTGTAACGCAATGATTCAGAATATTACTGAAGTGCAGAGTACGCTCCCTGAAAAGGTGAAATCTCTCATTATGTTCGGTGTTGGCATCGGATACTCTGTAGAAGCATTAATGAAAAATCACGATACAGAGATGCTTTTCATTTGTGAACCCAACAAAGATTTTTTTTACGCGTCACTCTATGCTATCGACTGGTCTGAGATAATTCAGTCGTTCGACGAGGGTAAAAAACGTCTTTACCTCAATATTGGTGATGATGGCTCGAATTTAACTAACGACTTGCTTGTTCAATTTCAGTCGGTTGGCCCCTATGTACTTGCGAACACATTCTTTTATCAAGCTTACATCAACGAAAAACTAACGGATGCCGTTGCGCAGTTGCGCGAACAACTCCTTGTTATAATTGCAATGGGTGATTATTTTGACAACGCGAAGTATGGTATAGCACATACGCGTTGGGCTCTTGAAAGTAATATTCCCTTTCTACTATCAGATGAAAAGCGTCGACTGACGTCTAAATTTCTTGATGTGCCAGTATTTATCGTAGGTAATGGCCCTTCTTTAGACGATTTACTTGAAACGCTAAAAGCTGAATGTTCACGCGCAATTGTTATTTCTTGTGGAACAGCATTATACGCGCTTCACAAAAATGGAATAACACCAGATTTTCATGCAGAGATAGAAACAAACCGCTCAACGTTTGATTGGCTATCTCGCATTGATGATACCAACTATCTTCAAAGTATTACGCTATTAAGTTGCAATGGAATACACCCTGATTCTGCACGCTTATTTGGGAATACATTACTTGCATTTAAACAAGGCGAAGCTTCGACAGTTTCTTTTACTGAAGTATATAAAAAACACCCATTTAAACTACTTAATTTTTCTTATCCAACAGTGCTAAATTTTGCAGCCGATTTAGTTACTACGATAGGCTTTAAAGATGTTTACCTATTTGGTACAGACTTAGGTTTTGTAAGCGATGATTACCATCATTCCAAGTCGTCGGGTTACTATGATAATGAAGGTCAAGAGCTCTACAGCTACGCATCTAATCATCAGATATCACTCGTAGTAAAAGGTAACTTTAAGCCATGGGTGAAAACAAAATATGAATTTAAAGTTTCTAAAAACGTTTTAGAGCAGATATTTGCAAGTAAAAGCTCCTATATTTATAACTTGAGTAATGGTGCTCAGATTAAAGGCGCCGAAGCCCTTTTCGCTGATGACGTGCTCATAGTGTCTACAGCAGAACAAAAACAACAAGCCTTATCAAAGATCTCTAGCGATATTTTTTCGCCAGCCGAAAACGAGGTTTTACTTTCGAAGTTCGATGCTCGCTATGATTTGGAGTTTTTATTCGAAGAACTTACCGTTTTGGAAAAATTGTTGGCAAAACCTATTGTCGCTAAGTCCGATATTGAAGAGCTTGTTAGTGAGCAAAGAGAGTTCATCGTATCTTCTTTACTTCGTAATAAGAGCCTAGTTTTTTACTACTTGAATGGAACCTTTAATTACATTAACAGTATTTTTAGTAACCTACTCAATGTCATGGACGAAGAACTTGTTGTAGAAACTGGAAATAGTCTAAGAGAGACTTGGAAAGGGTTTGCAAGTGACTTTTTAACGCTCTTGGAATATTCTCAGTACGAGCTAGATGCTGTTTCTCCGCATACTAGCCTTAGAAGAAATAAAGTGTTAGCAGAGTTGTGGGACAAGACCCCCTTTTCTGTTCAGCACAGAAACCTTACTTTCGTACCAAAAACACGACTAACAGAACTCGCAACAAAAAATACTAATAATTCTTTACCGGTAGTCATTAATTGGGTAGAAAATGATGAACACTCTACTATTGATGCAGATAACACCTGCAACATAGTAAAGTTGAGAGATATAGACAGTATCGCTCCCCCAAGTAAGGGTATTACATTGCTGTCACTCGGTGAAATCAAAGATGACAAAGTACCCTATCAGAATAATTATCTCACCTTATTCGAAGCTGCTATGGTTGCAATGTCAAGTCGAATTAAGGGAGTGATATTTCTGCAAAAAGTTAGCTTCCATCCTTCGCTAGCACAAGATTATTTCGACAAGTTAATTACTCTTAGTCGTGGGTATTTTTGTTACGCAGGTCCTGACTTCCTTATATTGAACCGAACTACTTTGCAAAGTGACAAACTTCTGCTTCCAACCGGAGATCGCCTAGTTTTTATTCCAAGGCTAAAGAAAAATGATTTCAGGAAAGAATCAATATCTCAGGAAGAGTATATAGGCCGAGTAAAAGGAGTGGATAATTTGCTCGACACTCTATCGGAAGAATAAATGGAAGACAAAAAAGTCACCGCATTGCTTACGACGTACAACGCATCGAGCTGGGTAGAAAGCGCGATTGACTCGGTGTTAGCCCAGACACTTTTGAATTTTGACTTCCTCGTTATTGATGATGGTTCCACAGATAGCACAGTCCAAAAGATACAGCAGTATTCTGATTCAAGAATAATACTGATTACCCATGATGAGAACAAAGGCGTTGGATGTCGTTTGGATGAAGCACTTGATCTAGTCAAAACACCTTACATTGCGAAGGTTGACGCTGATGACATTAGTGTGCCGAACAGATTCGAGACACAACTTGAATTTATAGAGAAACATAATGCCGACATCATTAAATCTCATTTTAGCTATTTTTCTGATAATGAAGATGTTGCCGGCTCTTCACGTTTCACTTCATTTAAAAACGACAAAGAACGTGCAATTAATGGAATTGCGAGTCCTGACGATATAAATGTATTCTTACCGCAATGGCCCTGTTTTCCACATACTACATACTTCGCTAAAACCGATGTCATCAAAAGCGTACGCTATCCTCATCTAAGAATGTTTGAAGACTACGTTCTTTTTTTGAGATTGCATAAGCAAGGCGCTCGGTTCGATTGTGTAGAGAAAACGCTAGTTCATATGCGAGTAAGCGATACATCAACAACCGCAACGCTTTCGCAAAGGAACTTTGATGAAGGGCTTGCTGCTGTTATTAACGAAAAAATCGAACGTTTAACAACGTGTGTTAGCGGTAAAGAAGTTTATGTTTTCGGCTCGGGACAAATGGGGCGCTCATTTTGTAAGCACTCAAGTAAGATAAATATAGAGGTTAGCGGCTTTGTTGAGAGAGAAGAAAGTAATAGCTCTATAATGATCGATGTCGCGACGCATATTCCAGTACTATCTCTTAGTCATTTTTTATCGCGAAAAGCGAATAAAGTGTTGATCATAGCTGCGCAACCGGTGCGCGCTGAGATTACTGCTAAGTTAGCGTCCCTGAATATGAAAGAAGGTCTCGATTTTTTTATTTTAGCCTAATGTTCAAGATGCCTTAGAATTCGTGAGAAAAAAGTGAAATTATCAATAATAACTGCAACCTACAACTGCGATAGCTTTCTTGGAGATTGTTTAGATAGCGTCGCAGCTCAAGACGCCATCGAGAATATTGAACACATTATCGTTGATGGTGGTTCTAGTGATTCTACGCTTTCTGTTGCCGCTCGATATCCTCATGTTAGAAAAATTTACTCTAGTCCAGACAGAGGTATCTATCATGCATTCAATCGCGGTGTTGAAATGGCAGAGGGTGATATTATTTACTTTCTTGGAGCTGACGATACTTTGTACGACACTTCTACATTGTCTAAAGTTTTATCTACCTTCTCTAATGATATGGTTGATTATGTATCGACTCGAGTTCGCTGTTTCGATGAAAAAACAGAGCAAGTTTGGTTCACGCATGCGAGCGAGAGCGAGGGTACCAATGTTTGCCATCAAGGTTTCTTCTGCCGCAAAAGCTTGTTTCAAAAAATCGGTCCTTTCAATGAGTGCTTTAGGCTTTATGCCGATAGTTTTTTTATGAAAACGGCAATACGGCAATTTAATGGAATATGCCTTGATGTCATCTCGGCAAATTTCAGGCAGGGAGGAAGTAGCTCGTTAAGTGCTAATAGATCGACATTGCAATTGGAAGCTAAGGCAGTGTCACTATTATTAGGTGAAAGTGCGCCTAGTACAGAACATCAACTAGATTTAAACGTAATTGACTTAAAAGGGTTATTGGAAAAAATCCTGTGCAAAGAAGATAGCCTTGAGCGATATCACGGTATGTCTGTAGCCATTTTTGGAACTAGACAGCTCTCTGTCATCATAGCGCAAGCATTGCAAAGCGTTGGCGCTAACCTCGAATGTTTCGTCACTTCTGAAGAGCAAAGGTTATTAAATTTAAAGAATATTTCTGTAAAATCATTGTACTCTCTAGAGCGGTTACCAATTGATTTCGTCATAAACTGCATTGAAGGAAAACACGAACATGCCATTGCTGAGGATATTCGGCGTCACGTTAAATGCGCCGAAATTGTAAGCTGGCGAAATTTGTAAACATACATGTAGTTTTAGCGCTATGTTACGAGATGCAGTAGTTATTGAACCGGGAGATAAGATGCTGCAAAAATTTTTAGTATTAGGTGGCGAAGGGTTTGTTGGTCTTCACTTATATAACGAACTTAAATCACGTGGGTTCAATGTAGAGAGAACGGTCCGTAGTGAATTATCGTCCCCTCTATCGGGTGATATTGATGAAAAGCTTCTTGGGAATTGCGAGGAGCCAGACGTTATTTTTCATGTGGCGGGAGGAGCGTCTGTAGTGGCCTCAATCTCTTCGCCATCAGAAGATTTTACTAAAACTTTGCCAAATTTGAATACTCTTCTCAATAAGATGAAAAACGATTGGCGTAAAAGCAAATTGATATATGTATCGAGTGCGGCAGTGTACGGGAGTAATGCAAGTAGTAATACGTCAGTTTCTACTGCTCTAAAGCCTATCTCCCCGTACGGTTTTCACAAGAAATTAGCAGAAGAAATGCTTTCTTTTTATGCCCAGACATACGATTTACAGCTAAAGATTATCAGACCTTTTTCTCTATATGGCCCTGGTTTAAAGAAGCAATTGTTTTGGGATGTACTAAACAAAGCCCGTAGAGGAAATTTTTCTTTTTCTGGCACCGGGAATCAGTTGAGAGACTGGATGTATATCGACGACTTTGTGCGTTTTCTTTTATTTTCTTCTCAAACACAATGGGAACAAAGGCAGCGAATATTCAATGTAGGCACAGGACATCCAATAAGCGTATCTTCTGCAATCACGTCTGTATTGTCAGCAGCTGGGTATGACAATATCCCTAAGTTTATCGCAACAGAAGATAGGAAAGGTGATCCCTGCGATTTAGTTGCAGCTAGAGTTGAATTGAATACCGAATTATTAAATACACTTACCAATTTTGATGAAGGTCTTTTGCGCTACATAACTTGGTTCAACGAGGTGTCAAAATGATAAGGGTCGGGATTCCTGTCGTGATAAAGGGGGATACATGGCTAGGGGGAAGGAATTATTTTTTGAGTTTGTTGGATGTGTTGAATTGTTATGCCCCAGATCACTATCATTTCTTTTGTCTTACAAATAGAAGTGACCTTTTTCCCAATTCTTACTCGAAGAGAGTTGAGGTCATTCAGTGTGACCATTTGACAGCCACCTCCCCAAGAATAAGGAGGCTGAGTAAGTATTTCAAAACAGATATCCGGTTGTCATACTACGCGCGTCAATTGAAGCTTTCAGTGCTAACTCATGCGCCACCTGGCGTTCGATTTACTCCGCCAACACTTTACTGGATGCCTGACTTCCAACACTGTCATTTACCTCACCTCTTTTCTCAGGAGGAATTGAAATCAAGAAATCGTCTTATTTCAATGGCAGCAGAGCGAACGGGACATTTGCTATTAAGCAGCTATGCAGCTGCAGAGGATTTTAGACGTTTTTTCCCCGAATACGAATCAACAGAAACACATGTAGTGCCGTTTTCACCCTATATAACGCCAGAAGATTTTAAACATGTAGAGCGAAGTTTAGCCAATAAGGTTACAGGTAAGTCCGTGGCAAGCTCCGAATATTTCTATTTACCAAATCAATTTTGGACGCATAAAAACCATATTGTAGTGCTAAACGCATTAAAAAACGCTACCACAGACATTAAGGTAATTGCTACTGGGCATACAGAAGATCATCGCAATAGCGAACACTTCAGCAATTTGCTTGAATTCATTGAACAGAATGACCTTCAAAATAAGTTTGTCATTCGAGGGCTCGTCTCTCGAGAAGAGGTTATAGAATTGATGGCTGGCGCAATCGCGGTGATTAACCCTTCATATTTTGAAGGGTGGAGTACAACGGTTGAAGAGGCGAAAGCGTTAGGGAAAAAAATGATACTGTCTGATATACCCGTCCATCGGGAACAATGCCACTCAAGCGCAGTTTATTTTGATCCGGACGATGCAAATGCATTGTCTGCTTTGCTTGAACAAATGTACGCGTCAAAAATAGAGTCTTTAGCCTCAAAATATCGCATAAATAATAAAAATTACGAATTATCGCGCAAACGGTTTGCGAATTCCTACGTTAAAACGTTAGACCGATTATGTGAAGCAATACCTTACAAGGAGTGACTTCTAATGACCAAAGAACAAACAGAAAAAAAAGAACAAGATAAAATAGTTTCTTCACAGGCCAGTGCTATCGGCGGAATGCATAAACGTCTCAATGATCTTTTTGTTTTGCAGGGACGTTCGATTGCTAACCTTAATAAAGAATTGGTTATCGATTCTCTACAAGATGCCGAATTTAAAGTGTTTTCACAATTTGGTGAAGATGGAATTATTCAATATCTGCAGCAGCACGTTATACGAAAAGAAAGCGAAAGAACATTTATCGAGTTTGGTGTTGAAAACTACCTCGAATCTAATACGCGCTTTTTGTTGATGAATAATAATTGGAAAGGCTTGGTCATGGATGGTGATGGGAAGAATATTGAAAGCATTATAAAACAAGACATTTACTGGCGTCATGATTTAACTGCCAAAGCGGCATGGATACATCGGGAAAATATCAACGATTTGATAAAGAGCGAAGGGTTCGAGGGCGAAGTAGGCTTGTTAAGTATCGATGTGGATGGCAATGATTTCTGGATTTGGAAAGCCCTTGAAGTAGTTAACCCCATAATTGTCGTTGTAGAATGGAACAGTTTATTTGGTGCCGAAGCGGCTGTTACTGTGCCATATTCACCTACATTTCAGCGAAGTGAAGCTCATTATTCTAACTTGTATTATGGTGCCTCTATTGCGGCTTTTCACCATCTTGGTGAAGAAAAAGGCTATAAATTGGTAGGTACAAATAGTGCAGGTAATAACTTATTCTTCGTACGAAATGATCGTGTGGGAAATTTAAAGCCTCTCTCCCCAGCTGAATGTTATGTAGAGTCCAAAATTAGAGAATCCCGGGACAAAGAGGGGAAACTGAGTTTTGTATCAGGAACGGATCGCACTAAACTTATAGAAAAGTTACTTGTAGTTGACGTAAGAACGGGGGAAAGTGCCCCTTTAAGTCAGTACTCACAAAGCGAGTAGCTAGCCTAATGGCGTGGAGTAGGTAGATTACTCCAACGCCATCAAAAAATCTATTCGCAAGCACGAAGGAGCTTGGAAAGCTCCTTCGTCGCATCTTCAACAGTGAATGCACTTTGTCGTCCCGTCTTAACACAGTCTATAAAGTGTTCAAGCATAGACAAAAACATGTCATTTCTTTCAAAGTTTTCGTTGGGGAAATCAATTTTCTTTGCGGCATGGTCGATGAAATACAACTCGTTAGCGTGGCAGTCCCAAGAAAACCTACCCTTATTCGTCAATACGGTAAGTGTATGGACTCTAGGTTTTTGAAGGTAATCGATGTGAATATTCGCAGTGATATTTCGCTTAAAGCGAACTTGAATATCGGCAAGATCTTCTACGTTTATACCTAAATAACCGCTTGATTGACTTTGAACCGTTACGTCTTCAATTTCACCTAAAATGAATGCTAAGTAATTAAGAGGGTGTATCTGTGTTCTAACAACACCACCCCCTAGATCTTTTCTTGCACTGTATCCCTGAGTGTAATCTTCCCACGGGTGCCAGTCAGGAAGGTATTCTGACCACTCAGCTCTTGCCCAAATAGCTTCACCATATGACTCATTCTGATTTAACAAATTACGTAGCAACATGATATGGGGGTGAAACCGGAACTGATAAGTTACGAAAGAAATAAGGTTATTTTTTTTAATAAGTTCGTCAAGTTCACCTAAGTTAGCTAGCGTGTGTGAAAGCGGTTTTTCAATATATAGGTGACAGCCTTGTTTTGCAGCCTCTATGGCTGTCTCTACGTGTAATGACGTGGGGTTAGTTATCACGCATACATCAGGTTTCTGGGCTAGCGCAACGCTAAAAGAGTTGAAGACTTTTGACCCATCCATGATTTCCTCTATTTGAGGGTAAGTACTTTTGCCACTGCTGTAAAAGACAATATCGTTGATACCAAGCTTTTTTAAGTTGGTGAAATGGCGAACGCCGATAGAGCCCATACCACAAATTAAAATTTTCATAACATTCTGCTCTGAGCTTCTTTAAAATCAACTTCTGAGTCAATATCTACCATTTCACCGTGCTCTATTATGAGAGGTAAAACTTTATTGCCACTGACTGAGCCTGAAAGAAGCGTACTTGCTTTGACTATTTCAATATCGCCAGTTTGAAATAGTAATGGAGGCAGTTTTTGTCTCGGTAAGTTATAGGGTTCCTTTACAAAAGGTACAAAGCCTTCAATGCTGCCATCCTCTTTTTTACTCCAAATTCTATAAGGGTGCTCTGTAACTGGCGCTACTGAGCGAACGGAGGTTGCAATCGGATCTGCGAGAATTATTTTCACACCCCGCTCAATTAAACCAGGTGGGCGAACAGGCGAGGTAGGTCTTAGCAATATGAGTAAGTCGAAACTTTCTCCATGGTCAAGATAATACTCCAAAGCATGCTTCATAAACTCGTAATCGGGACTGTCATCTCGTGAATATTCAGGTGGCCTTAAAAAAGGAACACTGGCCCCATACTCTACTGCAATCTTGGCGTAATCCTCATTATCTGTTGAAACAATTGTCTTTGAAATCAGAGAACTTTGGTTCGCATATTCAATTGAATAGGCAAGGAGTGGTTTTCCATTAAGGTTTTTAATGTTTTTGTGGGGAAGTGACTTACTTCCTGAGCGAGCTGGGATGACAGCGAGAATTTTAGGCATTACTTTTTCTTAGTAGTAGGTGAACTTCAGATGATTCTTTTTGTTTGTCTATTTCGAGTTGTGCACTGTCCAAGAACGTTAAAAAGCGCTTGCTGAAGTCATCTTTGACATATGAAGAGACCGCATTTTTCTCTAATTTAATATGCAGCTGACGATATAAGTCGACCAAGTCTGTTCCAAACCACCATTGCCCTATAATCTCCAAATTAAATTCGTTGCACATGTAATCTAGCGAATCATTTGTATATAAATGCGTATGTCCTCCATGGAGCTGTCGGTGAAAAACGTTGTCATCAAGCATCTCTAAATACACAGACAAACTGAATGTTGGTACGGAAATAAAAATGTACTCCACACTCGTATTTTCAACAAGGCGCTTCAATGCCAATCGGGGAGATTGTAGGTGCTCTAAGACACCAATCATTGATACTACTTGAGACTTCGTCGTTGCGAGCTTTTCATGTCCATCGTATATTGAGTGGCATGATAGTCTTGGCGTAGAAAAGAGAGTGTTGGCTAAGTCAACTTGGGATTTTGATACATCGGAACCTGTAACATCATTTAACCCCAATTTAAGTAAAGCAGAAACAAAATAACCCGACCCAGCACCATAATCAAAATAAGTATGATCATGAGGATCGATACCAAGAGATTTCAGTGCGGTGAACAAAAACTCTGCTTTGGGTACGTAAATACTTGCAGTTCTATACTCGTACTCACTTTTGTCTTTTGAATTGTAATTTTGCGCATATTCCGAATCATCAACAGCATAGACTGTTTCACAGAATTCGGAAGTATCCTCGTGCGCTCCATTCAAATGAGAACATGTTCGACATATCTTGTAGGGAATAGTATCTTTTGTGAAATCGACTTGGGAGCCTAGTTGAGAGTCGCAATTTTTACACTTATTCCGTTCAGGTTGCGACACATACAAGTGTGCTATTTTTCTCTGCTTTTCCACGTGTGTTTCATTTTCTTCAAAAAACGACTTTTTTTGAAGCAATAGGGCAGAGGCATTCTTTCCAAATTGATTTAACATTGGCAAACTTCTTTTTTTAACTTAGCGATAATTTCGTTCTCGTATGAACTTAGCGATTTTTTTATAGAGCCATACCCATTAGCTATGCCATATATCACTCGAGGGGTTGAAATGTTGTCCACAATAACGTCTCCATCTTCGCCCAAATACCCACCAGAGACAATATTGCAAAGAGGTAACGTTTTTTTTCCGTAGGAAGAGTTCAGTACTTCTCGCATTTTAAGCATTTCATATATAAAGCCTTCTAGAGCCGCTGTAACATCGACCCTATATATTTCTAGCTTATTTTCAATGGCTAATTTAATCGCGTCAGGCGTAATATTATTTTTTCCGAGATCAACGACTAAGGCATCTCTCTTTATCGTCTGGATCACGTCACTGTCAATTATAGGTACGCCATTCGTACATCCGATGACAACATCAGCATTAAATGATGTCGAAAGTAAACTATTGTGAAATGTAATATTAGAAACGGTATTTTCATGTTTTATTAGATTGAGACCATTTGTGATTTGATGACCTACATATGCTTGTTGGCGACAAGTGTGTACGTCAGCTCCACACTCGACAAGCTTGAGAGCCAACTTACTACCAATGTTCCCTACGCCAAGAATAGCAATTTTCTTTCCACTTAAAATGCCCAATCTTTGACTTAGAAATGACCAAGCGCTGTTTACTGTTAAGTCATTAGGTTTAAATTCAAACGTCTCGCTTTTTGATATTTTCTGAAAGCATATTTTTGACAAGTTGCCCGTTTCTACAGGCCCAATCGTATTTCTTTTTAGGTATATACTGTCATTATCAAGTTGTTCTTGCGTATTTATCGAAAGGGGAATTTTCTTTTCTGTATCCACTAATACTATATCGACTGCACCGTCGACAAGCTCAATTATTTGAAGCAGACACTCTTGTTTGAAAATAACACAACCCGCTACCGCGAAGTCTCTCGTCACTCTAAGAGGCGTAAGATATGGATCTTCTTCACCTTTCGAAGTTGTGGCTATGGTAAATATTCGACTGACAGGTTGCGCCGACAAATCTTCGATAAGAGAACTGACTTTTTGTATAAACGAGCTCATGAATGCCTCCTAAGAACTGATAAGATCCCATGTAATAGGTGTATCTACTGGAATGTCACTTTTGGTAACACAACCCACTACTAAGTCTTCATACTTTGCGTACAAGCCATAGGCTGGCCCTTTATAAGTGATGTGCTCTGTTCTTATTGTTGTACCTTTTGGTATATCGACACTTGAATACATGGTTTTTCGAAAGCGAATGAGTGTACTGACCTCATTGGTAGAGGGTTGCTTTATCCCGTCTCCTAAACTTTCTTCAATTTGTCTGATACTAAATATCATATTCTTTAATTCGTTGGGTTCTAGAGAAAGCACATGGTCCGGACCTTCCATTTTTTTATCCATTGTAAAATGCTTTTCTATCACGTCAGCTCCTCGACTGACTGCTGCAAGGCTCACAACATCACCAATGACATGATCTGATAAACCGACAGGCAAAAGGTTGAATGCTTGTTTCATTGTATCAATCGCGCGAATATTCATAGATGCGGGTGGGCAAGGGTAGGAGGAGGTACATTGAAGCAATATAACTTGTCGATTTCCGGTATAGGAAACAATACGAAGGGCATCTTCGACCTCAGAAAGCAATGCCATACCTGTTGATAGGATAATGGGTTTACCTGTCAGCGCCACTTTCTCAATTAGACGTAAATTGACCAAGTCAAAGGAGGCTATTTTATAACAATCTACCCCTAGCTCTTCAAGTTCATCGACGCTTTCAATATCAAAAGGAGCTGAGAATAGGGTGATGCCTTTCGCCTTAGCGTAACTAAATAACTCTTTTGTTTGCGCTACAGATAATTCGTTTTTCTTAAACATCTCATAGTCAGTTTCTTGGGTACTTAACACTTTTTCAACGTAGCGAGATGTTTTTCCTTCAGAAGCAACGCGAAGATGACTTTTGTAGCTTTGTAATTTTACAGCATTTGCACCAGCGCTAACCGCTTCATCAATCAATTTTTTTGCGATGTGCATACTTCCATTATGATTTAAGCCGATTTCTGCTATTACATATGCGGGCTCTCCCTCCCCAACAAAGCTATTTCCTAATAAAAAACGCTTCTCAAAATCAAGTCTCGGCGCGGCTTTGTCTATTTTATTGATTTTAAATGTCGAGCTGGTTAAAATTTCCGCTAAATCAATGGCTTTACTGAACAGAACTTGAAGATCTGAATATGCGTATTCTGCGAGGCTTCCAAGCGTGTATAAATTCTCAATAGCATCTATGCTGGCTTTTGTTTTAGCGAGTTCATTCTCGTAGCCAAGGAAAAACATGGGATAGACTTCAGGAAGTTTGACTATCTTTGCATCTACAATAAGTGAACGATCAGAAATCAAATTAAGTGAAAGAAACTGATGTTTTACTTTTTCTACTAATAACTCTGGCTCCATTATGTCTATCTGATCATTTTTGCTATATGTAATTTCAAAGCAAAGAATTGTTGAGTTTGATTCGGGCCTTTTTACGAAAGAGTTTTGGTCAGAAATTCTGTTGAAATAGATATCTGGATCATCAATGTAAACGAAGTCTACACCATCGGGGAAAACATCAGCCGTTTCAACGGCTAGGTAAATTAAGGTGACGCCTCGGTATTGTAAATTTGTTGTCTGGCCCAAAAATTCACATGCTGTACAATATGAAGTTGTATTGATGACAACATCATTGCTAGCAACGCTAATATTGCTTTTATCTGTAGATATAACACTAATTCTTTGGTTGCTTAATAATACCCGCTCAATCGTCTCATTTAGTCGAATTACACCGCCTAGTTCGAGGACTTTTTCTTTGAGGCTTTCTAAAATAGTGCCGCTGCCTTGATTCCCTACAGCACTCCATTGCCCCTCAAAAAACGGTCCAGCTTTATCTCTAATTTTTATCCGTTTCGGAGCCCAATTCGCATCTAGTTCCTTCACAGACATGCCCCAAAGTTTCTCTGGGTACTTAATGAAAAACATTTCTTGGAGCGTCTCTCCCGCTAGTGCTCTTATATATTCATAATAGTTGTTAGCGCTAGCTACCTTATCGGCATCGACATTTTCTAGTTCGTACTTAATTTTGCTTTGTATCTCATCAGGAAGACTGTCAATGAATTGTCTATTGACAGGGTAGTCAAAAAACGTGTTGTCTTTTAAGTTCTTCGACCAGTGATGTCGCTCGTAAAAAAGCTCAGGAAATTCTTCCTTCCAATAATCTTCGATGTCTTGATCTGGGGTATGATAGATATGAGGGCCTAAATCTATTTGTCGACCATGCCAAGAAAGGCTTTTAGCCAAGCCACCTACCGTCTCTGACTTTTCTATAAGAACTACGGTTTGGCCTTTTTTTAGCAATTCATAGGCGAGACTGAGGCCGGTTACTCCAGCTCCTAAAATATAATGATGATTTACCATGCAGTAAATCCTCCATCTACAACAATATTTTGTCCATTGGTATAGCTATTGTTTTCATCAAGCAAAAAGCGCATGGCAGCATCAAAATCAGCAGGGCGAGCCATCCTTCCAGAGGGCGTTTTGGAATTATAGTTATCAATAAAATCGTCGGTTTGATGGTTGAAAACGCCACCTGGCGATATACAGTTAGTCTGAATATTATACTTCCCGAAATGCGCAGCCATATATTTAGATAGCTGAATAACCCCTGCTTTTGTAACTGAATAAACCTCTGAGTTATTGCGTTTGCTTTGCCCGTAAATTCGTTCATCACTGCTCACAACACCATAGATGGAACCAATATTTACAATTTTTCCAATTTGATTGTTTTTCATGATTTTTACGGCGCCTTGGGCCATGAGAAAAGTCCCGAGTAAATTAACCTCTACAACAGACATAAACTCTTCTGCTGTCCTTTCTTCAAATGGAGTAAACACGGCAGTACCCGCATTGTTAATAAGGCCATAAATATCCTTTAGCTCGCTATAGAAATCATTGACATCTTGGCTATTGGTAATATCAAGCTTAACTAAGTTTAATTCTTTAGTAGCTGTTAAATTATCAATATTCTTGTCAACAGCGATAACCTGAAAGCCTTGTTTTACTAGCATGCTAGCGAAGCTCTGTCCTAGTTGACCATTGGCACCGGTTAATATGACTTTTTTCAATTGAAATTCCTGTTGCTCTATACAAGTATAAACTTGGTAATTATCTTATTTATCCGCTGCAGTGGAAGAAACTTTAGCTGAATGCGAAGAGAGTTAAGATTTGTATGGTGGCATTTTTTTATCAGTGATGTGCAATTAGATTGGACTGTATGCGTCTTCAAGGCGATGGTGTCAAATCATTATATGCCTGATTGTTTTTAATTAAATCAAAGGTATTACAAAAAGTAAAAACGCTTCAATCTGACGACCAAATTTCTATGTCGGGGCGCATTGTATAAATATTTTCACGAATTTCTCTTTGATGAGTAAAAGAAGCGATCAAAATTAAAGAGGCGCCCGTGGTCGAAATGTCTTGAGGGTCACATACTTTAATTCCGTTGAGCTCTTTTAAGCTTTCAAAGTTCTGATCAAATATACAATGCGGCCTATGACCGTTAGCAACTAGCAGGTTAAGTATCAAAGAACCTACTTTCCCGCCTCCGTAAAGTGCAAAGCTTCTACCTCCGACCGTGTTGAAGACTTCAACTAAACTGTCGAGTAAACGCTCTTTCGATTTACATTTAACAATATCATTGTATCTTTTAGCACTGTTAAGTTGAAAAGCCGCATTATTCCACCCAAGTAACTCCGCTATTTCATGTGAAGGTTTTTTGTGAGATTGCCCCAATTCTTTTTGGGCCCACTCAGTATGAAAACTCGCTTCTTTGGGGTGTTGGCAAAATATAAAAGGCATCGCCTCTCTAACCGGCTTCTCTGTTGAACGTTCTACAATATAGTCCCATAGTTCTGGGTTTGCTTGAGCTTGTGGATCATTTTCATAGTTAAACTGGGTAAGGTCACAGAACGTACCATAAAACGAAACCTTAGCGCCGCAATACGCCGCATAGGGAATATGAGATCCGACAATGTTAGATGTAACGTACTCGAAACTTGAAAATAACTTCTGTAGCCTTACCAACGCGTTCGATTGATGTGCGCTGGCACCAATAATCATGGGGTAGTTATATTTCTTTATGAGTTCAGGCCAGACTCCACGTTCATAGCAAGAGTGGTGCACACAAAAAACAACCGCATCAAATTCGTCGCGTATGTTTTCAATCTCTAATATATAGCTTTCTTCGTTACCAACAGCGGGTACATAAGGCAAAGTATGTGGCGGCATGACCAGTAACGTATTCGGAACTCTTAGAGACTCATCGATTGCATCGGCATAAATAAATGGCATACCTACAGCTGTTGAATCAATGTTAAAAGATTTAAGAAAGTCGACATGCTCCTGCTGAGCTAATAAGTACTGTGACTCTTGCTGCCCCCAGACGGTGAGTTGTGAGATGAACTTAGCTCGGTAGTACATCCAACCGTGACGCCATCCACTATCACTGAAAGGAGCATGAGGTAAACCAAGCTGATGAGCAATATTCGTTGAGGCACCATAATAATCAGCTTCCACAAATAGGGGGGGATCGTCATAATATTGGGGCGGAGGTATTTTTGCTAATATCGCCCTTGCGACGTCATTACTCTTCATATGTTTCTAACTATTGTTTGGTTAAATACTAAATTTTCTTGGTGGTAGACTAAAAAGAGTGGAACAAACACTATCAACAGCTAAATGAATCATTTAGCTGGTGGCAATACCAATCCCAAACTTGTTGAAGGCCTTCTTCTAAGCTATGTGAGGCTTGCCATTTTAGCCCGTTAATTTTCTCTACGTTTAGGCGCTTCACGGGTGTTCCTTCAGGTTTAGTCTCGTCAAATTTTAGACTTCCTTTGAAATTCGAGATTCGTTGAATCATTTCAGCTAATGTTCTTATTGAGCAATCAGTACCTGTTCCAACATTGATGTGGGAACAATGAGTATCAAGGCTATCCCAGAACGTGAGTTCATCTTGATTCATCAAATGTTGACATGCCTCAGCCAAATCATCTACGTGAAGAAACTCTCTCCTTACTTTTCCGCTACCCCAAATCTCAACATAGGGAGCATCATCGCGTATTGCTTGGTAAAATTTATGAAACAACGCTGGAATAACGTGACCATTTTGAGGGTGAAAGTTATCGTACGGTCCGTACAAATTTGTAGGCATAACACTACGATAATCTCTACCATATTGCCGCCGGTAGCTTTCACAAAGCTTGATACCTGCAATTTTTGCCACTGCATAAGCTTCATTGGTGGATTCTAATTGCCCTGTTAACAGCGCGTCCTCACGTATAGGCTGGCTTGCAAACTTGGGGTATATACAACTTGAACCAAGGAACAATAGTTTTTGCACATTATTCAGATGAGCAGAATGAATTACGTTTGTCTGAATCATTAAGTTTTGATAAATGAACTCACCTGAAAAGGCATTGTTAGCATGTATGCCTCCAACTCGCGCTGCCGCAAGGTAAACTTCGTCAATTTGATTATTTTCGAAAAATGAAATAACGCTTTCTTGATGAGTGAGATCTAGCTCATCCTTACTTGCAGTAACAATGGTTGCACCATCCATACTATCTAGCTTTCTGCAAAGTGCGCGCCCTACCATACCTCGGTGACCCGCGACGAAGATATTTTTAGAGACCATTTCTATTCTTCTCTCAATGCGTCGAAGTGAAAACCATTCAGCTTTAAGAATGCTTGGCGCTTTGCTTCAGTCAAATCGTGCTGCGTCATTTCTTTGCATAGTGTGTATGCGTCAATTTCTGGTTTCCAACCAAGCTTTGTTCGCGCTTTACTGGCATCACCAAGCAAGGTTTCAACCTCTGCGGGTCTAAAGTACTTAGGGTTAATTCGCATGATGATGTCACCCACTTTCACTGCTGGTGCATCTTCGCCATTAACATTAGTTACTATAGCAATTTCGTCTATACCTTCGCCTCTAAACGCTATTTCAATACCAAGTTCATTGGCGGTCCACTGAATAAAATCACGCACTGTATACTGGTGCCCTGTGGCAATCACAAAATCTTCTGGTTGGGATTGCTGTAACATGAGCCATTGCATATACACGTAGTCTTTAGCATGTCCCCAATCTCGAAGCGCGTCGATATTTCCCATATGAAGACATGACTCTAGACCTTGTGCAATGTTAGCTAAGCCTCTGGTAATTTTTCGGGTAACGAAAGTTTCCCCCCGTCTTGGTGATTCATGATTAAACAAAATTCCGTTGCAGGCATATATACCGTACGATTCTCTATAATTCACTGTTATCCAATAAGCATACAGTTTAGCGACCGCATAGGGAGAGCGTGGATAAAACGGTGTACTTTCTTTTTGAGGTGATTCTTGTACTAACCCGTATAGCTCAGAGGTAGATGCTTGATAAAAGCGCGTCTTTTTTTCTAAGCCCAAAAGCCTTATAGCCTCTAGTATTCTTAAGGCACCCAGAGCATCAACGTCGGCTGTGTATTCTGGTGATTCAAAGCTAACCGCGACATGACTTTGAGCGCCTAGGTTATAAATTTCATCTGGTTGAATTTGTTGAATGAGTCGGACAAGATTGGAGCTATCGCTTAAATCGCCATAATGTAAGATGAAATCTCTATTTTGTTTTTGAGGTCCTTGGTAAATATGGTCTATTCGTTGAGTATTAAAAAGCGATGAACGGCGTTTGATTCCATGTACTTTATAGCCTTTTTCAAGTAACAACTCTGCGAGGTAGGAGCCGTCTTGACCCGTTATGCCTGTGATAAACGCTACCTTTTGCAAGTTCATCCTTTCACCTTATTAAAACTCATCAGTATTTTGCCTTTTTACTTACGTTGAATATTGATTTTACTATCGTTATGAAAAGTTGAAGCTTTACTAGATAATCCAATACATTTTTAACGGCTATAAATGTTGTCTACATACTTAGTAATTGTATCGACGATATAGGTTAAATCATTAAGGGATAATTCAGGAAACAATGGAAGCGTGATAGCTTGCTCATAATAACGTTCTGCATTAGGGAAGTCTCTCTGACTGAAACCTAAGTTCTGGTAGTAAGGCTGCAAATGAATTGGGATATAGTGCACGTGTGCGAAAATTTCTGCTGCCCTGAGTTGAGACACAAGAACCGCTTTTTCTTCATCGTTGAGGCCAAGTATTCTTACTACATAGAGATGGTAGCTACTGTCAACATCGCTGCGCTGCTTTAATGGGACTATATTGTCATGGGCAGAAAAAAGTTCATCGTATTGCTGCGCTAATGCGTTGCGTTTTTCTAGAAAGCTAGGCAGCTTTTTTAATTGACTTAGGCCCAATGCTGCTTCTACATCGGTCATGCGATAATTGAAACCCAAGTCCACTTGTTGATAATACCATGGGCCGTGACTGGGCTCTGTCATCAAAGTCGGATTATTAGTAATACCGTGACTCCGTAACATACGCATTTTCTCAGCGATTTCGGTGTTATTGGTCAGCGCCATTCCGCCTTCCATCGTAGTAATAATCTTTACCGGATGAAAGCTAAACACACAGATGTCAGCATATTTACCGCACCCTACAAAATCACCTTTGTATTTCGCACCAACAGCATGTGAGGCGTCTTCAATAATATGAAACCCATAGGATTCAGATAGCGCATGAATCTGAGCCATGTCGCATGGTTGACCCGCAAAATGCACAGGAATTATGACTTTTGGGACAGTACCATTAATTTTTGCTTTTTCGAGTTTAGTCTCTAAAGCGTCAATACTCATGTTGCCTGATTCAAGGTCAATGTCGACAAAGTCAACGCTGGCGCCGCAATAAAGAGCACAATTAGATGAAGCAACAAAAGAGTTAGGCGATGTCCAAACGCTATCGCCCTCACCAACGCCTAACGCCAAACAGGCAATATGTAAGGCCGACGTAGCACTATTAACCGCTATGCCATAATTTGCGCCACAGTAATTAGCTAACGCCTCTTCAAATCTAGGTATTGTAGGGCCTTGTGTTAGCCAATCAGACTTAAGCGTATCTAAAACTGCGTTGATATCATCGTCATCAAGTTGCTGACGCCCATAAGGTATCAAAGCTTAGCTTCCTCGTTGAATTGGGCGACTTCTTCAATACTAAGGAAGTGACCGTTGGTATCAGAAACGTACTCAAAACCCGACTCCACCGGCCTCCCTTGTTCATCTAGTGCATTGCTGGTGAAGTTGTTACTTCTATGGAAAAATTTAATTGCCGGCGCGATAACATAGTGGTCATTAAACTCGAACGTGTGAAGTGACATATCTCCAGGACACATCATCTCGTGTAGTTTCTCTCCGGGGCGAATACCGACATATTTTATCGGCGTATCTGGTGCCATCGCTTTAGCAAGATCAACAATTCGAATAGATGGAATTTTAGGGACAAAAATCTCTCCTCCTAACATTCGCTCAAAGTTTTTAAGTACAAAATCGACACCTTGCTGTAAGGTTATCCAAAATCGCGTCATATCTTTGTGTGTTACAGGTATGTGGTCGTTACCTTCCGCAATAAGTTTATCAAAAAACGGCACTACAGAGCCTCTCGAGCCTACCACGTTGCCATATCTAACTACTGAAAATCGCGAAGAACCTTCGCCCACAATATTGTTTGCGGCAACAAAAAGTTTGTCTGATGCGAGTTTTGTTGCGCCGTATAAATTAACGGGGTTGGCAGCTTTATCTGTAGACAAGGCGATGACTTTGCCAACGTTGTTATCAATGGCTGCATTTATAACGTTTTCAGCGCCATCGATATTGGTACGGATACACTCGGTGGGATTATATTCAGCCGCAGGCACCTGTTTCATGGCCGCAGCATGAATAACAAAATCTACACCTTGCATTGCACGATTGAGTCGCTCTCTATCACGCACATCGCCAATGAAGTAACGCATACATGGTGCATTAAATTTCTGCTGCATCTCGAACTGTTTTAGCTCGTCTCGAGAATAAATGATTAGACGTTTTGGTTTGTGTTTCGCTAACAAGGTTTCAGTGTATTTATGGCCGAATGAACCCGTTCCACCTGTAATGAGAATCGATTTTCCGTCGAACATGGCTTGCTCGCTGTTTTTATGGTTATAAATACAATATATCACTTGTCGGCACGAATGCCATAAAGCTTTAGGAAGTATAGACTTATACGAGTAATAAACCGTCTAAAGTTCTATATTACGGTCAAAATCGTAGATATTTAAGGCGATAATTAATGTAACGGAGAGTCTATCCGTTAGACCTCTAGCGACCTGAGGTCGGTGATGTGTTTAACCGTGTAATGTGCATCATAAAGGGGTTTAGCTACGGCGCTTCTATGCACTCCAGTAAGCACTCTTACTGTGTGCATCCCAAGTCGATTCAAATTTACGAAGTCTTTTGCGGGATTATCTCCCACGTAAACCATATCATTCCAGTCACAGGCCTCAGCGAGCCTAATTTTCTCAAAGCAGTAAGTTGAAGGCTTAGCGTGCTTTACGCCAAACCGATGAGTAATAAAAATACGCTTAAAAAGGTGACGAATATTCAAGGCTTCGACTTTATTCGCTTGCACCACTTTATTCCCATCTGTAACAAGATAGAGTGGCTTGGGTAGCTCGTGCAACAATTGCAAGTGTTGCTGCGCCATGGATAACACCGGTTTGTGAAGGCGGTAAACTGTTACGCACTCCTTTACGTTCTTTTTAGTCGCAGGAATGTTGTTTTTGGCTAAGTAATCGTTAAATATTCGGCCCCTACCATTCCTATCTAGCAAGTTGATGAGTTGATCGAACCCTGCTATTTTTTCGACTTGCCACTTATATTCGACATAATTTGCCACAGCACGAAGCCCTGATTCCACATATTGGCGTTCGTCGTATAAGGTGTCATCCAGATCAAAAATATAAATCATACAGTTTATTCATAAATAAAAATCCACAGCAACTCTAACTTGCCTGACGCTTTTGGTAGCCATTTTAACCTCAATGTCTGTAATATTTATTCCAGACGATTCGCATAGGCTCCAATACAAGCTATCTACCCCAGCTTGAATTCCTAAGGTAGATGCTCCACCAAATCGAGAGTTACACTCTATGATCCAGGCCGTGTTTTCACTGATTATTGCTTGAAGTACTACCGGGCCTGTCAGCTTTAACGCCTCTAAAATGTCAGTAAATACATCTTCAAATGGGCAATCGGGCAGGGTGTAAGTCACTTGAGATTCACCATTGACCACAATGTCTCTGACGCGACAAACCAATGCTTTTACTTTACTGTCGTGGGTGAGCCACCCATCAATGCTTATTTCCTGGCCATTATAATAAGGCTGGAATATCGGGTTGGTTAGCTCATTTGCGTGGGCTAAGGCATTGTTGGTAGCAAGTTTTATCCCTAAGCTTTGACTGCCTGCACCATATCGTTCTTTAACAACCCATTCTGAGTTGTCGCCTTCTGGTAGTCTATCGTAAGTGGGAATGACTGACGATATAGGCAGTTGGCCAAAAGCCAACTTATCTAAACATACTTCGACAACGCTAGGGTCGGATACCAGAACTGCGATATTCAAGGTTTTGAGTTTGGGCTTCAATCTCGCCCAAAACAATAACTCACCATCGCGAGTAGGTAACACATGGGTAATGTTTAAGCGTACGAGTTCCGAAATAATATGAGAAACGTTGCTTTCAGTAGTACTAGGCATATGCCAAAAAGCATCACTAAAATAACGCGTCAATACTTTTGCGTTTATATCTCCCGCAGTGACTATGCCGTCTGGGACAATTCGTTTGACAGCATTTTGCAAAGCCTTTAACAAAGGGACTTTGTTATTTGCGCTGCTTAATAAAACATTCACTAGCGTCGTTCGCCATTTAGACAAAAAATGCGTTTTTCTACCTTAATACCACCTTTCGGGCTAGGTAAAGACGCGCGTCTATTTTCATACTCAGTAATTTGCGTTGTTTTTTTAGGTGTCTTCCAGTTTCCGTACATAAATGTCAGAAACGACGACGGGTCGTGGGGAACGAAAAACTCTTCATTAAGAAATAGAATAGTATCTAGATTATCAAAATGACGGGCTGGCGCAAAAAATAATCCACCGGATGATATTAGTTCTGAAGATCCGTTAATTGATTCTCGTAATTGAATACTTAAATCGAAGGGGATGAACGCCGTACCCTCACTATTTAAAAACTCTACATTAATACATGATTGTCTTCCGTTTACAGTAATCACAATTACTTGCCATTCAACATCAAATTTAGTGCTCAGTTTTTCAATCATTTCAGGGAGGTGATTGATTAAAACACTAAAGCTAAAGGGGTCAATTGCAAGGTCGATATCATCATCCCAAGAAATCAGGTCGCCGTCTCTCATTGCGCCCAAGAGTGTTCCCGAGTCTAAACACGCTGGGGCTCCTTTTTCTCTACAATATTGATTAATAAACTTCAGCAAATCTTGCGCAAACACTTTCGTTTGTTTGTCTTGGAAGGGAAGTTCGGCCTTTACTGCTTGTTTGTTTGGAATGGTAATAAGAGATGCTGAGAAACCTAAATCGTTGGTGAGCTGTCGGTAAACTTGGTCAACCCATTGGCTTGTAATGATAATGCTCTCAACGTTTTCATTTTGGATTTCTACAGGTGATATGACGGGAATACGCAGTACGGTTTTTCCATGCTTACTTTCATCGTTATCAGCAATGGCAACAATATTCATTTGAGGATGCTGTAAGATGAAGTTCTCACCACCTTTACCTGCACCAAACAAAATAACCTTCATGCTAAAGAAGCTCCCAGCTCATTGGTGTGCCCTTTGCAGCATCTTTGTTAATTTTTTTGCCTAACAATAAAGGTAAGTATTTGGGTGGTAAGCCTAGTCCAGGACGTACAGAGCGTAAATTTTCATCGTTTAGCGTATCACCTGCTTTTAAATCTTCAGCAATGTAAAGAGAGCGTCTATGCACTAACGATGCTTTCTCTCTCTCTGTTGCGCCGTAACTTACCCCCCCTATTGCTACGGCGGCGCGAGCAGTTTCCTCTACCAAAAGCCTTAATTCATGGGGTTCTAAAGAGAACTCAGCATCCACTTCACCTCCAGTTCGGTCTAGAACGAAATGTTTTTCAACCACTGTAGCCCCAAGAGCCACTGCAGCAACCGCTACTCCAACCCCCGGTGTGTGGTCGGAAAGTCCAACCTGGCAATCAAAAAGCTCGCTTAGGTGAGGAATGGTTTTAAGATTTGCATCAACTGGGTTGGCAGGATAGTTACTCGTGCACTTAAGCAGTATGAGATCGCGACATCCATTATTTTTGAGTACATCTACCGATTCAGCAATTTCTGCTTGGCTTGCCATACCCGTTGAGACTATTACGGGCTTACCGGTTTTTGCCACAGCGGCTAAAATAGCATGGTCAGTATTTTCAAATGAGGCTACCTTGTAGCAAGGTGGGTTTAATGTTTCGAGAAAATCCACGGCAGTTAAATCGAAGGGAGTACTAAATGCCATCAACCCTTTTTCTTTGGCATAGTCAAAAAGCTCTTTATGCCATTCCCAGGGTGTCATGGCTTCTTTATAAAGATTATATAGCGAATTTCCTTTCCATAAACTATTAGGATCTTCGATGAAAAACTCACCCTCGTGGCAATCTAGTGTGATGGTGTCTGGAGTGTAGGTTTGAAATTTAATCGCGTGTGCGCCAGCTTCAGCTGCGGCGTCTATTAACTTGTAAGCTTTTTCAAGAGATTGGCCATGGTTACCTGACATTTCCGCAATGACAAAAGGCGCTAGCCCTCGACCAATTTGAAAGTCACCGATAGAGATTGGCTTCATGAATACCTCTTAACTATTTCTAATATTGTGTCCACCACAAAGGATGGAGATTGATTTGGTTCAACGAGTTTAGCAGCATTGGATGCTAAGTAGCGCATTTGGTCAGGTGAGTGCAACGCTTTTTCAATTGCTTTACATATATGATCATCTGCTAATTCATTCTCACCGCCGAGCCATAAACAGCAATCGCTGTCATGTAATGCGCGAGTCGTTTCTATCTGATTGTCTGCAAGGGTTATTATAAGCCCAGCTACACCCGATTTTGCTCGTTCCCAGTGCATACTTCCGCCAGCGCCAAGCATAAAACTGGCCCCCTGCATTAACGAACTCATGTACGTACAATTTTGGTGAAGGTTTACACCAACAAGGCTTTGAATTTTAAGCCGCAGACTGTTGATGTGCTTATATCCCGGACCTACAATGATATCGGCAGTGAAGGGGGATGACTTTAATGTTGTTAAAATATCGACCACTCGCTCGGTCAAATTAATAGGATCACTCCCTCCAAAACAGACTAAAAAATGATTGTTTGCGCGTATTCTATTGTCAATGCAGAAAAATTCGCTTCGTAAGAAAGCATACGTTGGACCAAGTAGGGTATGACAATGAGACGGAATTAATCCGTTATAGCGTGTTTGATAATCGTGATAGAAATTTGTATCAATAAGTACGTCGCAGTTGTGAACGCGATTGGCCAAATCATCTATTACAACAATCGTATTTATTTTTGAGCGCATAATATAGCAAAAGGGGGCTGACAACTGATAATGGTCGACGAATAATAAATCCAGTTGTTCATTGAAGTCTGCTAAACAATCTTTTGCGTGCAGCTTCTGCATGGCTTCTAATTGTTCGTTGTCAGCGTCATCAATAGCACCAAAATCTACATTTTCAATGTTAACCGAAATTAATGTGGCTCCCGCAGCATCTATTTGTGCGGTGACATTTAAGGGAAGTGCGCTGGATAAAATATAAACGTCGTGCTCTTGCTTTAGTTGTTTTACCAAAGCTAAACAGCGCATGATATGGCCGAATCCCATTGTAGTAGACCCGTCCACACGAAATGCTATTTTCACTGGGCATTCTCGTCGTTAATTAGCTTGTAGAGTAATTCTGCTCTCTTCCAATCTTCTGGTGTATCAATATCTTGAACAAGGTGGTCTGGCATTACTACCATTTTTGAATTAGCACCGAAAATATGCTTGTTAGTATTGAGCCATGTCGAATAATGACCCCAGTAGAGCTGGCCGGCATCGTGAAAAGCGGGTGGTAAATCTTGAGATCGTTGAGTAATCCCAAACGAATCATAAGGTTTTACACCACCATTTTCAGTTTGTAATATCGCCCGTTGAATGGGAAACGAAAATCTTGCAGCAGTAAATACATAATCCACTTCTGGCGTATTAATGAGTGTTTTGTAGCTAGAGTTTATTATTGAGGGTGAAAGCAAAGGAGAAGTAGCATAAATGCATGCGCAATTATTAATGGGCCACGTTAAATCCATTAGCATTGAAATCGCATGTCTTACAACGGGGCTTGTGCCAGTATAATCGTCGGCTAGTTCTTTCGGACGTAGAAATGGAACTTCAGCGCCATGCTGCAACGCAACATCGGCGATATTATCATCATCGGTGGAGACCACAACCTTATCAATGAATTGGCTAGTAAGTGCGTTCTCAATAGCGTGAGCGATCATAGGTTTACCGCAAAAATTTTTGATATTCTTACGAGGAATTCGCTTACTGCCGCCTCGAGCCGGAATGACTGCAACATTCATACTTTTTCACCATCTTTTTTAACAAATCTGCGCCCATTTTCTCTTTGAGCGGAACAAACCTGTATTTACATCGGCCGAGTACTGTTTAACTTTACGATTTACACGTTGCAAAAAGTTGAATTTGTTTATACTAACAGACATGTTAACACGTCAGAATTCAAATTAGTGTTGATTGGACCTCCATTTTACGTAATTGGTAATTATAAAAAATAGTGTGTTTGCTGTCCATTTAAGCGTTTGTCGCGAAAAGAATTGACGTTACGATTATCTAATTCCACATACAGGTATGTTTGGTAATACTTTTGAATCGGTTAGATGTTGACCGTTTCTATGCTATTATCTATGCAAGAGATCATTGGAGACGACTTTATGCAAATCGTAGATGGCGGTGTAAGTTCTTTGCTGAACCAAGTACAAGAAAAGCAAAATACGCTTTTGGAAAAACTTGCGTCCGGCAAAGAAATTAATAGCGCTTCAGACGGCGCAGCTGCCCAGCAAATTATCGACCGCCTCACCTCTGAAGTAGAGGGTAATCGCCAAGCGGTGAACAACGTTTATGATGGCATTTCGTTAGCTCAAGTCGCTGAAGGCGGTTTAAGCACCATTAACGATGATGTAAATCGTATACGCGAGCTTACTATTCAGTCTGGTAACGGTGTGTTAAGCGACGGCGACCGTCAAGCACTGCAATCTGAAATATCACAGCTTCAAGAGAACATCAGCTTTACCATTGAACAAACCAATTTTGCTGGTAAACCCTTGTTGTCTGACAATGGCGCGTTGAGTTTTCAAGTTGGGGCGAATGGTGGCAACTCAGTTGATGTTAAAACCCAAGATATTGGTAGCCAACTATCGGACGTACTTTCTATCGATTTAACTTCTGGTAGCAGTATTGATGATGCGTTAAATGCTACCGACGAAGCGATTGAAATTTTGGGTGGCGCACGTGGTGATTTAGGCGCTACGCAAAATAGTTTGGCTAGTACTGCTCGAAATTTAACCCAATCCAATGTGAACACCGCAGAAGCACGTAGTCGAATTCAAGATTTAGATTACGCTCAAGCTAGCTCTCAACAAGCGGCAAATGATGTGCAAGGACAAGCTGCTTTAACGGTTCAAGCCCAAGCGAATCAGCAGCAAGGGCAGGTTTTAGCGTTGCTCAGTTAAACATTAAATTTGAGTGAGTTATTCGAAAGAAGCAGGGAATCCTGCTTTTTTTATTGCTACATTTCCGAAAACACCAGTTGCGCTGCGATCTTTTGTCGTTACAATTTACAAATGCGCTAAACTGTAAATAATAACAAAGCGTTCTCGGGGATTTGATGAAGGATATTTTGCTGGTTAGTGATAGCCAGGAACTAATTCATAGCTTAGAAACCATAGTCACCTTTTTGGGAGAGTCGTGTCAGTCACGAGGGCTTTCTGACTGTGAAAGTTACCTGAAAGAAAAGGGCGCAGATGCGGTACTTATTGAGTACGCGTCACCGTCAGTGGTGAATTCACTGGTTGCTCGTTTTCCACACATACCATTTGTTGCCATTTTACATTCAAATGGCGAAGTGGCCGCGTCGTGCAATTTAGTCAGCGTGATCACCTTACCGCTTACTTACCCAGTACTTACGCAATCAATTCACCGATGCCAAGAATACAGCCGCAGAAAGCCGGGTAAAACCCGCGCTGGTGGGTCTAAAACTCGCCTGTTTAGAAGTTTGGTGGGTAAAAGCGACGAAATTCAGATTGTGCGTAGGTTGGTAGAGCAAGTGGCTCCAACAGAGGCAACAGTGCTAATTTTGGGGGAGTCTGGTACAGGTAAGGAAGTGGTGGCACGTAATGTACATTTCTTGTCAGAACGTAAAGATGGCCCCTTTATTCCTGTTAACTGCGGTGCTATTCCCGGCGAGCTTCTTGAAAGTGAATTGTTTGGTCATGAAAAAGGCGCGTTTACTGGGGCTATAAGTGCTCGAAAAGGCCGTTTTGAATTAGCCGAGGGTGGAACATTATTTCTAGATGAAATTGGCGACATGCCGTTGCAGATGCAAGTCAAACTGCTTCGGGTACTGCAAGAGCGTATTTACGAGCGAGTAGGTGGTAGCAAGCCTCAACAATGCAATGTTCGTATTATTGCGGCTACCCATCGTCATCTAGAAACTATGATCAAAGAAGATAAGTTTCGTGAAGATCTCTACTACCGCTTAAACGTGTTCCCTATCGATAGCCCTGCATTACGTCAACGAAAAGACGACATCCCGTTACTGCTGCAAGAACTCAACAGCCGTATTCAAGGGGATGGTGTAGATAGTGTGAGGTTCACAGAACGCGCAATAGAATCTTTAATGGAGCATAATTGGGCGGGTAATGTTCGTGAGCTATCGAATCTAGTTGAGCGCCTGAGTATACTTTATCCCGGTCAAATCGTTGATGTGGCCGACCTTCCAGAGAAATACCAGTACGGTGAAATTCAAGCGTACGAACCGGATTACCCTGAAGAGTTGCTAGAGCGAGACGCATTTAATGCGCTTTTCGCAGAATCAGCTTCGCAAGACCCGTATGATGAACCACAAGAAGAGTCTAGCTTGCCAATTTCCTCCTCACTTCCAGAAGAAGGGGTTAATCTAAAAGAGTATCTTTCTGAGCTTGAAATCACCCTCATTCGCCAAGCCTTAGAACAACAAGAGTGGGTCGTAGCTCGCGCTGCAGATAAGCTCGGAATGCGCAGAACTACCCTTGTTGAGAAAATGCGTAAGTACGATATTCAGCGTATGGAAGAAGTTTAACGTCAATTACCTGACGTTAAACTTCTGCCTTAATTTATCGTAACTATCTGATAAATATAATCTAAAAAACTGGCATGGCTTCTGCTATATAAAATCATATACACAAACCGTCTTTAAATTGACGAGAGCCATATGATTTTTGATAGCACACACGACAGCAGTACTTCATCTTCTGAACAATTCACTTCATCTTATGATGTGCCTAGTGTCGAGCATGCGCTTGAGGCTACAACGCCGTCGTATGTGAGTGAAGCAGAAGTGAGCTCACTTCGTCGCCAAGCCAGTCGTTTGGAAAACTTGCTTCAAGTCATGCCGGCAGGCGTCATCGTTATTGACGGTAAAGGGGTTGTACGTCAAGCCAATGACTTAGCTAAGGCATTGCTGGGTGAGCCGTTAGAAGAACAAATATGGCGTAGCATCATTGCTCGCTCATTTAATCCTCGTGCAGACGATGGTCATGAAGTGTCATTGGTAGATGGTCGTCGCGTTAAACTTTCTATAACGCCACTTGAAGACGAGCCAGGGCAGTTGATTGTTATTACAGATTTGACGGAAACACGTCGGCTTCAAGCCAGTGTCAGCCATATGCAGCGTTTATCTTCATTAGGCAAAATGGTGGCATCCCTTGCGCATCAGATTCGAACGCCTTTATCCGCCGCTATGCTTTATGCCTCCAATTTAACGCGAAAAGATTTGCCCCAGCATGCATCTGAGCAATTTGCTCGAAAGATGACAGACAGACTGAAAGAGTTAGAAAGCCAAGTTAATGACATGCTGTTGTTCGCCAAGTCTGGTGAGCAACAAGTTGTGAATACCTTGTCGCTTGCCAGCTTGCGAGAAGCCATAGAGCCTAATGCGCAAACCATCACTGCGCAGCAAGCACAAAAAATTGCTTTTAATGGCTTCGATTCAACAGATGCACTTATCACTGGGAATCTCACCGCGCTGCAAGGTGCTGTGCTGAACCTTATTCAAAATGCGAGTCAAGTTACGCCTAAGGGCTACACGGTTTCAGTTAATGCAGTAGTACATGAAGATAGGGTGCTACTTTGCGTTAATGATAAGGGACCAGGTGTACCCAATACCCTAATCAATAAAATATTCGAGCCGTTCTTTACCACCAAAACCCATGGCACAGGGCTGGGGTTAGCCGTGGTGAAATCGGTAGCTAAAGCACATAACGGTTCGCTTAGCGTGGTAAATCTTAATGAAGGAGGTGCTTGCTTTACGCTTGCATTGCCTTGTAACACTCAGGCTATCGGGCAACACAATAAGCCTCACTCAAATGTCGCTTAATTGCTAGGAGAATTAGAAATGTCTAAAACAACTATTCTTATCGTGGAAGACGATGCTGGATTACGCGAAGCGTTGTACGACACTTTATTACTAGGCGATTACGATGTTGTAGATGCCGACTGTGCCGAAGCTGCGTTAATGGTCTTAGCGGGGCGCAAGATAGACCTCGTGGTAAGTGACATTCAAATGGGTGGAATGAGTGGTCTAGCATTATTAAAAAGCATTAAGGCGAAATACCCTCAACTTCCGGTGTTATTAATGACAGCGTACGCCACCATCGATGATGCCGTGCAGGCCATGCGAGATGGGGCTACTGATTATCTGTCCAAACCATTCGCGCCTGAAGTGCTACTTAATCTTGTTGGACGCTATGCGCCTGCACAAAAAGTCGAATCTTGCACGCCTATCGTGGCTGACCCTTCTAGTTTAAAATTACTCGAATTATCAAGAAAAGTGGCGAAGTCAGAAGCGACCGTGATGGTGCTTGGGCCAAGTGGTTCTGGTAAGGAAGTACTTTCCCGCTATATACACGACCAGTCTTCTCGCGCAGATGCACCTTTTGTGGCAATCAACTGCGCAGCTATTCCTGAAAATATGCTTGAAGCGACATTGTTTGGTTATGAAAAAGGCGCGTTTACCGGCGCTATTCAAGCTTGCCCAGGTAAGTTTGAACAAGCCCAAGGTGGTACACTGCTATTAGATGAAATTACTGAAATGGATTTAGCACTTCAGGCAAAGCTACTTCGTGTTATTCAAGAGCGTGAAGTAGAGCGGCTTGGTGGACGTAAAACGATTAAATTAGATGTACGGGTGATTGCAACCAGTAACCGAGATTTACGTAAAGCGGTAGAGCTTGGAAACTTTCGAGAAGATTTATATTACCGCCTAAATGTTTTCCCTATCACATGGCGCCCGCTCGCAGAGCGTCCAGGTGATATTGTACCGTTAGCGGAACACCTTATTAATCGTCACACAAGTGTGCAAGGCCTAGGCAATGTACGTCTCAGTGCAGCTGCACGAAACAAATTGGCGCAATATACATGGCCAGGTAACGTGCGAGAGCTTGAAAACGTTATTCAGCGGGCACTTATACTGTGTGAAGACGGCAGTATAGAGTCTGGTGACTTAATGATTGATATGGCTGTGCATGATGAGATGGAAGTAAAGCAGGATGAGCCAGAAGACAATAGTCGCTTAGGCTCAGAGCTTCGCCAGCAGGAGCATCAAATCATTCTTGATACACTTACTCTATGTAATGGTAAGCGTAAAGATGTGGCGGAAAAATTGGGTATCAGCCCTCGAACCTTACGCTATAAGTTAGCCAGAATGCGTGAAGACGGGATTGAATTACCGGCCTAACATCTCAAACTAGTTTGATAATGAGGGGCGATTAGCCCCTTATTTTTAACGCTTTAGCTGCTGTGCTTTTAGTATTGTACTTGCAGTTGTGCTTGTATTTATACTGGCTTGGACTGGGCGTCACGGCAACGTGCGAGACCTTCTGCGCTGCCACCGAGCATTTTTGCATCGCGTATTTACATAATCTTACGTCCATTCACTTTCTTGACGCTATTCTCCCCTCTCTGTCATAAAATTGGCAATTCCCTTGAAAAACCACATAACTCATTGTTTTTAAATTGATTTCAGATGGTTTTTAAAGTTGGCTTGCCGCTTGCTTATAGTTAAGCATAAGTAATTAAAGCGCATTGTCGTTAAGCGGCAATTCCCCACCGACATTCGAAGGAGTGGTTATGGACGTTAAAGCCAATAGTTTATACCAAGAAATGCAGAGCATGATTGGGCAAACTCGTATGCCTGCAAACGAACTTCAACCATCAAACGAGATTAATCCCTCGGCCAACGAGTTCTCTACCATGCTTAAGCAAGCGGTAGATGGGGTTAATGGCATGCAATTAGAATCTAAAGATTTACAGCAGCGGTTTGAAATGGGTGATAAGTCACTAAGCCTTGCCGAAGTTATGCTTACAAAAGAGAAAGCAGGCATAGCCTTTGAGGCCACAGTTCAAGTACGAAATAAAGTGCTTGAAGCGTATAAAACCATTATGAACATGCCGGTGTAGTTGGAGTAAGTCATGGCTGAAGCAACAGGCACAAATTTAACCGTTAACGACCCTTCCATGGGGAACGATAACGAGCCTGAGAATAAATCAGGATTCATGGATACCTTAGGCAGTGCTGACATGATGCGCCAGATGGCGCTAGTGGTAGTGCTTGTTATTTGTGTCGCGATTGCAGTTTTTATATTAATTTGGGCGCAAGAGCCTGATTTTCGTCCGTTAGCAAAAATGGAAACCCAAGAGCTTATTGAAACCTTGGATTATATGGACGCCAATCAAATTGAATATCGTTTAGAGGGAAACACGGTATACGTTCGAAGTGACGAATTTCAAACTATACGCTTGGGTATGACACGTCAGGGCTTAACCGGCTCTTCTGATGCTGGTACCGATATTATCATGCAGGACATGGGATTCGGAGTAAGTCAGCGGGTAGAGATGGAACGCTTGAAACATGCCCGTGAACAACAAATAGCCGCCACTATTGAAGATATCTCAAGTATACAAAAAGCACGCGTTTTGTTGGCTATGCCAAAAGAGAACGTATTTGCTCGCCGAGAGAAAAAAGCCTCGGCTACGGTAGTACTTACCGCTAAGCGCGGCAAAGTGATTGCGGGAGAGGAAGTTGACTCAGTTATCGATATTGTGGCGTCAGCGGTACAAAACATGGAGCCATCTGCGGTAACGGTGACCGATAGCAATGGCCGATTACTAAATTCGGGTTCACAAGACTCGCTAAGTGCTCGAGCACGAAAAGAATATGAAATTGAAAGACAGCGCGAACAAGAATACCTAGAAAAAATTGACGCTATTCTTATTCCTGTTTTGGGAATTGGTAACTACACCGCGCAAGCGGATGTGAGTATGGACTTTACTGCACTAGAGCAAACTCAGCGTAGCTATAACCCCGATTTGCCAGCTGTTCGCAGCGAAATGATCAATGAACAAAATAGTGTGGGTGGTGGTGCTATGGGCATTCCCGGCGCGCTAAGCAATCAACCACCGTTAGACTCGAATATTCCTGAAAATCCAGAAGCAGGCGCACAAGCTACTTTGCCAGGAAGCACATCGAAAGTATCTACTCGTAACTACGAACTAGACACCACCATTAGTCATACCAAAAAACAAAGTGGCGTAATCCGTAGGTTAAGTGTATCGGTGGCGGTAGACTATCTTCAAGTTGCTGGTGAAGATGGTACTACCTCGGCAGAGCCTCGCAATCAAGAAGCGTTATTAAACATTCGCCGTTTACTACAAGGTGGTGTTGGGTTTGATGTGACTCGTGGCGACTCGCTAGAAGTGGTGAGTGTTCCGTTCACTCGTATGGATGATGGTGTTATTGAAGATGCGCCAATATGGGAACAGCCCGCATTTTTGCCTATACTCAAGCTAGTCATTGGTGGTTTGGTTATTATCGTGCTTATCATCTTTGTGATAAGACCCATGCTACGTCGCTTGATTAACCCTGATGAGTCGAAAGAAGCTGACGACTTTGATGCAGATGAAGGCCTAGATCTTGGTGACGAAACTATTAGTATGCTATCTACTGACTTCGATGAAGGTCAGGTGGGCTTCGCGGCAGATGGCTCACTAATGTTGCCAGATTTACATAAAGATGAAGATGTATTAAAAGCGGTTCGTGCACTGGTTGCGAACGAACCTGAATTGTCAGCCCAAGTTGTTAAGGGCTGGCTGATGCAAGATGAGTAAGTGAGAGCGTATTATGGCTGAAGAACTTGCCACTACTGAAGAAGCGTCCTATGACGTCAGTAAGCTAGAAGGGGTTGAAAAAGCCGCTATTTTGCTTCTGAGTTTGTCTGAAGAAGACGCTGCACAAATATTAAAACATCTTGAGCCAAAGCAAGTTCAAAAGCTGGGCTCTGAGATGGCAAAAGTGGATGATATGACGCAGACAAAGATTACGTCTGTGCATAAACACTTTATTGAAGAGATTCAAAACTACAGTACCATCGGCTTCCAGAGCCAAGACTTTGTTAAGCGAGCGCTTACTGCTGCATTAGGTGAAGATAAAGCGGCTAACTTAATTGACCAAATTCTGATGGGAAGTGGGGCGAAAGGCCTAGATTCGTTGAAGTGGATGGACTCGAAGCAAGTGGCCAGTATCATTCGAAACGAGCATCCTCAGATTCAAACCATTGTATTGTCGTATTTAGAGCCAGAGCAGAGTGCCGAAATATTGGCGCAGTTCCCAGAAAAAGTGCGCCTAGACTTGTTAATGCGTATTGCTAACCTTGAAGAAGTTCAGCCTGCTGCACTGCAAGAGCTTAACGAAATCATGGAGAAACAGTTCGCCGGTCAAGCGGGTACGCAAGCGGCTAAAATGGGCGGCCTGAAATCTGCCGCGAACATCATGAACTACCTTGATACCGCTATTGAAGGTCAGTTGATGGATGCCATCCGTGAACAAGACGAAGAGATGAGCCAGCAAATTCAAGATCTCATGTTTGTTTTCGACAACTTAGTCGATGTAGACGACAAAGGTATTCAAGCTATCTTGCGCGAAGTGCAACAAGATGCGCTGCTTAAGTCAATTAAAGGCGCCGATGAAGAGCTTAAGAACAAGATCATGAAGAATATGTCGAAGCGTGCAGCAGAAATGCTTAACGACGACCTTGAAGCCTTGGGGCCTGTACGTATATCTGAAGTTGAAACCGCACAGAAAGAAATTCTCTCTGTTGCCAGAAGACTGTCCGATTCAGGTGAGATTATGCTGGGCGGCGGAGGCGGTGAAGAGTTCTTATAACCCTTCATTAATTATTCGCCATTGTGGTTAAAATAGGCCTTTGCGTTAATTTTCCAAAGGCCTCATAAACGTTACCTGGGTAGATTGATGTCATCAAATAAAGGCTTCAGCGACGACGAATTAAATGATGCAAAACCTTGGGATTTGCCCTTCGTTGAACAGCCCGAAAAGCCACAAGATAAAGACAAAACCAATGCGCTGAATTTCCGTTCAGATTGGAAATACGAGCCACCGGAAGAGGAAGAAGCTGAAATTCTTCCTCCTACTGCGCAAGAAATTGAAGCGATTAGACAAGCTGCTCATGATGAAGGCTACGGACAAGGCAAAGCGCAAGGTTTCGAAGAAGGAAAAGCCGAAGGCCTAGAGTTGGGGCTTAGTGAAGGGCGTGAGTCTGGACACGCTGAGGGTCTTGAACAAGGGTTAGAAGAAGGTAAGGGCTTAATTTCTGCGCAAGTTGAAGTCTGGCAGCAACTTATCGAAAAGCTTCATACACCATTATCACAAGCCAACGACGAAACCCGCGACCAGCTAGTAAAGCTTGCAGTGACCCTTGCTAAATCGGTGATTAAAACCGAAATTACGTCGAATCATCAAGTGATTTTACAAGCCCTTAGCGAAGGAATGAAAGCTCTGCCGGTTAATCAAACTCGGTATCAAATTCATATGCATCCTGATGATATAGCGCTAGTAACCGAACATTATTCTGAAGCTACGTTGAAAGAGAAAGAGTGGCAATTCATTGAAGCGCCTACCATGGAGCGCGGTGGCTGTGACATTGCCACTGAACAAAACGCTGTAGATGTTTCCATTGAACGCCGCTGTCGCGATGTCATTGATAAATTCATGGTGAATCAGGGTTTATCAGATGACTAGCCCTTGGCATGCGCATTTCGACAGCTTGCAGAAGCAAGTGTCATCGCCGCCTATTGTGGCGGCAGGTAAACTGGTCAGAGGCATAGGCCTTACACTGGAAGCTGTTGGGTGCCAACTACCAGTCGGTAGCCAGTGCCTTGTGCAAACCATTGAAGGTGAAATTGAGGCTGAGGTGGTGGGGTTTGGCGCCGATATTACTTACCTCATGCCCACCGAAGCCGTACGGGGCATAGTGCCAGGAAGTCGGGTAATGCCGCTAAATCGACAAAGTGGTCTTGCTGTGGGTATGGGGCTGTTGGGCCGTGTGGTTGATGGTAACGGCAACCCGCTGGATGGCCTTGGCGAAATTCAAACTGAAACCCGCGTACCTACTACGCGGCCTCCTATTAACCCCTTAATTCGCCGCGCTATTACCCAACCTATGGATGTCGGTGTTCGCGCCATTAATGCATTGAATACCGTTGGCGTAGGTCAACGTATGGGGCTCTTTGCAGGCAGTGGCGTGGGGAAAAGTGTTTTACTCGGTATGATGACCCGGGGCTGCGAAGCCGACGTGGTTGTGGTTGGCTTGGTGGGAGAGCGGGGCCGAGAAGTAAAAGAATTTATCCACGATATCTTAACCGAAGAAGAGCGTGCCCGTGCGGTAGTGGTAGCAGCGCCTGCTGATACTTCACCGTTAATGCGCTTAAAGGGCTGCGAAACGGCAGTTACCATTGCTGAATACTTTCGCGATCGAGGTTTAAAAGTATTACTGCTTATCGACTCTCTTACTCGTTATGCCATGGCCCAACGTGAAATTGCATTAGCGGTGGGTGAGCCTCCCGCCACAAAAGGGTATCCGCCCTCGGTATTTGCCCGATTACCTGCATTGGTAGAAAGGGCGGGTAACGGAAGTGAGAAACAAGGTTCTATCACCGCCTTTTACACGGTACTTACCGAAGGTGACGATTTACAAGATCCCATTGCCGATGCCGCACGGGCTATTTTAGATGGCCACGTTGTGTTATCACGGACCCTCGCCGATAGCGGTCATTACCCCGCCATCGATATTGAAGCTTCTATTAGCCGTGTTATGCCTATGGTGGTCAGCGATGAACATCAACAAATGGCACGCAGAGTAAGGCAAGTTTATTCAAACTATAAACAAAACCAAGACCTCATTTCTATTGGTGCTTATGCCAAAGGTTCAGACCCTCGTATCGACTTAGCCATACGAGCGGAGCCTGCAATTAACGCGTTCCTGCAGCAAGGTATGAAGAACGTGTTGCCTTATGATGAATGTTTAGAGGGCATGGCTGCATTAGCGAAAGGCTTAGGACAAGGGTAATTAATTATGTCTAAACAACTAGAGCGTCTGGCTGAGTTTGAACGAGAAAGAGAGCAACGCATTGCGCAAATGTTCCAACAAGCGCAGCAAAATGTGATGCAGCAGAAACAAAAGCTCACCAGCCTCGAGCAATATAGAATTGATTACTTAAAAGGCATTCAGCAAACGGGAAAGGCGGGTGTGACTGCTACCCATTACCAACAGCATTTATCGTTTGTAGGCAAATTAGATAAAGCCTGTGAACAGCAAATGAATGTGATAGCACAAGCGAATATGGCTGCCGATCAACGCAAGCAGCTTTGGCTTAAGCAGCAGCAAAAAGTGAAAGCGGTAGAGTTGCTTCTTAATAAACGCCATTTAGCTAAAGTGGCAAAAGAGGCGAGGGCTGAGCAAGCTATGATGGACGAATTTGCCACACAGAAATTTTTTAGAAGCGGAAAAACATTCTTCTAGTCAGTTTGTCCAATTTGCTACTTACCCCAAGTCGTTCAATCCTTTCGATTTTTTAAATACCTCGTCGTTTAATCTCCACAATGGAACACTCTTTGCAAATTCGTTAGTCATTAATGTGTTTATTCGCCTAATTTGAATACTGATACGGAAGCTTTTTTAAAGTTAAGTGTCGGCCTACAGCCCACGGACACTGGGGATGTAGAGATAAAACGATTCAATCTGGGTTTTCATGGTTCTGACTTTTAAAGTCATAGCAGGACGGTAAAAATATGATGCAACAAGTTGCCGCACAAAAAACAGACATTGCCGCATTGCCTTTTTCAGCTTCATCAACGGCAAAAGCCGTAGAAGCTGGCATGGGCGCAGATGATTCATCGCAGAATAACAACGCGTTTGAAGCTGCGTATATTCAAGCTAAAGAATCGAGTGCAAAGTCTCTCGAGGCCCAGAACAAAAGTCATTCCTCGCGACACACCAGCGCCTCAGTCAGCGACAGTGCAAACCCTGCTATCGATAAGAAATCGGCTAATAACCGCTCGGTTGACCCAGAGGAAGGAAATGTTGACTTACCTCCGGTAAAAGATGATGAAGCGCAAGCGCGAAATGGCGATCAAGCGGACCAAACAGGCAATAAAGGCGAAGTGGGGGATGTAACCCCACCTGGCGAAGACACGGATGAATCGGCAAATACTGACATTGCTGATGCGCAGGCACGTCGAATTGACGCTGATGCAAACAAAGGCGGTAAAGACGATGGCCTAAATAACGGTGAAAATAACGATAATAAGAAAGACTTCTTTGGCGGCCATATCGATTTACCACCCGAAGAGTTAACGAGTATTGGAAGCGGGGATAGCGAAAGCTCCACAGACTGGATTGAGTATGTAACATCAATGATAGGCGCTTCTAGTGACGCTGAGGTTTCTTCAGATGCCGAAGCTAGCAGTAACACGGCCAGTATCGATGATTTATTAAACGCTGGCGAGATAGAGGATGCCGAATTAGCTGCGAAGCAATCAGCACAAGCTTTGCTAGCGGGTGATGAGTTGATGAGCGAAGACGTACTAAGTGCGTTGGCGTTAAATAACGGCAGCAACGAAAGCGATGCAGCAGTAAACGATACATTAACCTCAACGAGTCTTCCTGAGGATGTTGATACAAGCTCAGCAACAGAAATAACCGCTTATTTAATGAACTTGCTAGAGAATCAAGCCGGTGAGGAACTTGGTCAAGATGCAGGCGAAGGGCTTAGTAGGGAAACCTTAGAAGTAGTAAAAGCACTCACCGCGGCCTTATTGGCTAAAGCAAATGATAACGCTGCAACAAGCGATGTCGATGCAGGGCAGTCTGAAAAAGTCGATCCCTTAGCTAACCTGCTTGCGCAGTTTTTAGGTGATGCTAGCGAAAATGGCGAAGAAAGTTCTGATGCTCAAACACAGAACTCAGAGCACGCGCTATTAGTCGAACAAGAAGCCGCAGATGAACCAGCCTTGAGTGCCGATGAGGCGTTAGTATTAAGTCTTCTTCAAGAGCAAATTACTGCGCAAACTGACACCAAAGAGACGCTAAATGCAGCGCTAGCCAACGGTGTTTCAAGCCAATCTACTGCATCAACGCAAACGAATAGCAATCCTATCGATACAGTCTCCACAGAAGCTAGCGATATACTTACCGATAGCCAAGGCGAGTCTTTATTGCAGTCAATTGCGATGATGTCACCAGAAAGTGCGCAAAAGGCGGCTGAAGCATTTGCCGAACGCGTAGCGGCATCATTACCTACTGCGACAACCGCAGCCCAACAGCAAGCGGTTAAGTCTAACTTGATTGCTGGCATAAACGAGTTTCAGCAACAAGTCGCTCAAGGGCGTGAGCCAGGAATAGATCTTTCGGCACTTGTAGCCCATGCAGCGTCTGAAGCAGGGTTAACACAAACACAAATGCAAAATGTAGCGGGGCAAACTGATGCGCTCGCAGGCCAATTTATGCAATTGGTAAACGGCACCCAGCAAAGCGCTCATCAAGCATTGCAAAGTGAGCTCGTCAGTATCGATTCTCACATGAATGAAAACAACCAAGTTCGCGCGGAGTCGACCAAAGCTCAGCTTCAATTTGAGGGCGCTGACAAACCGGTCAATATTTTAAAGCCTGAAGGTCAGCAACAATTGCATGAGAAAATTCGCTGGATGGTGAATGCGCGAAACAGTATGGCAGAAATTAGGCTCGATCCGCCTGAACTGGGCAGTATGCAGGTACGAGTGAATGTATCGGGTGATGCAGCCAGTGTGAGCTTCATTGTGCAGTCACAGCACGCTAAAGATGCACTAGCCGATGCCATGCCTAGGTTAAAAGATATGCTAGCAGAGCAAGGCATTAATTTAGGTGAATCAGAAGTGCGTAAAGATAACTCATCACAAAATGGTGATGGAAGTGGCCAGCAACTTGCAGGTAACGGTGTACCTAGCCAAGATATCGACGGTGAGTTCGACGAGGGTTCCACGGTGATAGAGCAGTCTGTCACAAGGGAAGCGAAAGGCGGTATAGACTATTACGCTTAGTAGGTTGATAGCGAAGGCAAAGACTTAAGTAGGGTTGATGTACAATTGCGCTATCTGCTATAAGAACTGCAAATTTATGCAGGCTTACGTTGCCATTTGCGTCGTAAGCCTGATAATACGAGTTCCTCGTGGGATATTGACGGATTAGACATGGCTGAAGAAGAGTTACAGATTGAAGAAGGTGGTAAAAAGAAAGGCAAAATGATGCTGATTATTATTATCGCCGTAGTGTTAGTTGGCGGTGGTGCAGCAGCCTATTTTCTTTTATTCGCTGGTGGTGAAGAGCCTGTAGCTGCAGAGCAACTTGCCGAAACCGACGAGCAAGCCGCCACTGAAGCCGCGGCCCCAGGCGGAAGCGCAGAAGTAGGTACCGCCTTGTACGTTGCTATGCCGCGCCCTTTCGTTTTTAACGTTCCGGGTACAGGTCGAGACCGATTAGTACAAATTAAAGTGCAGCTTCTAGTGCGGGGCTCAGACAATGAAGAGTTGGCTAAAACCCACATACCGTTGATTGAAGGCACTTTGCTGCAAGTCTTTAGTACATCAAATGCCGATGATTTGGTGACTGAAGCAGGAAAAATTGAACTGCGTGAACAAGCGGTGACTGAAGTACAAAAAGTGCTTAAAGACATCGCGGGAAGTGATGTGGTTGAGCGTGTGCTCTTCACTGGTTTTGTGATGCAATAACAGGTAGATAACTGTGAGTGATTTATTATCTCAAGATGAAATCGATGCCCTTCTACACGGGGTAGACGATGTAGAAGAAGACGAGGTTGGCGATGCCGACTCCGATGCTTCTACGCTAGAGTACGACTTCTCGTCACAGGATAGGATTGTTCGTGGGCGTATGCCTACGCTGGAAATCGTTAATGAACGCTTTGCCCGTCACATGCGGGTGAGTTTGTTCAACATGATGCGCCGTTCTGCGGAAGTGTCAATTAACGGTATTCAAATGATTAAGTTCGGTGAATACATTCATACCTTGTTTGTACCCACTAGCTTGAACATGGTGCGGTTTCGCCCGCTTAAGGGCACTGGCCTTATTACCATGGAAGCCCGCTTGGTTTTCATTCTGGTAGATAACTTCTTTGGTGGTGATGGCCGCTATCATGCAAAAATTGAAGGGCGGGAATTTACGCCAACAGAGCGGCGTATTATTCAAATGCTGCTTAAAATTATTTTTGAAGATTATAAAGAAGCGTGGGCGCCAGTAATGGACGTGTCTTTTGAGTATTTAGACTCAGAAGTAAACCCCGCGATGGCGAACATTGTGAGCCCCACTGAAGTGGTGGTGATTAGCTCGTTTCATATAGAGCTTGACGGTGGTGGTGGTGATTTCCACGTGTCACTTCCATACTCAATGCTAGAGCCTATCCGCGAATTGCTAGATGCGGGTGTGCAAAGTGATAAAGAAGACACTGATTTACGTTGGAGTAAAGCACTTCGCGATGAAATCATGGACGTAAAAGTGGCACTGACAACCCACATGCTTGATGTGGATGTGTCATTACGCCAAGTAATGGAATTTAAGCCAGGAGAAATTATTCCTGTGGAAATGCCAGAAACCATTACTGTGCTAATTGAAGATTTACCTACGTTCAGAGCTAAGCTAGGTCGCTCACGAGATAACTTAGCCCTGAAGATAGTAGAAAAGATTGCAAGACCGACTTCTGTGAAGTCTGAGCTACAATTATTAACCCGCGGCGGGCGCATTATAGATAATGATGCCGAGCTGCAAGTACTCGAAGAAGACCTGTAAGGTGAGGGGAATATCCCATGAGTGAAGACGGTATGGACGATTGGGCTGCCGCCATGGCGGAGCAAGCCGATTCTGAGGCTGACGATCAGGAAAATGATGATGTTCAGGTTGCAGAACTCGACGAATTAACCGACGACACACCCATAACCCAAGAAGAGAAAAAGAAGCTGGATACCATTTTGGATATTCCAGTCACTATCTCGATGGAAGTAGGGCGTAGTCAAATAAGTATCCGAAATCTGCTACAGTTGAACCAGGGATCTGTGGTGGAGCTGGACCGAGTTGCTGGTGAGCCATTAGATGTATTGGTAAATGGCACGTTGATTGCTCATGGTGAAGTAGTAGTGGTCAACGATAAATTCGGTATTCGGTTAACGGATGTTATTAGTCAAATCGAGAGAATCAAGAAGCTTCGATAAATCTTCTTACATAGCAAGGGGTTGCGCAATGCTGCCCCTTATATTTACGCAAGTAGTGAATGCGCAATCTACCCAATCAATCACTAACCCCACCTCTGTAGTGTCAATTTTTCTATCACTTCTTTTAGTGGTTGGAATTATTTTTGCGCTTGCTTACCTCATGCGTCGGTTTAATGTCGGTAACATGGGTAGTGGGCAAATGAAGGTGGTCGCCAGTATGGTGGCAGGCACTAAAGAAAAAATAATGGTTATTCAGGTGGGCGATGAACAGCACCTAGTGGGCGTGACCAGTCATAATATTTCCCATTTAAGTAAACTTGAAAAGCACTTGGACACACCAGTGGCAAATGGGCAGCAAGGCAGCGGTGACGCATTTAAACAAAAGCTGGTTGCCGCCATGGCAGGTAAGCTGAACCCTTCAATAAAGGAAGATAAAAACGATGCGTAAGTTTTGGACCGCATTTTTTGTAGTGTTAGCTTCTTGGGTGATTGCTGAGCCTGCACTGGCACAGCAAGGCATTTCAGCCGTGACCGTTGTGACTAATGACGATGGGTCGCAAGATTACACTATGACGTTACAAGCGCTGTTTATCATGACAGCGCTCAGTCTTATTCCTGCATTCATCATGATGATGACCTCGTTCACCCGCATCATAGTGGTGTTATCAATTTTGCGCCAAGCGATTGGTTTGCAGCAATCTCCTTCTAACCAAATTTTGGTTGGGGTGAGTTTGTTTTTGTCTATGTTTATTATGGCACCGGTGTTTGAAGAAATTAATGAACGCGCATTGCAGCCTTATCTGTCGGAACAAATGACAAGTTTGGATGCCATAGAGCAAGCTAAAGGGCCTATGCGCGCCTTTATGCTGTCGCAAACTCGGGTGAAAGATTTAGAAACCTTTGTGCGTATTGCTGGTGATGAGGGGAAATATGCAGATACAGACGAAGTACCGCTAACTATCCTTATTCCTGCGTTCGTGACCAGCGAGCTAAAAACCGCGTTCCAAATCGGATTTATGTTGTTTATTCCGTTTCTTATTATCGACCTTGTAGTGGCCTCAATATTGATGGCCATGGGTATGATGATGTTGTCGCCCATGATTGTTTCACTGCCATTTAAGCTCATGTTGTTTGTGTTAGTTGATGGCTGGAATCTAATATTTGGCACACTGGCTACCAGCTTCGGTATGGGTGTGTAGGAGGGCTTATGTCACCAGAAGTCTTTGTTGAAATACTCCGCGAAGCCATGTTTATGGTTATCGTTCTGGTGTCTGCGGTTATTGTTCCAAGTCTTATTGTAGGGTTAGTGGTAGCCGTGTTTCAGGCTGCTACCTCAATTAACGAGCAGACCATGAGTTTCTTGCCGCGCTTACTTGTTACCTTACTAGCGCTTAGCTGGGGTGGTAACTGGCTAGTACAAAAGTTAATGGACTTCACTTTCCACATGGTAGAAATGATACCTCAGGTTGTCGGTTAATATGGTCGTTGAACTGGCTACCATCAATCAGTTTCTTGCTGATTTAATGCTGCCTTTTATGCGCATTAGTGGCCTGTTTGTGGCGATGATTGGCTTAAGTGCACAATCTATTCCTCCGCAAGTTCGTGCTTTGCTAGGTATTATGCTGACCCTTATTATCATGCCGGTAGTGCCGCCAGCACCTGTTGATGATTTAGTGAATCTAGGTACATTCATTCTTGGCATTCAGCAGTTGTTAATTGGTGTCGCTATCGGGTTTGTTTCCATGATGGTGCTAAATACCTTTGTACTGGCTGGGCAAATTATCGCGATGCAAACGGGCTTAGGTTTCGCCTCAATCGTAGACCCCGTCAATGGTATTAACGTGCCAGCCGTAGGCCAATTTTACTTAATTCTAGCTACCTTGCTTTTTTGGACCTTAGACGGGCATCTCGCGATGATCCACATGATTGTGTTGAGCTTTCATGCGTTCCCAATAGGAGAAGCATGGTGGACAGGGGAGCAGTTTAGGGAAATTGCCCACTGGGGCGGTTGGATGTTTATCTCAGCGATTACGTTGTCATTGGCGCCCATTGTGTCCCTTCTCATTGTAAATTTAGCGTTTGGCGTAATGACCAAAGCGGCACCTCAGCTTAATATTTTCAGTATCGGCTTTTCTATTGCCCAGGTGATGGGGTTGCTCATCATTTGGATAACCCTAGATAACTTTACTGCGCATTTTGAAACGCAGTGGCTGCGGGCAGAGCAGTTTATGTGTCAACTTCTTAGGATTTGCCCATGAAAATAAGTCAGGTGATACATGGCTGATTCAGATTCTAGCGAAAAAACAGAAGACCCCACGGGGAAAAAACTCGAAGACACCCGAAAAAAAGGGCAGATAGCCCGATCCCGAGAGCTATCCACAACCTTAGTGTTAGTGGTCAGTGCCTTTATGTTTTTGTTCGTTGGAGGCTGGATTGCCGAGTCGGTATTTAAGCTGACGCAGCGCATGTTTGTTCTGTCTCGAGATGAAACCTACGATACCACCCATATGTTTGGTGCATGGGGTGAAGCAATTTCGACAGTCAGTGTACCTGTATTGCTTTATATGACGGTGGCCATGTTAGCCGGAATATATGGCTCTATTGCGTTAGGCGGCTACAACTTCACCTGGGAAGGTGCCAAATTTAAAGGCTCTAAAATGAGTCCGCTTAGTGGATTTAAGCGTATGTTTGGCATGAATGGCTTGGTAGAATTAATTAAATCTATCGCCAAAGTGGTTGTCATCGTTGGGATGGCATTAGGTGCACTGCTGTTTTTTGAAGACGAAGCGCTGCACCTTGATTTAGATCTGTACCCGGGTAATATTTTTCACGCGTTAGATATGCTGAAATGGGCTTTTATCATGTTGGTTTGCGGCATGATACCTATTGCGCTTATTGATGTGCCTTATCAAATTTATAAGCACAACAAAGAAATTAAGATGACTAAGCAAGAGGTGAAAGACGAGCGTAAAAACTCTGAAGGTGATCCTTTGGTAAAAGGGCGCATCCGTCGCTTGCAGTATCAAGCTGCCACTAAACGAATGATGCAAGAAGTTCCTCAGGCCGATGTGGTGGTAACCAACCCAACTCATTACTCTGTAGCAATAAAATATGATGACAGTGGTAATCGTGCCCCAGTCGTTGTGGCAAAAGGCACCGATGAATTAGCCATGCATATTCGTAAAATAGCCACTGCTAACGATGTACCGCTTATTCCATCGCCCATGTTAGCCCGAGCCGTTTACTACTCAACTGAGATTGACGGTGAAGTGCCTAATGCCTTGTTTATGGCGGTAGCGCAAGTATTAGCCCACGTTTATCAGTTAAAAGCACACAGAGCGGGTAAAGGGAAACGACCCAAACCGCTTAAACGTGATTTACCCATACCACCAGAGCTACGCCGTTAGAGCGCTGCTTTTGGCCTAAATTAGCGCTAAATTACGGCTAAGATATCGCTAAGGCCAGGGCTCAAAGTGAGCCCCTCTTAATTGTAATTCTGTAAATTGCGCCCCTCCTACTTACGTTTAATCGGTTTTGTATAAAGCTGGCACGGTAGTTGTAATACTCATTGAAAGATAGCGTTAAGCGTCAATTTTCCGATAGAGAGACTCCCTGTAATGCAGTTATCCGGTTACCTTCAGCGATTCGATAAAAGTCAGCTGCAGAACATTACCAGTGGCTTAGGCGCTCCCATTGTTCTTCTTGCCATTATGGGCATGGTTATTCTTCCCATGCCGCCATTTCTGCTCGACGTATTGTTCAGCTTTAATATAGCCCTGTCTTTAGTCATTATTTTGGTGGCAGTATTAACGCAAAAGCCAGTTGATTTCGGTATTTTTCCCCTAGTATTACTTATCGCTACTGTTTTGCGCTTAGCGCTAAACGTGGCCTCTACCCGTGTGGTATTGCTTTATGGGCATGAGGGGGGCGATGCGGCTGGTAAGGTTATCGAAGCATTTGGTGCGGTGGTTATTGGCGGCAACTATGCAGTGGGTGTGGTGGTCTTTGCTATCTTGCTTATTATCAACTTTAAAGTAGTCACCGCCGGTGCTGGGCGTATTTCAGAAGTAAGTGCCCGCTTTACGCTTGATGCCATGCCAGGTAAGCAAATGGCTATTGATGCCGATTTGAATGCGGGTTATATCGACCAAGATCAGGCGCGTGCTCGCCGAGAAGAAATAACCGCCGAAGCAGACTTTTATGGCTCAATGGACGGTGCGTCAAAATTTGTGAAAGGTGATGCGGTCGCCGGACTCTTTATCATGCTTATCAATATTGTGGGTGGCCTTTTTATTGGCATGATTCAACACGGATTAAGTTTTGGTAACGCCATCGAGGTATACACCATTTTAACCATTGGTGACGGTTTGGTGGCGCAAATACCCTCACTGTTACTGTCTGTGGCTACCGCTATTATTGTTACTCGTGAAAACGAAACCCAAGAAATGGGCAAAGAAATACGTAGTCAATTAGGTAACAGCCAAGCCCTTTATATTGCCTCTGGTGTTTTATTTGTCATGGGGATTATTCCTGGTATGCCTCATTTGGCCTTTATTGGGTTTTCAGTGCTTATCGCTGGTTACGCTTATTGGCAGGGTGTTGCGGCTAAACGCGAGGCAGAAAAACCTAAAACCCCAGCGAATATCGTGAAAGATGACACTGTTGCGCCCGAAATAAAAGAGCTTGGGTGGGATGATGTGCAGCACGTAGATACCATCGGTTTAGAAGTCGGGTACCGATTAATCCCCTTAGTAGATAAGTCTCAGGGCGGAGAACTGCTCACTCGTATCAAAGGGGTGCGTAAGAAGTTATCTCAAGAGTTAGGCTTTCTTATTCCACCGGTGCACATTCGCGATAATTTAGATTTAGAACCTAATTTATACACCATTGCGATGTTGGGCGTAACTATTGGCGATGCGCAAATAAGTCACGATGAAGAACTTGCGATTAATCCGGGTCAAGTATTTGGCAAGCTGGAAGGCCGTGCAACCAAAGACCCTGCCTTTGGCTTAGATGCGGTATGGATAAAACCGAATAAGCGTGAGCATGCGCAAACACTGGGTTATACCGTGGTTGATGCTGCTACTGTGGTTGCTACTCATTTAAGTCAATTGCTGACTAACAACGCCTACCAACTACTTGGACATGAAGAAGCGCAGCAGCTTCTAGATATGCTAGCTAAGCAGCATCCTAAACTAGTTGAAGGGTTAGTGCCTGATATTCTGCCGTTAAGCACCATTGTTAAAGTGCTGCAAACCTTGCTGTTTGAAGGAGTGCCTATTCGTGACATGCGTACCATTGTACAAACCTTGAGCGAATACGGCCCGCGTAGCCAAGACCCAGATGTACTAGTGTCTGCGGTACGTATTGCGCTTAAACGCCTAATCACCCAAGAAATTACCCAAGGTGCGAAAGAGATACCCGTCATAACCTTGGCGCCAGAGTTGGAACAGATGTTGCACCAGTCATTACAAGCAGGTGGCGAAGATGGCGCTGGTATAGAACCAGGACTGGCCGATAAGCTGCAAAAATCATTGCAGCAAGCTAGTCAGCAACAAGAATTAGAAGGTGAGCCTGCAGTACTTCTCACTTCCGGTATGTTGCGCCCCGTACTATCTCGCTTCTTAAAGTATTCGGTCGCGGGTTTACATGTACTTTCCTATCAGGAAGTACCCGACGATAAGCAGATAAAAATAGTCAGTTCGGTCGGTCAATAATCTGACACTGGGTGATTGGAGAGTTTTCAATGAAAATCAGACGTTTCTTTGGCAAAGATATGCGAGAAGCTTTAAGCCAAGTTAAAGCGGAATTGGGCAGCGATGCCGTTATCATGTCAAACCGAAAGCTTGCTGACGGTATCGAATTGGTCGCCGCTTACGATAAAGAACCGGAAGCCAAACTGTCGATTAAAAAGCCAGCGCCTAGTGCAGCAGGGCGAGCGAAAGCGGCTGTTCCAAGTCTTAGCGAAATCATCGGTGATGATGGCCCAGATAGCTTAAAAGCGCTGTTGGAAAAACAACATGGTGGCAGTATTCAAAGCCCAGCTTCAGCACCTAGTGCTAACGCTCAGCATGCCAATAAAATTGCATCACACTTAGACTTTTCAGAAGCCTTTATCGACGATGTAGAAGCCAGTCAAGTCGCCTCAGAATTCCCAAGCCATCAAGCGTCAAGTCTTAATGAAAGCATTGATAACAGCAGTGCTCCTCAGTCTGACGAATTATCTCAAATTAAAGAAGAGTTGGCGTCACTACGAAATGTGCTTCAATACCAAGTTGCTGATTTGATGGAAGCAAAAAGTCGTCGTCAGCAGCCTGTACATCATTATTTAATTCAGCGTTTAACCGACATGGGGTTAAGCCAATCATTGGCAGAGCAACTGATTAGTTATACGCCGTCGCATTACAACGAGCGTGACGCTTGGGTATATCTTTTAAACCTATTGGCTAATCGCATTAATGTGACAGGTAACGATATACTTACGCAAAAGGGCGCAGTAGCGTTAGTGGGTCCTACCGGAACAGGTAAAACCACTACAGTTGCTAAATTAGCTGCTCGTTACGCACAGAAATACGGCGCCGACTCCGTTGCCATGATTACGATTGATACCTATCGTATTGCAGCGTTTGAGCAATTAGCCACATATGGAAAAATTATTGGCTGCACAGTGCGTAAAGCACAAAGTAGTGAAGAATTATCAGATTTATTGTTTCAATTACGCCATAAGAGACTAGTGTTAATTGATACGGCAGGCTTTAGTCAACGAGATAGTCGATTAATTAAACAGATAAATCAATTTGATAACGGTCAAATGCAGCCAGTGAAAAAATACCTAGTAGCGCAAGCGAATACCCAATATGCTGCATTACAACGTATTATAGATGCGTACGAAGGGGTGGAACTTAGCGGTTGTATCTTTACAAAGCTTGATGAGTGCTACTCTCTAGGCGAAGTGCTTAGCGCAGCGGTGGAGTACCAGTTACCTGTCAGTTATGTAACAGATGGACAGAAAGTTCCTGAAGACATTAAGATTGCAGAAGCAAAATCTTTAGTATCTGCTGCTGCAAAGCTTTATAAAAAGTACGGTTTGAATCATACTACTAGTAACAATGTGGTTAAAACAGCACGAGCAGTATGATTGATGATCAAGCGAGTAGCTTACGAAAAATGAAGCAATCACGATTAATCAAAGTTATCGCCGTCACCGGAGGTAAAGGTGGCGTTGGTAAAACAAATATTACGCTAAACACAGCTATTGCTATGGCAAAGCAGGGAAAGCGGGTAATGGTATTGGATGCAGACTTAGGTCTGGCCAATGTGGATGTAATGCTAGGATTGCGAGTAGAGAAAAACCTCTCCCACGTATTATCTGGTGAGTGTACCTTGGACGATGTTCTCGTTACGGGTCCTCACGGTATAAAAATAGCACCAGCCACATCAGGTTCTCAATCAATGGCAGAGCTATCACCAACGCAGCATGCAGGACTCATAAGAGCATTCAGCGAGTTGCGCACGCCCATTGATGTGCTTATTGTGGATACCGCAGCGGGTATTTCCGATATGGTGCTAAGCTTCTCCAAAGCCTCCCAAGATATTATGGTGGTAGTGTGTGATGAGCCCACTTCACTTACCGATGCCTATGCATTAATTAAAATTCTTAACCGAGAACACGGTGTCTTTCGCTTTAAAGTGGTCGCTAACATGGTCCGCGATGTTAGAGAAGGTCAGGAACTTTTCAGCAAATTATCTAAAGTAACAGGGCGATTCTTAGATGTTGCGCTAGAATTGGTAGCAATAGTTCCTTTTGACGAGAACATACGCCGAGCAGTACGTAAGCAAACGTCAATTGTAGATGCTTATCCAAGTTCTCCGGCAGCAGTGGCGATTAGCCAGCTAGCAGCCAAAGCAGGATCATGGCCTATACCTGCGCAACCGGGTGGCCATTTAGAATTTTTTATTGAGCAACTAATAGCAGATAAAGCAGTAGGAAGTCAGCGTTGAATAGCAAAGCAGCCGCTTATCAACAGCAAACAGACAAGTCACAATTAGTTGAGCGTCACGCTTCGCTAGTGAAGCGGATAGCACACCACTTAATGGCGAGACTACCAGCCAGTGTTCTTGTCGATGATTTAATCCAGTCAGGTATGATTGGACTGCTAGAAGCTGCACGAAACTTTGACGGTTCCAAAGGGGCAAGTTTCGAAACCTTTGCAGGTATTCGTATTCGTGGCGCCATGCTTGATGAAATAAGAAAAGGTGATTGGACTCCTCGTTCCGTTCATAAAAACGGTAGGGCAATCACAGAAGCCATCTCTCAAGTTGAAGGTGAAACAGGCCGAGACGCGCGAGATGTAGATATTGCAGCTAAAATGAATGTTAGCATGCAAGATTATCATCAAATGCTGAACGAAGTGAATGCCGGAAAATTGGTGGGGATTGAAGACCTTGGGGTTTCTGAAGATGTCATTTCTACAGAAAAAAACCGAGGCAGCGACGCACCGTTAGAAGATTTGATGCAAGGGGCTTTCCAAAAAGCGCTAGCACATGCTATTACTACATTACCCGAACGGGAAGCGATTGTACTTTCTTTATACTATGATGAAGAACTGAATCTTAGAGAAATAGGCGAAGTTCTTGATGTTAGTGAATCGCGAGTAAGTCAAATTCATAGTCAGGCCATGTTAAAACTCAAATCACGAATGAAATCGTGGCAAGTTGACGAAGAATAGAAATTAATAACAATTAACCCCTCATTGGAGGCTATTTTGGATAAAAGTATGAAAATTCTCGTGGTTGACGATTTTTCTACCATGAGACGTATCATAAAGAACCTGCTAAAAGATTTGGGTTTTGCCAATATCCAGGAAGCGGACGACGGTAACACCGCGCTGCCTATGCTACAACAAGGTGATTTTGACTTTGTTGTAACAGATTGGAATATGCCAGGTATGCAAGGTATCGACTTATTACGCGCTATACGTGCCGACGATAAGTTGAAACACCTACCGGTTCTTATGGTGACAGCAGAAGCGAAGAAAGAACAAATCGTTGCCGCAGCGCAAGCTGGTGTGAATGGTTATGTTGTTAAACCTTTCACTGCCGCTACGTTGAAAGAAAAATTAGATAAAATCTTCGAACGTTTAGGTTGATCCAGACGCTCACCAGAGAAATGAGGTTTACTGGATGTCGACAAATGAAAGTGTCTCCATAACGCTCGAAGAAGCCAAAAAATTGGTAGCGTATCTTGAAGAGGGCGATAACGCATCAGCGAACGCTGTCTTAGAAGCTGTTTCGATGAAAGAGTCCATTGAGCTCTTTGCTGAAGTGGGTAAATTAACGCGTCAACTTCATGACTCGTTGAATAACTTCCAAATCGATGAACGTATTAAAAATTTAACCGTTGATGACATTCCTGATGCGCAAACGCGACTGATGTACGTTATCGAAGAAACGGAAAAAGCTGCCAATACCACCATGGACGCAGTTGAAGAGAGTATGCCAATTGCTGAAGTGCTCTCTACCCGTATCGAAAAAATTATGCCGGAATGGAAGAAACTGATGAATCGTCAACTTGAGTTGGGCGAATTCAAAGTTTTATGTGCAGATTTAGACGAATTGCTAAAAGACGGATCGAAACAATCAGCTAAGCTTACATCATTGCTTACCGAAGTGTTAATGGCACAAGGTTATCAAGATCTTACCGGTCAAGTTATTCGCAGAGTGATTGAACTCGTAAAAGAAGTGGAAGATAGCTTAGTTAATATGCTGACGATGTTCGGTGAACCCGAACAGGCGGAGCAAGACAAGCCATTGGAAGCGAAAGTCGAAAAAGTTAACAAGATCGATAGTGTCGAAGCCGAAGGTCCAATTATTGATGCAGACCAACGCGATGATGTGGTATCTGGCCAAGATGACGTAGATGATCTTTTGTCTAGCTTAGGTTTTTAGGGGAGCGGGCGCATGGCGTTTGATGTTGACGAGGATATATTACAGGACTTTCTAGTTGAAGCTGGGGAGATCCTTGAACAATTACAAGAACAGCTCGTTGATCTGGAAAATAATCCTGAAGATGCAGATTTACTGAATGCTATCTTCCGTGGTTACCATACCGTAAAAGGTGGCGCCGGCTTTTTGTCGCTTACCGAATTAGTTGAAATTTGCCATGGTGCAGAAAACGTTTTCGATGTAATGCGAAACGGACAACGTACTCTTACGCCTGAATTAATGGATACCATTCTTCAGGCCACCGATGTAGTAGTCGATATGTTTGAGCGTGTTAAAGCGCAAGAACCACTAATTCCTGCAGACGCAAAGTTAGTTGATTTGCTGCATAAGTTAAGCACCCCAGAAACCCCAGACGAAAACATCTTTGGTGACAGTAGTGAAGCGGCTGAAGTCCCCGCTGCCGAAGAAGAATTCGCGTTAGAAGAAGCGCCTGTACCTGAAGCGCCTGCCGCAAGTAGCGATGGCGGCATCGACGAGATTTCTGAAGATGAATTTGAAGCCTTGCTGGATGAACTTCATGGTTCAAATGCCCCAGGTAAATCTGCGAAAGCAGAACCAAAAGCGGCAGCCCCCGCGGTTGGTGGTTCAGGTGATGATATTACCGACGATGAATTTGAAGCACTGCTAGACGAATTGCACGGTAAAGGTAAATTCAAAGAAGAAGAACCAGCGCCTGTAGCTGCGTCGAAAGCGGCAGCGCCTAGCGGTGAAGAAATTACCGACGATGAATTTGAAGCATTGCTTGACCAATTACATGGTTCAGGACAAGGCCCTACAGCGCAAGGTGCTGAACCAGCAGCAAATACGCCGCCCGTAGATAAAAAGGCGACAGAAGCAATTCAGAAAGCCAAGGCAGAGCAATCTGCCGCTAGTACGCCGGCTAAATCAACGCCTGCCGCAAAAGCGCCAGCGCCTAGTCCAGCAGCTAAAAAAGCGTCAGAGCCCGCTAAACCAGCGGCTAAGAAAGACGACAAAAAAGCAACCCCAGCACCTCCTCAAGCAGAAACTACAGTTCGTGTTGATACCAAGCGCCTAGACCAAATTATGAATATGGTTGGCGAGTTAGTATTAGTACGAAATCGTTTGCTGAGTTTAGGAATAACCAATGCCGACGAAAGTATGTCGAAGGCAATTGCTAACCTAGATGTGGTGACGGGTGATTTGCAGGGTGCGGTTATGAAAACCCGTATGCAGCCAATTAAGAAAGTGTTTGGCCGCTTCCCTCGCGTTGTTCGAGACTTAGCACGTAGTTTGAAAAAAGAAATTACCTTGGAATTGGAAGGTGAAGAGACAGATTTAGATAAAAACTTGGTAGAAGCATTGGCTGATCCCTTAGTTCACTTAGTAAGAAACTCAGTGGATCATGGTATTGAAATGCCTGATGACCGTGCTGCTACAGGTAAAACCCGAATGGGGACCGTGAGATTATCGGCTTCTCAGGAAGGTGACCATATCTTACTTACCATTGAAGATGATGGTAAGGGGATGGATGCTGAAAAACTGAAAGAGATTGCTATAAGCCGAGGTGTTTTAGACGCCGATGCGGCTGCGCGTATGTCTGATGTTGAAGCGTTCAATCTTATTTTTGCACCTGGTTTCTCAACGAAAACTGAGATTAGTGATATCTCGGGCCGTGGTGTAGGCATGGATGTGGTTAAAACAAAAATTAACCAGCTTAACGGTACTATTAATATTGATTCCCAGCTTGGGAAAGGTACTCGACTCGATATTAAAGTCCCACTCACGCTTGCAATATTACCGACCCTAATGATTGTGGTTGGGAAACAAACGTTCGCGTTACCGTTAGGTGCGGTCAACGAAATTATCAATATGGACATCAAGAAAACCAATACGGTTGATGGCCAATTAACCATGATAGTTCGTTCTAAAGCGATACCACTGTTCTTCCTCGGAGAATGGTTGATCCGCGGACCTAAAAATATAAGCAAAGAAAAAGGTCACGTCGTCGTGGTTCAAATAGGCACCCAGCAAGTTGGATTTGTTGTTGATGCGCTAATAGGCCAAGAAGAAGTGGTGATAAAACCATTAGATGCCTTATTACAAGGAACGCCAGGTATGGCGGGAGCAACTATCACATCCGACGGTGGAATTGCACTCATCTTAGATGTTCCTAGCTTACTGAAGCGTTATGCTAAAAAGCCCTTAAAGTAAAACGGCGTAACAAATAGGAAATTAACATCCATGGTCTTTAAAGTCCTGGTCGTGGACGATTCTACTTTTTATCGTCGTCGAGTTCGCGAGATTCTCGACGATGACAGAGAGCTTGAAGTTATTGGTGAAGCTCGTAACGGGCAAGATGCACTAGATAAAATAGATACACTGCTACCTGATGTAGTCACAATGGATGTGGAAATGCCGATAATGGATGGCATTTCAGCGGTAAAAGCCATTATGGAAAAACGGCCCGTGCCTATTTTGATGTTTTCGTCGCTTACGCACCATGGTGCACAAGCGACCCTAGATGCGTTAGAAGCCGGAGCATTAGATTTTCTACCAAAGAAATTCGAAGATATCGCCCAAGACCGTAAAGACGCAGCACGACTGCTGTGTACAAAAGTAAGATTGATTGCACGGCGTGGTGTCGGTATAAAACGCCCTGTATTAAAGCGTATTGAAAGTAGGAAGTTTCCTGATAACGCGCCGAAACCAGCGTTTTTCAAGAGTTCTAATCTACTTAGCGGAAGGAAAGATGCCACGAGGCAGCCCACCGTTTCCTCGATTAAGGCTTCTGGTAAAAGGTATAAGTGTTTAGCAATTGGAGCATCTACGGGTGGACCAGTGGCATTGCAGAAGATACTGGTAGCACTGCCATCAGACTTTCCTTATCCAATTGTGTTGGTGCAACATATGCCAGGCACTTTTACTAACGCATTCGCACAGCGACTTAATTCACATTGCGATATTGCGGTTAAAGAAGCTGAACATGGTGACATATTGAAACCAGGTTGCGCTTATTTAGCGCCCGGCGGTAAACAAATGTTGATAGAGAGTTCAGGCTCTCATAAGAAAGTAGTAATTACCGACGCTAACCCGTCTGATAAAATAAACTATAAGCCGAGTGTTGATTTAACCTTCGGTTCGCTGGCCAAAGCTTATGGTGGCGATTTATTGGGTATTATATTAACTGGTATGGGTGCAGATGGGCGAGAAGGTTGCCGGTTGATGAAAGACAACGGTGCCACTATTTGGGCGCAAGATCAGGATTCATGTGTTGTTTATGGCATGCCTCAAGCGGTAGCTGTTGCAAACATATCGGTTAACAGTATTGATATAGATGATATGAGCAGCTGTATCTTAACCGAAATGACATAGCCTAAGCGCAGCGATAGTATTGCCTGTGAGTGAATGACAACCCAAGTAAATATAAGCTGGGAATTAAAACGATGAAGGTGTGGACAGTTGCAAACCAGAAAGGCGGAGTTGGTAAAACAACAACAACAGTAACCTTAGGTGGTTTGTTAGCTCAACGCGGGAAGCGGGTATTGATGGTCGACACCGATCCCCACGCCTCATTGAGTTACTATTTTGGCATAGACGCAGAGTTACTCAGTCAATCTGTCTACGACATTTTTATTAAGTCTTCTGAAATTACTGCCGATATGGTCATGGACTGTTTGTGTCCAACTAAGCTAGATAATTTGTACGTTTTGCCCGCTACCATGGCGCTAGCCACATTAGACAGAACAATGGGTAGCGAGCAAGGAATGGGCTTAGTGCTAAAAAAAGCGCTGGCCAAAGTAGAGAAAGAATTTGATGTGGTCATTATTGATTGTCCGCCAGTACTTGGTGTACTTATGGTCAACGCATTGGCAGCATGCAATAAAGTGATAGTGCCGACACAAACAGAGTATTTGGCGCTGAAAGGCTTAGACAGAATGATACGCACTATGGAAATAATGGGGCGCTCTCTTCAAAAGTCTTTTGACACTGTGATTATTCCTACTATGTTCGACAAACGCACTAACGCGGCGCTTGAATCTAGAAAGCGTTTAATGAGCGATTATGGAGAGCGGGTTTGGCAAGGTGTAATTCCCGTAGATACGCATTTTAGAGATGCGAGTTTAGTACAGTTGCCAATTTCCGCAGCATACCCGAAAACCCGAGGGGTAACGGCTTATAGCAAGTTACTTGAGGTTTTGGAGAAGTAAAGTTAGATGAGCAATCAAGGACCTTTTGCACGGGAAGACGTTGTAGAGGCTTATCTCGATAGCCTATTAAAAGAGCCAGATGATCCGGCAGACGTGACTGCGCGAACGGCAAAATTGCTTGAGCAAGCGGTGCAAACGTTAGCCGAAGAAGCCACATTTGATGAAGCACCTACCACTGAACAAGTAGTGGTTGAAGAAGCCATTATTGAAGCAGTGTCATCTAGCACAGGCAAAGATGTCGAAGAAACTACGCAATACGAAAAAAGCGACTACAATGAAATAGATAATGAGACTGCTGAATCAGTCGATGCCTCTTCAGAAGAGGAGCAACCTTTAGAAAAAGCATTGTTGGTCGACAGCCTCGAAAATAATTTTCAGGCATTATTTTTTGAAGTGGCAGGGTTAACATTAGCAGTGCCATTAACCACCCTAGGTGGTATACATCAGATTGAAAAGATAGGCCCTCTATTTGGGAAGCCGGATTGGTTCATGGGGGTAATGATACATCGCGAAGAGAAGCTTAGCGTTGTAGATTCTGCAAGATGGGTCATGCCAGAAAAGTATGATGAGAGTCTCGCAGAGTCATTGAACTACCGATATCTTATTATGTTAGGGGATAGTTCGTGGGGATTGGCCAGTGAGAAACTGGTTAACACGGTCACCTTGGCAAAAGCTGACGTCAAATGGCGTGAGTCTACCGGTAAGCGTCCCTGGTTAGCGGGGATGGTTAAAGAGAAAATGTGCGCGTTAATTGACGTTAACGAATTAATATCTATGCTTAACAAAGGCTTAGGCAGTAACGACCAGACACCGAGTATTGGGAGCCAGGTTCATGAGCGACGAAAGAACGAACAGTAATACCACCGATAGTAACGATGAAGTCCTTCAATGGGTGACATACCGCTTAGGTGAGGAAACATACGGTATTAACGTAATGCAAGTACAAGAGGTATTGCGTTACACTGAAATTGCACCTGTACCCGGCGCACCTGACTACGTACTAGGTATCATTAACCTACGTGGTAATGTTGTTACGGTCATAGATACACGTGCACGTTTTGGATTACCACCAACAGAAATAACGGACAATACCCGTATTGTGATCATCGAGTCTGATGAACAAGTCGTGGGTATACTTGTTGATAGCGTGGCTGAGGTGGTTTACCTTCGCTCGTCTGAAATTGACAGTGCGCCAAACGTGGGTACTGAAGAAAGTGCTAAGTTTATCCAAGGTGTAAGCAACCGAGACGGTGAGCTTCTTATTCTCGTGGATTTAAACAAGCTTTTAAGTGACGAAGAGTGGGATGAACTAAGTTCAATTTAGTCAACCTACACGTCTAAAGGGCAGGTAACTAAGTTATCTGCCTTTTTTATTTCCGGTTTACATAGGTACGAATTAAGGCTTCTTCGCATATGGATCTGCAGTTTATTGCTCCAACAATCAACGAACTTATATTGCTTGCGCTTGTGATAGCACTTGGTGTTTTTGCAATATGGCTGACGTTTAAAGAGCGAAAAACACATGCGGCATTAAGCGAACTGCAAGACCTGGTAACGCGTAGAACCGATGACATGGATACCCAAATTCGAGATTTTGGTCATCAACAAAATGAAGCACAAACCAGAAGCTTAGTGGTCACTCGCCATCTACAAGCCCTTCAAACTAAACAAGATGACTTCGAAAATCAGATTCGTGAACTAAAACTCCAGGATCCCTCCCTAAGGCTTTATCAGCGAGCGGCCGAGTTAGTAAAGCAAGGCGCTAGTATCGAGGAAGTGATGGAGGCTTGTGATATTCCTCGTGCCGAAGCAGAAATGTTATTTATGGTACACAAACAATCCCCTTCTGGGTAATGTAATTAAACGTCCGTTTAGACGTCTAGACGTAAAGATGTTGACATCTGTGTGGTAATTGCCACAATACAGTCATAGTAACTTATGACTGGAGCCTTCTATGCCAATTCGTATACCAGAACAACTGCCTGCGCAGAATGTGTTGTTGGGCGAAAACATCTTCACCATGGAGAGCAATAGGGCGGCGAATCAGGATATACGTCCTCTTAAAGTGGGTATCTTAAACTTGATGCCTAATAAAATTGAGACTGAAGTACAGCTGTTGAGATTACTTTCCAACACGCCACTTCAAATTGATGTAGATTTTATTCGCATCGATAGTCAGGCACCCAAAAATACCCCTCAGTCTCACATGGATGCTTTCTATCACGACTTTTCACAAGTGGCAGACAAAAAGTACGATGGGCTTATCGTGACTGGTGCTCCTCTAGCATTGTTGAAATACGAAGACGTAAAGTACTGGGATACCATGACTACCATTTTAGAATGGGCACAGCGTCACGTTAACTCCACGCTATATTTATGCTGGGCTGCACATGCTGCTATGTACCATTTTTATAACTTTACCCGCACGCTGCGCAAAGAAAAATTTTCAGGCGTGTTCGAGCACAAAGTAAACGACCCCCATAATGAATTATTGCGTGGCTTCGACCCGGTATTCTATGCGCCTCATTCTCGCTATGGTCATATCGATACCGCGAATTACAATAGTGTAGATGGACTGCATGTGGTGGCAGAGTCTGAAGAAGTAGGCGCTTATATTGTCGCCTCAGAAGATAAGCGCATGGTGTTTGTTACGGGGCATCCAGAATACGATGCTGATACCCTTGGCGATGAATATTTTAGAGACGTAAAGGCAGGGCAGACACCGTCTATACCCAAAAACTATTTTACGGATAACGATCCGACCAAGCCACCTATCGTCAGATGGCGCTCCCACGGGAGTCTGTTTTTTACGAACTGGTTAAACTACTATGTTTACCAAACAACGCCATATGACTTAAATCAGTTAGCTGAAAAATCACAGCCAAAGAGGTAACGCGTGAGTCAACATCCAGTTTCTAGCGCCCAAGCAACACTGCTACGCGCTGCACAACAACGTATTCTTGTATTAGATGGTGCGATGGGAACCATGATCCAGCAGCATAAGCTGGAAGAAGAAGATTACCGTGGTACCCAGTTTGCCGATTGGCACTGTGATGTGAAAGGCAACAACGACCTTTTAGCCATTACACAGCCGGATATTATTTATCAAATTCATTGTGATTACTTTGAAGCTGGCGCCGATATCGTTGAGACCAATACGTTTAATGCTACCACAATAGCCATGGCCGATTACGACATGGAAGCGCAGTCTAGAGACATCAATATTGCTGCCGCTAAATTAGCCAGAAAAGCCGCTGATGAGTTCACAGCGAAAACCCCTGATAAACCCAGATTTGTCGCTGGTGTATTAGGCCCAACGAATCGTACTGCGTCTATCTCTCCTGATGTTAACGACCCAGGTAAGCGCAACGTGACTTTCGACGCCTTAGTAGAAGCCTATACAGAGTCTACCGAAGCGCTAATCGAAGGCGGCGTAGATTTGATTATGCTTGAAACCATTTTCGATACGCTAAATGCTAAAGCGGCAGCTTTCGCCGTGGAAACCGTGTTCGAAAAACTAGGTAAGTATTTGCCAGTGATGATTTCAGGCACCATTACCGATGCCTCAGGCAGAACGCTTTCGGGGCAAACCTCTGAAGCCTTTTATTATTCAATGCGCCACATTAGCCCGTTTTCGTTTGGCTTAAATTGCGCTTTGGGGCCTGACTTGTTACGCCAATATGTTGAAGAAGTCTCAACTATTAGCGAGTGCCTTGTCTCTGCTCACCCCAATGCGGGTTTACCCAACGAGTTTGGCGAATATGATTTAGAAGCGCCTGAAATGGCCGAGCATATCAAAGAATGGGCAGCATCAGGTTTAGTGAATATTGTGGGCGGCTGCTGTGGCAGTACGCCAGAACATATTCGTGCTATTGCCGAGGCGGTAAGCAGCATAGCACCAAGAAAAGTGCCTAAGTTCGAACCCAAAATGCGTTTGTCTGGCCTTGAGCCGTTTGTACATTAGGAGGCAGCGTGAGCGCACAATTTTCTACATTTATTAATATTGGTGAACGTACTAACGTTACCGGTTCAGCACGTTTCAAGCGTCTTATTCTTGAAGGCGATTATGAAACGGCTCTTGATGTTGCCCGCCAGCAAGTGGAAAGCGGCGCGCAAATTATCGATATCAATATGGACGAGGCCATGCTTGATTCCAAGCAGGCCATGGTTACCTTTTTAAACCTGATTGCGTCCGAGCCCGATATCAGTCGGGTTCCTATTATGATTGACTCATCAAAATGGGAAGTGATTGAAGCGGGGCTAAAATGTGTGCAAGGCAAGGCGATTGTAAACTCAATCAGCCTTAAAGAAGGCGAAGAAAGCTTTCTTGCCCAAGCACAAAAAATCAAACGTTATGGTGCTGCCACGGTAGTCATGGCTTTTGACGAAAAAGGCCAAGCCGATACGCAAGCTCGAAAAGTAGAGATTTGTCAGCGCAGTTATAAATTACTGACAGAGTCTATCGGCTTTCCGCCAGAAGACATTATCTTTGACCCGAATATCTTTGCGGTAGCAACGGGTATAGAAGAGCACGATAACTACGCCGTAGACTTCATAGAAGCAACCCGAAAAATTCGTGAGCTTTGCCCTTATGCGCATATCTCGGGGGGGCTTTCTAATATATCGTTCTCGTTTAGAGGTAACAACCCTGTTCGCGAAGCGATGCACTCGGTGTTTTTGTATCACGCCATTCGTGCTGGTATGGATATGGCTATTGTGAATGCGGGGCAGCTTGAAGTTTATGATGAAATACCAAAGGAGCTTCGCGAAGCGGTAGAAGATGTCATTCTTAACCGCCGTAGTGACTCTACGGAGCGTTTGCTTGATATTGCCCCTAACTATCAAGGCGACGGTAAAGCAGCGGCAAAAGAAGATTTAAGCTGGCGAGAGCAAGACGTGAATAAACGTTTGGCCCATGCGCTTGTAAAAGGCATTACCGATTACATCATTGATGATACTGAAGAAGCCCGCCTTCAAGCCGAGCGCCCGCTACACGTAATTGAAGGGCCGTTGATGGACGGCATGAACATTGTTGGCGACTTGTTTGGTGAAGGCAAAATGTTCTTGCCTCAAGTTGTAAAATCGGCGCGGGTAATGAAAAAAGCCGTGGCTCATTTACAGCCTTACATTGAAGCCGAAAAATCCGATGGTACTAAGAGCAATGGCAAAATATTGCTTGCTACCGTGAAAGGCGACGTTCACGACATTGGTAAAAACATTGTAGGCGTTGTACTTCAATGTAATAACTTTGAAGTGATTGATCTTGGGGTGATGGTGCCCGCTGCCACTATCTTGCAAGTGGCAAAAGATGAAAACGTAGATATGATTGGCCTTTCTGGCCTTATTACCCCTTCACTTGATGAAATGGTGCATGTGGCAAAAGAGATGGAGCGTCAAGGCTTCGACTTACCGTTATTAATTGGCGGCGCAACTACTTCCAAAGCACACACTGCGGTGAAGATAGAGCAAAACTATCATGCGCCTGTGGTTTACGTACCCAATGCGAGTCGCGCTGTTGGCGTGTGTCAAAAACTACTTAATCGTGGCTCTCGAGATATTTACGCCGAAGAACTGGCAAAAGAATACGACAAAGTACGCGATCAGCATGCTCGTAAGAAGCCTCGAAGTAAGCCTGTGACCTTAGCGCAAGCGCGAGCTAATGCCTTCACGCCAGATTTTACAGAAGCACCGGTAACCCCTAAAAAATTAGGCGTAACGCCAGTGGATGTAGATATTGCTACGCTGCGTCCGTATATCGACTGGACGCCCTTCTTCCTAACCTGGTCTTTGGCTGGTAAATACCCACGAATTTTAGAAGATGAAGTCGTTGGGGAAGAAGCAAGATCCTTATTCGCCGATGCTAATGAGATGCTAGATAACATTATTGCTAACAACTCATTAGCCGCTAAAGGGGTTATTGGCTTATTTCCTGCCAACCGCGTAGATGATGATATTGAAGTGTATACCGATGAGTCGCGCTCAGAAGTGCAAGGTGTAGCGCATCATCTTCGTCAACAAACCTTAAAAGATAAATTTGCTAACTACTGCTTAGCCGATTATGTTGCAGAGAAATCATCAGGTATTAATGATTATATCGGTGCTTTCGCAGTGACAGGCGGAATAGGTGAAGATGAGCTAGCCGATAGCTTCATTAAAGCTGGTGATGACTACAACGGTATTATGGTGAAAGCCGTGGCCGATAGGTTAGCCGAAGCATTTGCCGAATACCTTCACGAACAAGTGCGTAAAGTGTATTGGGGCTATGCCGAGAGTGAAAACTTAACCAATGACGACCTTATTCGTGAAAAGTACCAAGGTATTCGCCCTGCGCCAGGTTATGCCGCGTGCCCAGAGCATACCGAGAAGCAGCTTATCTGGGATTTATTATCGGCGGAACAACACACCGGCATGAAACTAACCGAAAGCTACGCCATGTGGCCAGGTGCGGCGGTGTCGGGTTGGTATTTCTCCCACCCTCAAAGTAAATACTTTGCCGTGGCTAAAATACAAAAAGACCAAGTGGAAGACTATGCCACGCGCAAAGGTTGGATACTGGAAGAAGCTGAGAAATGGTTGGGGCCTAATTTACATGACTGAGTCGTTCTCAAAGCCGTTTAGCCAAGCGTGCGAAAACAATAAAGCGCCAATCTTAGCTGTGCTTAATCGCACGTTTGCTAATTGTAAAGGCGTATTAGAAGTTGGCAGTGGGACAGGTCAGCACGCGGTATATTTCGCTGAAAACTTGCCGCATTTGCAATGGTATTGTAGCGACCAACCTGACTATCATGAAGGTATTATAGCCTGGTTAGAAGAAGCTTCGTTACCCAATGTCACAAAGCCCGTGGCGTTAACTATAGGTAAAGACAGCTTTCCATCGCTACCCATTCAAGGTATCTACAGTGCTAATACCGCCCACATTATGCAGCGTCATGAAGCTGAACTGTTGATGAAATCAGTAAGTGAATACTTACCTTCGGGTGGTGTTTTTTGTCAATATGGCCCCTTTACTATTGGCGGCGAATTCTCTTCTGAAAGTAACAGAGTATTTCATGAATCACTTATCGAACGTGGATATGGTGGCTATCGTGATATCAGCGAGCTGACAGCATGGAGTAATGACTTAGTGCTGCGTGAAATACATAAGATGCCGGCCAATAACTTGTTATTGGGGTGGCATAAGCCGTAACCCTTATGTTTTTCCGCATACAGCCATGATGTATTTGGTCGTGGCTGTATTGTTCATCTTGTATTTTTAAAAGAGTCTTGAAGTCGTTTCGAAATAGTTTAAAAATTTTGGAAATTTTCGAAGACCTATCTTCTGTTATTACTCTAATCAGTTTTCAGCATCTCATTCTCTGTTGGCTTTATTCTCTATCAGTGTTTTATTCACTGTAGCATTTCTTACTGACATCACAGCTTACAGCTTACAGCTTTTTGTATCGACTTCCCTTCATTGATTGCAGTAAATTTAACCACTTAAAGCTAACTTGTGTGCAAAATAAACAAAAATATCTAATCTGTTTTTTAAACTTTAGTTGAATTGGCTTTTTGCGTTAAATATGAGTTGAAATCGACTCGCTTGTATTGGAAAGTAATAATGCACTGATTATTATGAGTAAAGTGGAAGGGAGCGCCTTTTACTATTTTAAGAGAGTGGACGATATTAAGCGCCAGATGTTCATTATCTATTGCGCGCGACTAAAATAAAAAAACAAATAGAGTAGTAATCATGAGTTCATTGTCCCTTCAGAAGAAGTTTATGTTGATCGTGGGGGGAAGCATTGCAGTTATGTTGCTTATCACCGCGTTCTTTTTGGTGAATATAGTTGGTGATAGTACGAGGCACCAAGTAGAACAAGAAGTTGCAGCACTAGTGGCTAACGAAGCCGATTCAGTGGAAGCTTTTTTTTCCCTCTATGGTGGTGTAGCCAAAACCTTTTTAAGTAACCCTTTTCTTAAAGATTTCTTTATACAACACACCCGTCGTGGTGCCAGTGAAGCCCAACTGTCTGACGCCGCCACTGTTTACACTGTTTTTGACAATATAAGTAGCCAAGACACTAATATTAAGTCGGCTTTTTTTGCATCTGCCGCTACCAGTGAGTACTTTTTTGAGCAAGGGCGTGTTGGGGTTGATGAAAGCGGCCCTGATGCTGGAGATGTGAATAAAGGCTACTTTGCATCTAAACGACCCTGGTTCCAAACGGCGGTAAGCAAGGGAGAGCTTTACGTTACCCCTCCCGCGGTAGATTCGCAGGATGGCAGTGTGTCAGCGGTAGTACAATCACCTGTTTATCAAAACGGTAGGCTGATAGGCGTAGGTGGCATTGATATTCTTATCAGTACCATAGGGTCGGTTATCGACAATATTCGGTTTGAAGGTCAAGGTACTGCGTTCCTACTGGATGAGAACCAAAACATTGTTTACTTTCCAAAGCAAACCACACCGCTCCCGCTGAGCTCGTCGTTAACGTCATTTGATTCAGTATTTAGTGATACTAAGGGTTTTAGTGCCTTGTCGAGAAAGATAGCGTCGACATCATCAGGGCAAGTGTCAGTAATATGGCAAGGTGAAGAATACGTGGCGATATTCAGGCACGCTAAGCTTGATAACCCTACGATGGATTGGTCGTTAGGTATTTTGATCCCCGCGAGTATTATAGCGGCACCAATTAATAACGCTATTTCTACCGCAGTTATTGTGGCACTAGCGATTATTTGCCTTATTGCACTTATCACTTATGTAGCCAGTGCAAAAATCACTCAGCCGTTAACCAAAATGCGTGTTGCAATGGCGGATATCGCTAGTGGCGACGGTGATTTAACAAAACGATTAGACATTACTAGTAAAGATGAAATTGGAGCATTGGCGGTAGAATTTAACCGTTTTACCGACAAGCTCCGAGGTTTGTTAACGGAAACGGCATTAAACACTAAGGCTGTTTCCGATGCAGCTGATCATTTACGAGACGTATCCCAAAGTACCAGTGCAGAAATTCATCAAGAGCGAAGCCAAGTTGATAATGTATCTTCTGCGGTTACTCAAATGGCCGCCACAGTCGTGGAAATATCAACAAATGCGGCGCACTCTAGTGAAGCGGCTAACCGAGCAGAAGCTATTGTTACTCAAGGTAGTCAACAAGCAAAAGACGCCATGGCTGAAATCACTTCTTTAGCCGAAGCCATCGACCAAGGGGTGGAAGTGGTGAGTGGGTTAAGTCAGGAATCGGATAACATTGGCGCGGTAATCGATGTTATTAACAGTATTGCTGATCAAACTAATCTACTTGCACTAAATGCTGCCATAGAAGCTGCTCGAGCTGGTGAGCAAGGCCGAGGATTTGCTGTCGTTGCAGATGAAGTCCGCTCTCTTGCCAGTCGTACGCAAGAGTCCACCACGGATATCCGTAAAATGGTAGAGCGTTTGCAGCATATGGCAGAGCAAACTGATTCAGTTATGCAAACAGGCAAGGGCCTTTCTCAAAGTGGCGTTGAAAAAACCGCTAAAGTGGTGACTTCGTTGGAGCAAATCAATCAAGCGATAGGCACCGTGCATGAACAAAGCACGCATATTGCCCATGCTACTGAGCAACAAACTGAAGTCGCCCAAGATATTCATAAATCTTTGGTGGCAATTACAGGTTTAAGCGATCGTACAAGCCAACACGCAGAAGAACTGGCGGTTGAAGCAACCCAGCTTAGCGGTGTATCAACTGAGTTAAATGATTTGGTAGGGCAGTTTAAAATTTAAGTACCTATAAGTACTTATTGAGGCCGCACGGTTGCTTTGGCTAACGAGATAAATTCGTCAACAAACCCAATTGGGTCAACCTCTTTTCGGTGACCCAAATATAAGGTTTTCTGTAAGCCCTTTTCACCTAAGGGCTTATACGTTAACACCGCAGATTCTTTCGCTTCATCAACCAACCATTTAGGTAGTGCGGTAACACCGCGCCCCGCTGCCACCATTTGCAAAATAATTTCTGTGGTTTCAATGGTTCTGTGTTGTTTCACGCTTGCCCCAGCAGGGGTAAGGAAACCTGAAAAAATATCCAGTCTATTGGTTTCTACCGGATAAGTGATCACCACTTCATTGGCTAATTGCGCAGGTGTGATATAGGCGCATTCAGCCAAAGGGTGCTCATTATGCATCACCAATACTTGTTCGTAATCTAATACGCCGGTGTAACTTATTGTATCTAAATGTAATGGGTCGGGCGTGAGTAATAAATCGATGTCGTAGCCATGTAAGGCTTGTAAGCCACCGAATGAAAAGGCCCGTCTTACGTCAACGTCTACATCGGGGAAGGCCTTTAAAAACGGTGCAACCACTTTTAACAACCATTCGAAGCAAGGGTGACATTCCATTCCAATACGCAATATACCTTGCTTGCCTTCCGCCATACGGCGAAGCTGTGCTTCGGTATGCTCGAATTGAGGAAGCACTCGCTGAGAAAGCCCAACCAGGCTTTTGCCAGCTTGGGTTAACACTAACCTTCGCCCTTCCTTTTGCCACAGTGGCAACGAAAAGCTTGCTTCAAGCTTTTTCATCGAATGACTAAGCGCTGACTGAGTAACGAACAACGACTTGGCAGCTTCCGTCATGGTGCCGTGTTTATGAATAGCGCTAATTATTTTAAGGTGCTGACGTTCAATCATAATTTATGAATTTTGTTCATGTATTAACGCAAATATACCATTTTTTTTATCAATCGTGTCATGAACATGGGGTAGCTCGCGATAATATCTAGACAAGTGATTAATCGTTAATAACTTCCACCGCAGTGGAAAGTCGATTACCTATAATATCTCTTATCACAGAGGTAATTTCTCTAAAGGTCTTGCGCCCCGGGGCGGTATTTCTCCATGCCAAGGAGTGCTGCCTTTCAATAGGCATACCCTCTATTTCACAAACGTGAAGTGCTTCAGGGTGATGCAACTCTGAATGTATATATAGCCCCGGCAAAAATGCAACGCCCATACCCATGACTACCATTTGTCGCAGTGTATCTAGGCTTGTTCCTTCATAGTCTCGTTGCAGGTCTGCGCCAATTTCATCGCAAATATGTTGCACTTGATGATGAAAGTGGTGTCTATCTTCTAGCGTGAGTACTTTTTCTCCAGCAATTTGCTCAGGGCGAACAAAGGCATTTCCGGCAAGCTTATGATCAGAAGGCACAACGAATTTAAGCGGTTCGTTAAACAGAGGCTCAGTTATAAGCTGCGAATATTCACTGGAAAGTGGTGAGATAATTAAGTCGTATTCACCGTGCAGCAATCCATGTTGTAGTGCCTGTGGTGCAGCTTCTCGCACGTAGAATCGAAGCCCTGGCTTGCGCTGATGCAATTCGGGTAAAATATGGGGCAACAAGTAAGGACCAAGCGTAGGGGGGATACCAAGGCGGAAAGTAACCACTTCACCTTCAGCCAGATCCCGTGCTATTTCATTGAAACGGTGATTCGCTTGAAGTACTTCTTCCGCCGCTTCGAGTAGCGCTTTGCCTTGAGGCGATAATAAGGTGCCAGTTCTTGAACGTTCAAATAAGACTAAATCTAAACTGTTTTCAAGGGCATTAATTTGACTCGTTAAAGTAGGCTGACTAATACCTAGGCTTGTGGCTGCTTGACGAAAGCTTAAGTATTTAGCTACTGCAACAAAATAACGAATTTGGTTAATAGATGGAGTTTTACCGTTCAGTAACATGGTTATTACGTCGCCTTAATTTTTTTAATTCTCACGCTTGATAGGTGTAGGCTATCACGAACTAGTGTATTAAACTATTAATCTATCAGGTGACACTGGTGCAGACAGTAAAAAAATAATTATTCAATGGAGATATTTATGGATCACGTAATTTCAGGTGTAGCTAAATTCCAGAAAGAAGTTTATCCAGGAAAAAAAGCAGCTTTCCAAAAACTGGCGAACGGTCAGAACCCAGAAGTGCTTTTCATCACGTGTTCAGACTCTCGTATAGATCCAAACTTGGTAACGCAAACCGAGCCGGGTGAATTGTTTATCTGTCGTAACGCGGGCAACATCGTGCCGCCGCATAGCAACCAAACGGGCGGTATGACTGCCTCAATCGAATTTGCTGTTGCAGCACTAGGCGTTACGCATATCGTTGTTTGTGGACATACAGATTGTGGCGCAATGAAAGGCGCATTAAAGCCAGAAGGGCTTTCTTCATTGCCGCACGTTAAAGAGTGGCTGGGCCATTGTCGCGCTGCAACTGAAGTTGTTAAAGAGCGTAGTGGTTGTTCTGAACTAACCCACGATCACCTAGAAGATGTAACGAAAGAAAACGTGGTACAGCAAATTCAGCATTTACGTACACACCCTGCTGTTGCCGCAAAAATTGCGAACAAACACGTTACGCTTCATGGTTGGGTTTATAATATAGGTAGTGGCGAAGTGTTGTGCTACAACAGCGAGTCTGGTGAGTTTGAGGTAATGGATCAATCTCACGCAGAAGCGCAGCTTAAGCGATAAGCACTTTTGCGCGATAAGAATTTAGGAAACATTCCATGTTTAAGTTAAATGTAAGTAATTTACGTGGTGACATCACCGGTGGTTTAACCGCCGGTATTGTTGCCTTGCCGCTAGCCTTAGCGCTAGGGGTAGCCTCAGGACTTGGTCCGATGGCCGGCCTTTATGGTGCTATTGCGGTGGGTTTCTTCGCCGCGTTGTTTGGTGGCACACCCTCACAAATCTCTGGGCCTACAGGGCCTATGGTTGTTGTATTAGCAGGTTTGTTTGCCAGCCTCTCAGGCGATGCAAGCTTGATCTTTACCGCAGTTATACTCGCCGGTATTTTTCAAATTATCTTCGGCTTCTTAAAAGTTGGGGAATATATCCGCCTAGTTCCATACCCTGTTATTTCAGGCTTTATGTCGGGTATTGGTGCCATTATTATCATTCTACAATTAGGCCGCTTGTTGGGGCATGAGCCTCCAGGTGGCACTATTGGCGCATTAAGCTATCTACCCACAGCACTTGCAGATATTAATTTTGCAACGCTAGGCTTAGGTATTGGTACATTAATTATTGCCTACAAATGGCCTGCGTCATTAGGTAAATATGTACCGGGTGCGCTAGCAGCACTGATCATTGGTACTCTTGTAAGCTTGGCGTTATCTGTACCTATCTTAGGTCAAATTCCTACGGGCTTACCAAGCATCCAAATGCCAGTATTCGAGCAAGGTACAGCATTACTAATTTTAGAAGCTGCGTTTATTCTTGCAGTTCTTGGCGCTATCGACAGTTTGTTGACGTCATTGGTAGCAGACAACATGACCCGTACTCGTCATGACAGCAATAGAGAGCTAATCGGTCAGGGTATTGGTAACACCGTAGCGGGTTTAATTGGTGGTATTGCGGGTGCCGGTGCAACCATGCGAACGGTTGTGAATATTCGTAGCGGTGGTAAAGACCGTATTTCGGGTATGGTTCACGCATTGGTTTTACTTGCGATAGTGTTGGGTCTTAGCCCGCTCGCGGCGCAAATTCCTCATGCTGTACTTGCTGGTATTTTGGTTAAAGTGGGCTTAGATATTATCGATTGGAGCTACTTAAAGCGTGCTCATAAGGGGCCTCGTTGGGACTTCGGTCTGATGATATTGGTACTTGCACTCACTGTGTTTGTTGACCTTATCACTGCTGTGGGTGTGGGCGTGGTATTCGCAGCCCTTGCTTATGTGCGCCAAGTTGCTCACTTGCAATTAGAAGAGCTTCGCAAAATTCCAGAGTCGCTTAACGATCCAGAAGAAAATGCATTACTTGAGTCGCTTAAAGGCAAGGTCTCTATTTTCAGCTTCGGTGGCCCGTTAAGCTTTGGTGCTGCTGCTGATGTAGGTCACCATGTAAGAGATAACGTGAAAGCGGGATCGAAGGTGATGATCTTAGATTTCACCCGTGTGCCTACTGTGGATGTCTCTGCAGCAATGGCGGTAGAAACAGTGACTGTGGATGCTATAGCGGCTGGTAGACAGTTAGTGATCTGCGGTGCTAATGCCGCTGTGAACGAAGTGTTAGAGAGTATCTGTGTTAATCATCCAGGCATCGTTATTTATGACAACCTGCATGATGCATTGCTTTATGCGAAAAAAAAAGTGACGGAAACACCTAACCAAGAAGTTAATTTTAAGGCTGTATCGCAATCTTAACTTACTGTTAAATAAGATTATTTAATGAAAGCCCTTCTCATGAAGGGCTTTTTTTTTCGCTTTTTTCATTTCCTGTCACTTTTTATTAATTGAATGTTCAATTTAACTTAACGTAACTGTCACATCTGCTTTTTAAGGTGGTTGGGTAAAACACACTCAAACGATTAAAAAGGGAACATTACACATGACGCGTTACCATCTCATTGCACTTAGTGTACTTGCCGGATTATCAGGCACATCGAATAGCCACGCCGAAGCGATAGCCGAAGATAAATCTAATGAAATAGAGGAAATTACGGTTGTTGGCCGAAGCGTGTCATACGCTAATAACGCCGCTTCTGACGACATGCAAAAGCAACAAGCTAATTTAAGCAGTGTGCTTGCTGTTGTAGATAACTTACCGGGTGTACTAATTAACGAAGGGGATACCTTTGGGGCCGATGATTGGTCTACTTCTATTGTTATTCGCGGCTTTCAAGTTAACTTGAACGAACAGCAAATCGGTATGACAGTAGATGGTATTGCCAACGGCAACTCTAACTATGGTGGCGGTGCTAAAGCAAACCGCTATATCGATACCGAAAACTTACAAACCATTGAGGTATCGCAAGGCACGTCCGATATTGCTTCTCGCTCTCATGAAGCGCTGGGTGGCACTTTAAACTTCACTACTATCAATCCTAGTGAGGAAGAAGGCTTTGTTGCAAGTGTTACGGCGGGTGAGTTCGATGCGTCTAAATACTATGTGCGTTATGACACCGGCGAGATCTTAAAAGATACGTATGCATGGATAAGTCTTTCTACGCAAGAAAGCAGTGATTTCATGGATCAGGTAGCTGAAAACACCCGTGACCATCTAGCGTTGAAAGTTACCTCTATGGTGGAAAACGTTGCGTTAACTGGTTACGTCTCGTACGACGATACCCACGAAGAAAACTACCAGCGTATCTATAGCCTAGAGCAATATGCGCAAAACCCAGACTGGGATCAGCTTACCAGTGAGTGGACGGGTATTCCTTATCAAGATCAATCTTATCGTCGAGGCTGGTCTACGCTACGGGAAAACCTATTGGCCTATTTAAAAGCTGAGTTCTCTGTTGGCGCGGTCGATATTTCTACTAGTGCCTATTATCATGAGAACGAAGGGCGTGGTGATTGGGTACCGCCTTACCTTGTAGACGTAAAAGATGACGGCACTGAAGGTCATTCAGAGTTGGTTAATGGGAATACGGTTTACGGTGGGAGCGCACTGGGCAATATTTATTTTGTCGACCGCGATGGCATGCAGCTTTCTCCTATTGCTGGCTGCGAAAGCTCAATTACTTTTCCTTATGGTGGCGCGGGTGCAGAGTACGATCCAAGCTGTCATGAACAAGGTGCAATTCCAGTTGGTTCATACCGACACACCCACTACAACAAAGAACGCATCGGTTTTAATGCAGATGGTATCTGGTACGCCAAGTTAGGCGAATTCGATAACACGCTTCGCTTTGGTTTGTGGTGGGAAGATTATGAGCGTGATGAGTACCGAGACTGGCACAAAATTACCGACTCAGCGATTGGGTACGATTTTAATAACTCGCCTTACTGGGTACAGTATGACCGCAGTTTCCCCGTTGATACCCTAATGTATTATGTAGAAGACGAAATTGATTTTGGGGTAGCGAAAGTACGTCTAGGCGCTAAGCGTTTCAACGTTGATATTGCGAAGAACGATAATTTCGACAGCGCTAACAACTTAGAGGTTAATTCAGATTCTGACACGCTATTTTCTGCCGGTTTTGTAGCGCCTATCGCAGTAGATGGGTTGGAGCTCTTCGCTGGTTACGGTGAAAACTTCGCTTCAATTAAAGATGCACAACTTGAGCGCGACGACACGGATTTACGCTTCATTGAACCAGAGACCGCAGAGAACATTGATGTGGGTCTTCGTTATTCAAGTGCTAAATTCAATGCCAATATTACTTATTACACCATCGAGTTCAATAACCGCATTCAATTCACCAGCAATGAAACTGCTAGCGGTATCGACTTCTTAGAAGCCGCGGCAGGTGGATATAGAAATGTGGGTGGTATTGAGTCTAGCGGTTTTGAAATGTCTGCAGACTTTGCGATTACCGATAACCTTACTGTATTTACGTCACTAACGTTAAGCGAGTCGGAATACATTGAAACCATTGGTGGCACGGGTACGCAGTATGACTCACTGGCTAGCGCACAAGCCGCTATTGCCGATACTACTAACGCTGAGTCTTCACTGGTAGCTGTAAAAGGAAATACGGTTATTGGTACGCCAGATACCATGGCAGTTATTAGCCTAGATTGGAGTAAAAACAATTATTTCGCAGGTATATCGACAAAGTATGTCGACTCTCGTTTCATCGATATTTACAATACCGCTGAAGTAGATGACTATTTAGTTAGCGACCTTTATATTGGTGGTTACATTAGCAATATAGGTCAAGGCATGGAAGAACTTGAAGTTCGCTTAACCGTAAACAACGTGCTAGATGAAGATTATGCGTCTACCATTGCCCCTAATGCATTTTGGATAGGTGCGCCACGCGCGGTTGCCATTAATGCGCGTTTAACGTTTTAATTCACTGTAAGACGGGTTGCTGTAACGTACATTTCGAGTGCGTTGCAGCGGCTCATACGGTATGGAGCAGTTACATGCCAAAAGTAGGAATGGAGCCCATTCGAAAGAAGCAGCTAATTGATGCCACCTTGGTGGTCATAGCTGAGTACGGGTTTCACAGCGCCACAATTAGTTTAATTAGTAAACAAGCGGGTCTTTCAAGCGGTATTATTAGTCATTATTTCGGCGGTAAGCAGGGGTTAATTGAAGCCGCTATGCGATACCTGCTCGAAAAGCTCAAACTCCAAGGGAGTTTTAGTAGTCATTTAGAGCGTATTGACACCATTATAGAAAGCAACTTCTCGGTTGAACAGCAAGAGTCGTCGGCAACGAATACATGGCTAAACTTTTGGGCTTTGTCGTTACATAGTGAGGGCTTACATAGACTTCAGCGAATTAACCACAAACGACTAGAAAGCAACCTAACTTATAGTTTTACAAACCTTATCCCTAGAGAGCATGCGAAAGAGGCAGCGTTGTCTACCGCAGCCATGATTGATGGTTTTTGGTTACGTAATGCCCTTGAAGGTGAAAGGCAAAATACTAAGGAAAATGTGACTAAGGCAAGCAACGCAGTTAAGCGTTATGTACGATTGGTGCTATCACAATATCAATAAAACGGTGTCTTATTACCAGTAAAATCGGCATGTAAGTCGCCGGGAAGTTGACGTTAAAAGCCTTCAATCATGAAAGCGGCATTTAAAAATACAGTCATCAAAGAAGCCCACACGGACAAAGCGTCCGCATGGGTATCCACTTACATTACCAAATACGAACACGCTCTTCTGGCGGAAGATACAAGTCATCGCCAGGTTGCACGTTAAACGCTTCATACCAGGCGTCGTGGTTGCGTGGGGCTTGTGCACGGTAACGACCCGGAGCATGCGTTCCACCACGTAGCTGGTTTAACATGCTTTCCTCGGTACGCTTTTCACGCCAGACTTGCGCCCATGCAAGGAAGAAACGTTGATCGCCAGTTAGGCCATCAATAACCGGCGCTTCCTCACCATTTAAGCTTAGTTTGTAAGCATGATAAGCCATCGACAAACCACCTACATCACCAATATTCTCGCCTAAGCTATTACGGCCATTAACGAAGTTACCTTCAATCGGCTCATATTGGTTGTATTGCTCGGCTAACATATCTGCTTTTTTCTCAAATGCAGCGCGGTCTGAGTCAGTCCACCAGTTGCGCTGAATACCATTAGCATCAGACTTAGAGCCCTGATCGTCAAAGCCATGTCCCATTTCATGACCAATAACTGCGCCGATTGCGCCATAGTTTACCGCGGCATCTGCGTTAGGATCGAAAAACGGCGGCTGAAGAATAGCGGCAGGGAAAACAATTTCATTAAACGAACTGTTGTAATACGCGTTAACCCGTTGCGGGGTCATGCCCCAGCGCTCACGGTCGGTTTTATCTAGTTCTTTTTCGATATCTTCAGCTTTAAAGAATTCTCTTAGGTGACGTACGTTCCCCACCAAATCATCACTGTTAATGGTTAGTCCATCGAAAGATTGCCATTTGTCTGGGTAGCCAATTTTAGGGCGAAACGCCATAAGCTTTTCTTTCGCATTTACTTTGGTTTCCTCTCCCATCCAGTCTAGGTTATCGATACGCTCACCTAGCGCGGTACGTAAATTCTCAACCAGCTCGGCCATTTGCGCTTTCGAGCTTTCTGGGAAGTACTCAGTAACGTATATCTTACCTATAGCAAACCCTAGAGATTCCGTGCTCGACATCTGGCTTACTGCACGTTTCCAGCGAGGGCGAGGCTCTTGCTGACCACTTAACGTAGTACCATAGAAATCAAAGTTGGCTAAATAAATATCTTCCGATAGTAAGCCAGCGTTGTTTTTAATGGTGTGGTACGTCAGGTAAGCCTTCCAGTCATCAAGGCTGGTCTCATTGATAATATCAATGACATCTTTGATAGGCTCAGGTTGGGTGATATTAAGTTCAGGGGCTTGAAAGCCGGTTTGTGCTAGAAAAGTGTCCCAATCAAATTGAGGATAAGCATCGGTAAGTTTGCTGCGTTCAATTTGATTCAATGTAAGGTCGCGGTCGCGGCGTTTTTCACGCGGCCACTGGATGTTTGCTATTTCGGTTTCAAGTTGAAGAATAGTGGCTGCTTCCTCTGCGGCATTTTCAACGCCTGCAAAGTTTAACATCTGTTCAATGTGCGCAAGGTAAGCTTCACGAATTTTTACGAACCTTTCGTGATCGCTAATGTAGTAATCGCGATCGGGTAAGCTAAGGCCACCAACACCAACGCTAAGCTGGTACTCATTAGGATCTAAACGGTTGTACCACATGCCAGTATCAATAGGAGAGCTAGCACCGGTGAGCCAACTTTTACCAAATACTTCGGTCAAATCTTTGGTTGAAGCAATAGCATCAATAGACGACAACACATCAGAAATAGGTGTAAGGCCTTTTTCATTAAGGGTTTCTACATCCATATAGGAGACGAAGAAATCATGAACAAGCTGCTCATCAGCGTTCAAGTTTTCTTTTTCCATTAACCCGTCAATAATATTTTTAACCTGCTCTTCACTGCGCTCGGCTAGGGCAGTAAAAGCACCAAATCGGGTTTTATCTGCAGGAAGCTCGTAATTGTCGTACCAGGTACCGCCAGCGTACATGAAGAAGTCATCGCCAGGTTTAACCGCCTCGTTTCGGGCAGATAAATCTACGCCAAATGAACCGAGTTCAGCCTGACCCATTTCTTCTTCCATCGCCGTCTTGTCAGCTGCTTGTTGTTTATTTTGTTCTGGCTGACCACAGCCTGCTAAGCCCAGCGATGCTGCTATGGCTAGCGCGAGTAGTTTTTGTTTCATATCGTTTTCTCATTATGATTATTCACCGCTAATAAAGGATTAGGGGTGTTTGTCGTTTTAAGGGTAGGTGTTATATCGTTATTAAAAGGTAAAACATCTTGGGCCTGATTGAAATACGCCACAATATGTTCTGATTCTTGTTGTAAAAATGACGCTACAGCATCATGAAAGGGGGCCGAAAATAGTTCATGTTGCGATTGGCAGTAAATAGGTTCAAAACCACGAAGAATTTTATGTTCGCCTTGGGTGCCAGGGTTAAAAAGTGGAAGCTTTTTTTCAATCGCAAAAGCAATACCCTCAAAATAACAGCACGCAAAATGTAAGCCGCTGACTTCCTCTAACGCGCCCCAATATCTGCCATATAAGCCTGTATCATCAAAAAAGAACAAAGCGCTGGCGATAGGAGAGTCATGTTTGTAAGCCGTGACAATAAGCATGTTCTTGGCCATGGTGTTACGCAACTGCCGAAAAAACGTCTCGTTTAAGTAGCCTGTATGCCCGCTGCGCTTTAAATACGTTGCTTGATAACACTGCAAGAAAAAGTCGATGACCTCATCGGTTATTTCACTGCCGGTTAAATGATGGTAGCGAATGCCTTGTTCAACAAGCTTTCGCTGTGTTTTTTTCATGTCTCGGCGCTTGCGTGATGTTAGCGCATTCAAAAAACTGTCGAAATTGGTATATTGGTAATTGTGCCATTGAAATTGAACGGCGTAGCGGGTGAGCAAGCCTGAATGATTAGCGAGTAACGCTTGAGTGAGGCTATTAGTAAATAGCCAATGACAGGAAGAGACGGCTTCTTCGCCCATGGACTGCACGGCTTGAGAAATAAGGGCTAAAAGCGCGTCACTAAAGGGCGCCTTTTCATGCGTTAGTATTCGCGAACCAGAGACTGGCGTAAAAGGAATAGCAGCAACCCATTTAGGGTAATAAGGAATACCGTGCTGGTGGTAGGCATTTGCCCATGAATGATCAAACACGTACTCGCCGTAACTGTGTGTCTTTAAATAGCCGGGTATAATGGCTATTACCGTGCTTTCAACAGACGAAGGGCACGCATCCTTGTTAATAGCCGCCTGGTCAGTCGTTTGCGCTTGTTCAATGACAAGATGTTGCGGGAACCAGCCTGACGCTTCATCGCAGCACGCACTTTGTTCTAGCGCATTTAAAAAGTCGTAACGTAAAAATGGGCCTTCGCCTTCTGCAAGCGCATCCCATGTAGCTTGGGGAACATCCGACACCGCACTAACAACTTTTACCTTATATTCCATGCTTACGTTTACTTTATTCACTTTCGTTCAACGACGCTAAAGATTACCATTAATAGTAATATAACGAGATTGAAAAGTATTTTAAGAAGGTTTCGATTAATAAAATGTCAGAATTTGACAGAAAATTCATTACCGACGCGATTACCCGCATGCTTGCACGACGAGAGCATAGCTTTTCAGAGATTTGCCGCAAGCTTTCACAAAAAGGCATCGAGAGTGAGGCGTTTATGCCTGTACTGGAAGCCTTTCGGGAGGCGGATATTCAAAGTGACGAGCGGTTCGCTGAAAGTCGCGCCCGTGCTTTGTACATGAAAGGCTCTGGCCCTCGAAAAATTAAACTCGATTTGCAGCAATACGGGGTGGATGAACTTGCCGCTGAACAGGCCCTTGATGAAATAGAACCTGACTGGTTTGAAAAAGCGAAATGGGTTAAAGACAAAAAATTTGGCCCCTTCAAAGAAACCGATTTTAAGCTATTGATGAAGCAAAAGCAGTTTCTTCAATATCGAGGTTTTTACAGCGAACACATTGAATATGCCGTCAAAGGTGAATAAAAATCGCATAAAATTCATTTATGCCCTTTATAACGGGTATAAAAGGGCTTATTTATACTAGTAGAGCAGGCTATGGGCTTAACAAAAAAGCGCTAACCATGGTATTGTTGCGCACATCCGTGCGAGGGCATGAAATGCATAAACAGCTAGGCGCTTATTAGAAAGGTTAATCTAAGGATTAATCGGCTAGTGGCATCAATCCCGCACATTCTCATTCAATGTATTAAGGAAGTTAGGTTTTCAATGACATTATCAACTGCTGACTTACGCCAAAAGTTTAAAGATTATTTCCAGAGTCATGGTCACCAGCCTGTGGCTAGCTCGTCTCTCGTTCCAGCAGATGATCCAACGCTTCTTTTTACTAACGCGGGAATGAACCAGTTTAAAGATACGTTTTTAGGAGCGGAAAAACGCAGCTACACGCGTGCGGTTTCTTCTCAGCGCTGTGTTCGTGCTGGTGGTAAGCATAATGATTTAGAAAACGTTGGTTATACCGCCCGTCACCATACTTTCTTTGAAATGCTAGGTAACTTCAGTTTTGGTGATTATTTCAAAAAAGAAGCCATTGAGTTTGCATGGAATTTCTTAACAAAAGAAATCGGCCTTCCAAAAGAAAAGCTTCTGGTTACCGTTTATTCAGAAGACGAAGAAGCCTTTGATATTTGGGAAAACCACATTGGTGTTCCTAAAGAAAAGATAATCCGCATCAGTACATCAGATAACTTCTGGTCTATGGGTGACACAGGGCCATGCGGTCCGTGTTCAGAAATATTTTACGACCATGGCGCGCATATTTGGGGCGGGCCTCCAGGAACTCCAGAAGAAGATGGCGATCGTTTTATCGAAATCTGGAACCTGGTATTCATGCAATACAACAAGCAAGCTGATGGCACGATGGAGCCATTGCCTAAGCCGTCTATCGATACCGGTATGGGGCTTGAGCGTATTTCAGCTATTTTGCAAAATGTGCACAGCAACTACGAAATTGACCTATTCCAAAACCTGATTCAAGCGGCGGCCACAATTGTAGGCAGCGAAGATTTAGAGAATAAATCTTTACGGGTTATTGCCGATCACATTCGTTCTTGTAGCTTCCTGATTTGTGATGGCGTAATGCCTTCTAATGAAGGCCGAGGCTATGTACTTCGCCGTATCATTCGCCGTGCTGTACGTCATGGTTACCAGCTAGGTGCCAGCGATATTTTCTTCTACAAATTGGCTTCAGCACTAAGCAAAGAAATGGGTGAAGCTTACCCAGAGCTTGTAGACCAATTACCGGTAGTTGAAAAGGTATTACGAGTAGAGGAAGAGCAGTTCAGCAAAACCTTAGCCCGTGGAATGGCAATGCTAAACGATACGCTAGAAACCCTCGAAGGTGACACTATTCCAGGTGATGTGGTGTTTAAGCTTTATGACACTTACGGTTTCCCCACAGACTTAACTAACGATGTTGCCCGCGAACACGACCTTAAAATTGACGTGGAAGGGTTTGAAAGTGCTATGCAGGCACAGCGCGCCCGTGCGCAACAAGCCAGTAACTTTGGTGCCGATTATAACAATACGCTGACTATAGACCATGCGACATCCTTCACCGGTTACAGTGATGTTGCAGGCGAAGCAAATATTGTAGAGCTTATTGCCGATAATGCGTTTTGTGAGCGTTTAGAAGACGGTCAAGAAGGGGTTGTGGTTTTAGATCAAACGCCTTTTTACGCAGAAAGTGGTGGTCAGTCTGGTGATAAAGGGGTACTTCGTGTCGCGAATGGCGAGTTTATCGTTAGCGATACTCAAAAAATGGGTAATGCTTTTGCGCATAAAGGTAAGGTAAAGGGCACCATTACAAAAGGTGAGCGAGTTACTTCTGCGATTGATAACTCAAACCGTGATGCTGTGAAGAAGAATCACAGTGCTACACACTTACTTCACGCAGCACTTCGCGAGACGTTAGGTGAGCACGTTACCCAGAAAGGTTCATTAGTAGAAGCGCAGCGTATGCGTTTCGACTTCTCTCACTTTGAAGCAGTAACACCCGCTCAGCTTATTCAGGTTGAGCGCAGAGTTAACGAAGAAATTCGTGCAAACCATGCGTTGAAAACCCAACTGATGGATTTAGATGAAGCCAAAGCATCAGGGGCAATGGCGTTGTTCGGTGAAAAGTACGACGAGAAAGTACGTGTAGTCACTATGGGACCTTTCTCTGTAGAACTATGTGGTGGAACGCATGTTAATCGTACTGGCGATATTGGTTTATTCAAAATTACCAGCGAAGCGGGCATAGCATCAGGTGTGCGTCGTATAGAAGCCATTACTGGTGAGCAGGCGCTGCATTATGTTCAAGACCAGCAAGCTACGCTAGCAGAGCTGTCTAGTTTGTTAAAAACCGATACGCAAAACTTGGTTGAACGGGTAGTCGCAGTACAAACTCATACTAAAGAACTAGAGAAATCTCTCACTTCTGCCACACAAAAACTGGCGAGTCAGCAAGGTGCTGATATGCTTAGTAACGCTATTGAAATAAATGGCGTAAAAGTACTTATTGCTAAGTTAGAAGGTGTTGAAGCGAAATCACTGCGTTCAATGATGGATGATATTAAAAACCGAATTGGCGAAGGCATCGTAGTATTAGGTGTGGCAAGTGAAGATAAGGTCAATCTTATCACTGGGGTGACGAAAAACCTTACCGGTAAAGTGAAAGCAGGCGAGTTGGTTAACTTTATTGCCGCGCAGGTTGGCGGAAAAGGGGGAGGTCGCCCTGATATGGCTCAAGCGGGTGGCGATAAGCCAGAGCATCTAAGCACAGCGTTAGAATCAGTTAACGCTTGGTTAGAAGATAAGCTATAATCAAATCTGAAACTTGCAGTGAGTTTTTGAAGTGACACAGAAACATGGAATCACTGTTGCTACCGTCGGGTCGTGCCGATGAGTGGCGGAGTAATTAAGGAAATGTTCAGTATTAAGGAACAGGAGCAAGCGAATGCTTATTTTGACTCGTCGAGTTGGTGAAACACTTATGGTTGGTGATGATGTAACTGTCACTGTTCTGGGTGTTAAAGGGAATCAGGTCCGAATTGGTGTGAATGCACCAAAAGAAGTTTCTGTGCACCGTGAAGAGATTTACATGAGAATTCAAGCTGAGAAAGGTGGACAACCTGGAACGGCTGAGTAATCACTCTCTGCACAAAAATTGGTCAGCTTATGCTGGCCTTTTTTGTTTATAGGGATTTTTTTTAAATTAATTTAAAAAAATTTAGGTATTTTTCGATATTTAATATAAAAGTTCATTTTGCGCCAAGGCGTGCATTCCTAAATTAATCCGCTAAAATTTGATTATAACCTAACCAAAATACAGGTTTTTTGTACGAATCGTACAAAATGACAGCGAGTAAACATTTTTATCTAAAAAAGGTTTGACTCCGGCCGGTGAATCCGTAAAATGCGGCACCACTTAAGGAGAGGTGGGTGAGTGGCTGAAACCAGTTCCCTGCTAAGGAACCATACCTAATACTGGTATCGAGGGTTCGAATCCCTCCCTCTCCGCCATTGTTCGTTGATGGTGTGACGGTCAACAAAAGTTTTACTGCGCGTGTGTAGCTCAGCTGGATAGAGTACCTGGCTACGAACCAGGCGGTCGGAGGTTCGAATCCTTCCACACGCGCCACTTCTTTCAAATGCGTCACCTTTGGGGGTAATACCCTAAAGTAAAAAAGTTTACGCGTGTGTAGCTCAGCTGGATAGAGTACCTGGCTACGAACCAGGCGGTCGGAGGTTCGAATCCTTCCACACGCGCCATATAAGAAAACCCACCATCTGGTGGGTTTTTTTATTTCCGCCTATTAAATTTCTATTCTTTTGTAGTTCTACATAATTCACTTCTAGCCCACTATACACTTTAGTCTCCTATCGTTGCCTTACGCTAACCTCTGTTCGAATTATGAACTAACCTTTATAAATAGCAGTTTCCCTACGAAGGTGTAGTACTAATGTCACTTGCAACAATAACATTTCAATTTCTCGCTGAGCCTACCGATGTGAACTTTGGTGGTAATGTTCATGGTGGTGTGGTGATGAAGTGGATAGATCAAGCGGCCTATGCCTGTGCGGCGCAGTGGTCGAAGGAATATTGCGTTACTGTGTCGGCCAACGGCATTCGGTTTATTAAACCAATCAAAGTGGGGCAATTGGTAAAGTTAACCGCCTCTATAGTGCACACAGGTACCTCTAGTATGCATATCTATGTTTCTGTTAGTTCCGGTGAGGCAACAGAAAGTAAGATGACTGTCGCGAATCGTTGCTTCATCTCCTTCATGGCGATTGATAAAGAAGGACGTTCGGTTAATGTATCTTCTTATACTCCTCAAGAGAAAAACGACTTCCAGTTAGACCTTGTTGCTATGCACGCTAAACATTTCACTAAACAACTTGATATGCATTTCACGAAAACCACAGGAGTTCATTAATTACATTTTGTGAAAATATATCCATTCACTTAGCATAAATAGTTATTTTATTGCTTTTTATTAGCATAAAGTGTGATTGCATATGCATTTTACTTGCTTTTTTGTTGTGTTTTATACCCTCGCATGATACTTATTCACAACGAAATTTTTGAAGGGTTCACCATGGAAACAGAATCAGTTAGCAGTTTGCTGCTTGAAGCCGGCTCACTGATGCTAATAGGAATGGTATTTGTTTTTTCATTCCTGGCATTGTTAATCGTTGGAATTCACCTAATTGCAAAGTTTTGTGAAGTATTTCCGGGCGAAGCCGCACCTCAGTATGCTGCACCTCGTAGAAAAGCGGTTCAAGCTGGTGTCGATGGTAATGTTGTTGCTGCTATCACCGCTGCTGTTCATACTCATCGTCAAGCCAATAAAAATTAATTAAACAAATCATTCAGGAGTTACCATGTCTAAGCCACTGGCCTTAACCGAGCTAGTCTTGCGTGATGCCCATCAATCGCTACTTGCTACGCGTATGCGTATAGAAGATATGCTGCCTATTGCCGAAAAACTTGATAAAGCAGGTTTTTGGTCTGTTGAATCTTGGGGCGGGGCGACATTTGATTCCTGTATTCGCTATTTAGGGGAAGATCCTTGGGATCGCATTCGCCAGCTTAAAGCGGCAATGCCAAATACGAAGCAACAGATGTTGTTGCGAGGTCAAAACTTATTAGGCTATCGCCATTACGCTGATGATGTAGTGACACGTTTTGTTGAGCGTGCACATGAGAATGGGGTTGATGTATTTCGTATTTTCGACGCCATGAACGACATGCGTAATCTAAAAACTGCGATTAAAGCGACTGTTGACAGTGGCGCTCATGCCCAAGGTACAATTTCTTACACGGTAAGTCCTGTTCACAATCTTCAACTGTGGCTCGATATGGCTAAGCAACTTGAAGATATGGGCGTTCATTCTATTTGTGTAAAAGACATGGCAGGGCTGCTTAAGCCTTACGACTGTGAAGCACTTATTAAAGGGCTTAAAGAAACCGTCAGTGTGCCTATTGCTATGCAGTGCCATGCCACCACAGGATTGAGTACGGCCACTTACCAAAAAGCCATCGATGCCGGCATCGACATGCTCGACACAGCCATATCTTCAATGAGTATGACTTACGGTCATACCGCAACGGAAACCATGGTGTCTATTGTAGAGGGCACAGAACGAGATACGGGCATGTCATTGCCGGATCTTGAAGAAATCGCCAGCTACTTTCGTGGCGTGCGCAAAAAATACAGTAAATTTGAAGGTAGCTTGAAAGGGGTTGATGCCCGTATCTTGCTCGCTCAAGTACCTGGCGGCATGTTAACCAACATGGAAAGCCAGTTAAAAGAGCAAGGCGCTGAAGATAAGTTTGAAGAAGTATTAAAAGAAATTCCTCGCGTACGTGAAGACTTAGGTTTTATTCCTTTGGTTACGCCAACCTCGCAAATTGTAGGTACGCAGTCTGTATTAAACGTACTGACCGGCGAACGTTACAAGAGCATCACCAAAGAAACGGCAGGTGTCCTTAAAGGCGAATATGGCGCTACAGCTGCGCCAGTGAACAAAGAATTACAAGAGCGTGTGCTTGATGGTGGCCAGCCCATTACCTGTCGTCCGGCAGATAATATTGCACCTGAACTAGACAGCCTTGAAACCGAGCTCACTAAGTTAGCATCAGAGAAAAGCATTACATTGTCAGATACTAAGATTGACGATGTACTTACCTATGCCTTGTTCCCGCAAATTGGCCTTAAGTTTTTAGAGAATCGCGGTAATCCTGACGCATTTGAACCTGCACCCGGCACTGAATCTGATGTTGCATCAAGTGCACCAACTGCTGCGGCACCGGTTTCTGCTAGCGGCGCACCGGCGGCCTACGATGTGAAAGTTGAAGGTAAGGTATACCATGTTGAAGTAGCAGCATCCGGTGAATTATCTAGTGTAACCCCAAGTCAGCCATCGACAGCCGCACCTCAGCCGGCATCTGCTAGCAGTAGTGAAAGTGCACAAAGCATTAACGCACCGTTAGCCGGTAATGTGTTTAAAATACTAGTGCGTGCTGGCGATGTAGTGAACGAAGGTGATGTGGTTATTATTTTAGAAGCCATGAAAATGGAAACTGAAATTCGCTCTGCTATTTCCGGTACCGTTAGTGAAGTACTCGTGGGTGAAGGCGATGCCGTAGCCAGTGCTCAACCACTTATTGCGCTGGGGTAATTCATGGATAAGTTGATGGTGCTGTGGGACAGCACTGCACTGGCACATTTTGAGTCAGGCCAGTTAATCATGATGGCAGTAGGTTTCCTGTTGCTGTTCTTAGCGATTGTGAAAAAATTTGAACCGCTGTTGTTAATTCCTATTGGGTTTGGTGCCTTATTAACCAATATCCCGTTAGCTGGGTTTTCAGAGGCGGGAGGATTGCTTCATTACATTTACGCTATCGGTATAGACACCGGGGTTTTCCCGCTGCTTATCTTTATGGGTGTGGGCGCAATGACGGACTTCAGTGCCTTAATTGCAAACCCTAGAATGTTGTTGCTAGGCGCGGCTGCGCAGTTTGGTATTTTTGCGACCTTGTTCGGTGCTATTGCGCTTAATATGATCCCAGGCTTTGAGTTTACTCTCAAAGATGCCAGTGCGATTGCTATCATTGGCGGTGCTGACGGTCCAACGGCTATCTTTTTGGCCTCTCGATTAGCGCCCGATTTATTAGGGGCTATTGCGGTCGCAGCTTATTCATATATGGCGCTGGTACCTATTATTCAGCCTCCAATTATGAAAGCGCTGACCAGCAAGGAAGAACGCACCATAGAAATGGCGCAATTACGCCCTGTATCGCAACGTGAGAAGATTATCTTCCCACTGGCTACACTATTCCTAACTATCCTATTTTTGCCATCAGCAACGCCTCTAGTGGGTATGTTTTGCTTTGGTAACTTATTAAAAGAGTGTGGTGTAGTAGATAGGCTTAGCAAAACAGCGCAAAACGAGCTAATTAACATCGTTACTATTTTCTTAGGGCTAGCGGTAGGGTCTAAGCTATCTGCCGAGAAATTTTTAACCGTTGAAACCTTGGGTATTCTTGGGTTAGGCGCTGTAGCGTTTGCTATTGGTACTGCAACAGGCGTGTTAATGGCTAAGCTAATGAGCCGAATGAGTGGTGGTAAAATTAATCCACTGATTGGTGCTGCTGGTGTATCGGCAGTGCCAATGGCTGCAAGGGTTGTGAATAAAGTTGGACTTGAAGCTAACCCTCATAACTTCTTATTGATGCATGCCATGGGGCCGAATGTGGCAGGTGTACTTGGTTCAGCTGTTGCTGCGGGTATCTTGCTGGCGCTAGTAGGTTAATGTTTAAGCTAATTTGCTTAAATTGGCGACAGTGCGAGGTTATATAGACTCACTCATATAAATAACAAAATGCGGCCTAGGCCGCATTTTTTGTTTGGGTATAAAGCGCAATGTTAAAAGGCGTTGTAAGAAATGGCGTCAGAGTCGCTGAATGACGTAGCGTCAAATCAATTTCCAAGCACCTTCAAAAACCAACGTTAGCTAACTAATGGTATTGTTCGTAATTAACGACTGATAGGCCAAGATCAGCTTCTTAGTGATGGTATGTTCTGGCCAACGAAAAATCGTTTCGGTTTTCCCCTCTTCCACAATATTGCCATTTTCCATCACAATAACCCGATCGGCGATATGTCGAACTATTCCCAAATTGTGGCTTATGAAAATAAACGCCAACCCCATTTCTTGTTGTAGCTTCAAAATAAGGTTTACCGTTTGCGAGCGTATAGACGGATCTAGGGCTGCAAACGGTTCGTCGGCAATCAGTACTTTCGGCTTTAATATAATGGCGCGGGCGAGGGATACACGCTGTTGTTGGCCGTCAGACAGCATATGACGATAGAAATAATAATGTTCTCGTAGCAAGCCTACTTTTGTCAGCATTTCTTCAATAAGGGATTTACGTTCCGCTTCCGTTAACTCTGTGTTTAAACGAAGGGGTTCGTCGAGCACTTTTCCCACGGGCACAGAAGGGTTCATCGACTCACTACTGTGTTGCAATATCATACGAATGTCGTGGGTGCGTTTTTGTTGATTGTTGTGTTGGTTGTATTTCGCCAAATATTTGTGGCTATTAAGCTCAATAACCCCTTCATCAGCAGGAATAGCGCCCACTAGTAATTTTGCTAACAATGACTTACCTGCGCGGTTTTCACCAATAATCGCAATGGTTTCGCCACGTTGCACTGTCAGGTCGATAGGCCCTAATTCAAATATCTCAGGCTTTTTTAGCCAACGTTTCTTATCGTTATGCCTAAACGTTAATCCATCTACCTGCATGATATCTGTCATAACTTCTCCATATGCAGCGGGAAATGGCAGTTATAGGTGTGGTCGTGAATATGCCTTACTGCAGGTCTAGACACACAAGCACGCTGTGCACGAGGACAGCGTGGCCCTAACCTGCACCCAATAGGTAAATGCTGCAACGTAGGGATAGAGCCGCCCAGCGTAGGAAGTTGAGATTTCGGCGGCAAATCCTTCCTGAAGCTCGGTGCGCTGTCCAACAATGCTTTGGTGTACGGGTGAAGCGGGCGTTTCTTAATGTGCTTCATTTTACCCGACTCTACGGTTTGCCCTGCGTAAAGCACGGTCATGGAATGGGACATACTGGCAATAGCCAGCAAATCGTGACTCACAAACAATATACTTAGCGAACGGGTTTGATTTAAGCGAGTAAATAACTTAAGAATTTGTGTTTTGGTAGTTGGCTCCATCCCACGGGTGGGATCATCAGCAATTAATAGTTTCGGCTGAGATACCAAGGCCATGGCTATCATAAACTTTTGCCCAATATCACTGGGGATTTGGTGGGGATAGGCATTCAAATAATGCCTGTGTTGCTTTATGCCCACCTTATGTACAGTGCTTATGGCTATGCGTTTTCTATGTTGCGCACGTTGCCAAAACCAGTAACCTTCTACAAATTCGTCGGGAATGCTTTCCTCAAGTTGTTCACCTAAGGTGGCTGAGGGATCTAAGCTAGTTTGAGGGTTTTGAAATACAACAGCAATATCTCGGCGCATGACTTCTCTGCGCTGATATTTTGACATGCTTAATAAGTTTTCCCCTTTCCAACTCATGCGATCTGCAGTCATTCTCCACTGCGAGGGCAAGGCGCCACAGATGGCAGATACAATTAGACTTTTCCCCGAGCCAGACTCTCCCACCAGAGCGCGAATTTCACCGGTATTAACGGTTAAATTTACCTTGTCGAGCGCCTTGATGGTGGTGTCACCATCTACCATTTCTAAGGTCAAATTTTTAATGTCTAGCATAGGCATATTAGTGGCTCACTCTTTTTCTGAGTGCAGAACGTAGACCGTCACCCACAATATTTATCGACAACACCAATAAGAAAATCGCAATGCCAGGCAATGCCACATTCCAAGGGGCGAGGTAGGCCACATCAAGACCGTCGCCCAAAATTGCCCCAAGCTCTGCGAGTGGTGACTGCGCTCCTAAATTCAAAAAGCCTAATGCAGACACATCAATTACCGCAATCGAAAGTGCCACAGTACCTTGCACCACAAGCATTTCTGTCATGTTAGGAAGAATAGAGTGTACGAATAGTTGCCATCTATTCGCGCCGTCTAATTTCGACGCCATAATGTATTCTTTTTTCATTTCAGCGCGCACAAAGGTACGTGTACGGTGAACAAATTGTGGAATGAGCGCAAGCGTAATAGCCCACATACTATTGACCAACCCTGTTCCAAGAATAGCCACGATAATAATAGCAATAAGTAAGGTTGGAATGGCCATTAAGGCATCTAGCAAGTGGTTCACAATACTTGAACGCACGCCCCGTAGCATACCCGCAAATGTACCTATGCTTACGCCAATCAGCATGGCTAGCACTACCATAAGAAACCCCGACCCTAACGTAGTGCGGCAGCCGTAAATAATACGAGAGAAAACATCTCGGCCGAGGGGGTCGGTGCCAAATAAATGAGTTATTGAACCACTGCTTTCCCAACTAGGGGGAATGAGTAGCGCATCTATATTTTGTTCCGCTGGGTTGTATGGCGAAACCACCGGGGCGAACAGTGAAAAAATGATAAAGAAGCCAAGCAAAATAAGACCAACAATCGCAATGTGACTGCCACGGAAGGCTGCCCAAGTGCGTTGCCAGGGAGACGGATGAAACTCCTCTTCGTATAAACTAAACTGTGGCACGTTCGTACTTTTCTCGGCTAGGATCGATAATGCGGTTAAACAAATCGACCATAATAGTTAACGTAATAACGAGCGTTGATACCGCCAGCATTCCTACTCGAAGCGCAGGGAAGTCTCGTTGATAAATTGCTTGAATTAACCAGCTACCAATCCCTGGCCATGAAAATAAGGTTTCAACTATCATGGCATTGGTGATGAGCGTAGTAATTTGGATTGCCATTAAGGGCAATATAGGCAGCAATGCATTGCGAAGAACATGCCTAAAGAAAATTTGCCATTCAGATACACCTCTAGAGCGCGCGGCTACTATATACGGGCGGTGAATAACATCAATAACCGAGCGACGGGTAATTCGCACCATTGAAGCGGTTGTTATTGCTCCTATTGCCAGCGTAGGCAAAGCAAGGTGCGAAATAGCATCTCGGTAGGCAAGCCCATGATCGATATCCTCGGCCAGCATAATATCTATAAGCACAAAGCCAGTTACAGGTTCAATATCGAACAATAAACTAAGCCGGCCAGACAAAGGCGCAATATCAAGGTGTAAGCTAAAAAACAGGATTAGAATAAGTGCCAACCAGAACACGGGAAATGAATAAGTGGTAATGCTCAATGCATTAATAGTGTGGTCGGTAGTAGAGTAACTTTTCAGCCCTGCGTAATATCCCAAGGGGATACCAATGAAAAGCGCCATCAGCATCGCATAAGTGCTGAGCTCGATAGTCGCGGGCATGGCGATACCAATTTCTTCTCGAAGGGGCAGGCCTGACGCTAGACTGTAACCCCAATCGCCTTGTAGTAAAGACGATAAATAGTAAAAAAACTGTACTACATAGGGTTGGTCTAGGCGAAATTGACGCATAAGCGCCTCACGCTGAATCTCATTCTGCGGCACAATGCCGGTAAGGTTTTCTAGCACATCACCAGGAAATAGATACACCAATGAGAATGACATGGCGGTTAACACCAAAAGGGTTAAGATAAATAACACACCGTATCGCGATAATATTTGAATCACAGTGATTTACCTACTCCGCCAAATCTAACACCGCCAAAGGGGTTAATGGTCATGCCTTCAAGTTCATTTCTATAGGCTTGATAACGATAAGCGTGGGCAATAGGAACCAACGGCAATCGCTCGTAAAGCAGTCTATTTACCTGTTGATAGATTAGTCGCCGCGCTTCAAGGTCTTCTGTCTGCAAGGCTTTATCTAAGAGCTCGTCATAATCGTTATCACACCACATGGCTCGGTTAGTACCAGAAGGTATGGCACCACAACTCAGTAACGGTCGGTAAAAGTTATCAGGGTCGCCATTATCGGCAGACCAGCCTATTAATACAGAGTCGTGTAGGCCTTCTTGCAAGTGACGTCTAAATGTCGCCCAGTCGTAACTAACGATTGTGGCGATAACGCCCACTTCCCGTAAATATCGTTGGATCAGCTCCGCCATTTTGGCCGCGTTAGGATTATAAGCACGCTCAATGGGCATAGCCCATATGGTCATGGTAAACCCAGGCTCTACGCCTGCATTTTCTAGTAGCTTTCTTGCTAGTACAGGGTTGTAAGCCGTATCATCCGCATCGTTTTGAAAGGCCCAACTTGCGGCTGGTAGCAGTGTTTTCGCGCGGGTAGCACTGTCGAAATAAACCGCTTCTAATAACGTGTTTTTATCAATAGCCGCGGCTAATGCACGCCGTACATCGGGATTATCGAAGGGAGGGCGCTGGGTATTGAATGCCCAAAAACCAACATTCAAACCGGGCTTTTCAGCCAGTAATAAGTCGTCACGGGAGCGGATAATTTCCAATTCCGTTTGTGCAGGAAATGCCGTCGCATCACACTCGCCGGTCATTAACTTAGCCAAACGCAACGAGCTCTTCGGCGTTATATCGTAAATTAAGCGTTCCGCATTGTTTTGTTCACCCCAATAGGTTTGGTGACGTTGGTAACGGATGTAGTGATCTTTGCGGTAGTTTTCGAATTTAAACGGGCCTGTACCAATAGGGTATTGGTCAATTCGATTGGGCAGACCTTGTTGTAACAATGCCTCACCGTACTCTTGTGACAACATCACCGAAAAGTCCGTGGCTAAATTAGCTAAAAAAGAACTGTCCCTGCGCGTTAATTTTATTTCTACCCTGTACCCGTTTAATCGCTCAACTGAAGCAATATTTTGTGCCAACCCCAAACTTTCAAAGTACGGGTAGCGTCCGCCCGATACGTAATGGTATGGGTGTGAGGTAAGTCGCCACCTATCAATACTAAAAATGACATCATCAGCATTAAAGTTTCTGCTAGGCGTGAAATAGCTGGTGGTATGAAATTCAACGTCTTTTCTGAGTTGAAAGGTGTAGGTTAAGCCGTCATCAGAAACTAACCAGCTACTCGCCACGCTAGGTATAATACGGCCTGAATCAGGGTCGAAATCGAGCAACCTGTCATACAACTGATGCGATGACGCATCGGTTGTAGTGCTAGACGTATCTAACTGAGGATTAAACGTCACAGGGTTGCTTTCAGAGCAATACACCAAACCGCTATTATAAAATGCATGTTCATCTTGTTTTGAACAGGCCGCTACCAGTATTACCATAACAACAGTAAAGGCAGCGTAAAAAAGCGGTTTTACAGGCATTCAGTTAGCACTCCATCGATTCAGGGGAAGAGTCTAACAGGTTGTATTTTTTTAGATAACCTCGAAGTTGATGATAAGTGAGACTAAGTTTCTCAGCAGTCTTCTTCTGATTAAATTGACTGTCGGACAATGCTTGCTTAATCATGTCAATTTCGTATTGCTGAGAGCGGTCTTTTAAATCAATTGGGTATTCAACCGTTTCGGGTTTTAACGACGGTAATACAGCAGGCGATGAGTTTGCCGCAGGTTCACTATTGGTGACTATGCCTTCTACATTAGCTGCAACTGTATTGGAAGGCACTGTTGGTTCTGCTTCAGATGTACTCGAGGTTCTGTCGTTTGTTTTAATACGAGAGGTTGGTCTGAATAAAGACTCAAAAGGGTCGAGAACAATATCATGAACAGGTAAATGTGGGTTGTTCGTTCTATAAACCGCACGTTCAACCACGTTTTTAAGCTCTCGAATATTTCCAGGCCATTCGTAATCAAGCAAGGTGCGTTTTGCTTTTTCGGTAAAGCCGCTAAAAAGCTCCATCTCCATTTCTCTTGCCATACTAATGGCAAAATTTTCAGCAAGCATCATGATATCTTCACGTCGCTCTCTTAAAGGAGGGATGGTAATAACATCGAAGGCGAGCCTGTCGAGTAAGTCAGCACGGAACTCTCCAGCGTCAGCTAAGGCCGGTAAATCTTCGTTTGTAGCAGCAACCAAGCGCACATCGGTTTTAACCGTTTTATTCCCGCCCACACGTTCAAATTCGCCGTATTCTACTACCCGCAATAATTTTTCTTGGATTAAACCAGACGTGTTCGCCAGCTCATCAAGAAATAGGGTGCCATTGTGGGCAATCTCAAAGCGTCCTTCTCGGCGCTTTGCTGCGCCAGTAAATGCGCCAGCTTCATAGCCGAACAGCTCACTTTCTAATAAGCTTTCGTTAAGCGCGGCACAATTGAGCTTGACGTAATTTTGATCCCAGCGCTTAGACAGAAAGTGTAAACGGGCTGCTATAAGCTCTTTACCGGTTCCGCGCTCACCAATTACCAATACGGGTTTATCCAGTGGTGCTATTTGTGAAATTTGCTCTAGCACTTCTAAAAAACTATTCGCTTGGCCTAGCAAATTATCCTGCTGACGATACCTACTCATTAAATCCCTCAAATATTAGTCATTTCGACCAATTAATAGTGTAGAGTAAAAAAACTTGTTGTTCGAGCATTATTTAAACTAAACGAATATCTTTTAAAATTATCAAGTTAGGGTAATTCAAAAAACTGGCAAGCATATTGAATAGTCTTACTACAAGTTTATCTTGGTACAACCAGTTTTCGACTATGAGGTAATTATTATGGGTATCTTCTCGCGTTTCACTGACATTGTGAATTCGAATATTAATGCGCTTTTAGATAAAGCGGAAGATCCGGAGAAAATGGTCCGGTTGATTATTCAGGAAATGGAAGACACATTAGTAGAGGTGCGCTCAGCATCGGCTAAAACGTTGGCGAACAAAAAGGAAATTGTAAGCCAAATTAATAAATATGAAGCAGACGCCAACGATTGGCAGATGAAAGCGGAACTTGCGTTAAGCAAAGACCGTGATGATTTAGCCCGCGCAGCACTGCAGGAAAGAAAGAAATCAGCCGAAGCTGCTGAGACACTGACTAACGAATTGACCGTTGTTGAACAGCAAATTAGCAAACTTCAGGATGAAATTGGTCAGCTTCAAGACAAGCTAGCTGATGCGAAGAGTCGTCAAAAAACGATTATCATGCGTCAAAAAACGGTAAGTTCACGCTTAGAAGTGAAACGTACGCTAGATAGTACAAAAGTAGATTCAGCTATGGGGCGCTTTGAACAATACGAGCGTAAGATTGACGATTTAGAGTCGCAGGTAGATGCTTACGACCTAGGTAAGAAAACCTTAAATGATGAATTTGCAGAATTAGAAACAGGCGATAAGATAGACGAAGAACTAGCTGCGCTTAAAGCAAGAGTGAAAGGTGACACAAGCTCATCTTCAACATCAGAATAATAATTACAGGTAGCCTGCTTACGTACTAAGTGCATTACGTTAAGCGTTTTGCACAATGCATCAGGTATTTGGTGTTAGGGCCTTGAGCAGGCTAATCGGGGTTTTTTGGAGGTATTTACAATGGATGAAGGTATCATTGCAATGTTGGTAATGCCCTTGGTCATTTTTATGATTTTTGTGGCGCCGATTTGGTTAATTCTGCATTACCGCAGCAAAAAACAAGTCAATCAAGGGTTGAGTGTTGAAGAGCAAGCTTCATTACAATCACTTGCTGAACAAGCTGAAAAAATGAGTGATAGAATTCAAACCCTTGAGGCTATCTTAGACAGCGAAGCCCCAGAGTGGAGGTATCGCGCATGAGAAACGGCAAGCAGCTATACCGTGATACAGACAACGCCAGAATAGCGGGTGTATGTTCAGGAATAGCGCACTACTTTGGTTTAGAAACTTGGTTAGTGCGAATTCTAGCTGTGACGGGCTTTTTCTTACTTGCAGGTCCATTCATGTTTGTTGCTTATATAGCGGGCTGGTTCATCTTAGATAAGAAGCCTTTAGGTGATGCTTCAGAAGAGCAAAGCCCTGTGCATCAAAGCCGCGGCAAAGGATGGAAAAATACAAATTCTACATCAAGCAATAGTCGTCATAAGGTCGAAGTGAAAACAAAAGTTTGGCAGTCTGGTGAGCCACCTAAACAAGCATTTCACGATATTCGTAATCGTTTTCAGAAATCGGAAGTACGACTACGCAAGATGGAAACGTATGTGACCTCTAGAGAATTTGAACTTAACCGAGAAATCAGTAGATTGTAGTTAAGTAAGATTAAAATACATTCGCTAGAGACGCCCCGACAAATGCAAAACCGCTCTTCTTTAAGAGCGGTTTTTTGTATGTAAAGCATTATGTTATGAGGTTTTGTAAATAAGTTGTTACGGCTTGGCTGTGTAGCAAGAATAGGTAAACACTTCCCGTTAGCGTGCATTTCATTAGACTAATTGACAGAAGTCAGTCACGGAATATGTCGAAAGCAGTTATGGCAAAATCTAGCGTTTATCAATCAAAAACCTCAGGCAACAAAGGCGTTATAAACTGGTCAGAAGAAGAAAATCAAATCTGGGCAGAGTTGTACGCCAAGCAGCTTCCGTTATTGAAAACGCGAGCCTGTAGTCAATACATGGAAGGCTTATCGTTACTGGCACTGCCTGATGATCGCATTCCCCAGCTTCCCGATATCGATAAAGTACTATTAGCACAAACCGGTTGGAAAACTGCCGAAGTTCCCGCGCTCATCAATTTTGGCGAATTTTTTAGATTACTCGCCAACAAGCAGTTTCCTGTCGCAACCTTTATTCGCTCGAAAGACGAATTTGATTACCTACAAGAGCCCGATATTTTCCATGAGGTTTTCGGTCATTGTCCTTTACTTACGAATCCGGCTTTCGCGCACTTTACCCATACCTACGGAAAGCTTGGCTTAGCGGCTAGCAAAGAGGACAGAATCTACCTCGCACGACTTTATTGGTTTACGGTTGAGTTTGGGTTAGTTCGAAGTAAAGCAAATCCAGAAACGCTGGAAATTTATGGTGGAGGCATATTGTCTTCACCGGGTGAAACGCTATATGCATTAGAGAGCGGCGAGGCAATAAGGAAACCGCTTAAAGCGATAGATGCGTTAAGGACACCGTATAGAATTGATATCATGCAGCCTTTGTATTACATACTTCCTGACTTTGATTATCTGTTCGAGTTGGCCGACATGGATATTATGAGCCTAGTGAATAAAGCGAAAGGACTCGGGCTATATCCCGCCTTATTCGACGCCAAAAAGCAGGCTTAAGTTAATATTTTGTTACAGCGTGGCGTGATGAGGGGAAACGTTTTCACACCTTTCGCTGCGTGGAATCGCTTTAAAAACCAGTCTTTCAAGGTGATAATTTGGCATAATTAACTTGTTATCTTTTTGTAAAAGTGTGATATTGTGTACATATAAGTTTACAAGAGATGTGAAGTCACACCCATGCGATTAGAAATCAGTTGTCAGGACAGACTGGGTATTACTCAAGATGTGTTGGATATCCTCGTTACCCACGAAATCGATCTAAGAGGTATTGAGATTGATGAGACAGGTAAAATTTTTCTTAATTTTCCCAATATTGAATTTGCAGACTTCCAGCATCTAATGCCCAAAATTCGTCGCATCGATGGTATTTCAGATGTTAAAACGACGCATTTTATGCCAAGTGAAAGAGAAAAAACTCAGCTTTCTGCCATATTGCGCACGCTTCCTGATCCGGTGTTTTCCATTGATGCTCGTGGACAAATCTTGTTATGCAACGAAGCAGTAACCTCTGGGTTAGAGCAGAGCGTCCACGATGTTGAAGGCGTAGAAATAGGCGAAGTAGTGAAAGGCTTTAACTTCACCCGCTGGATGGATGGAAAGCTGCCTCGCGCTCAGTCTTCTAAGGTAAAGTTTATCCAACAAGACTATGTGGCTGACATGTTACCTATCACAGTGCCTGATGGCGACAACAACATCATTATGGCCGGAGCGGTGGTCATTTTAAAATCGGAAATGCGGTTAGGCCAGCAGTTTAGTGTATTCCATCAATCGCCCACTGACAGTTTTGATAGATTCATAGTGGAATCTCAGGCAATGAAACGCGTGGTGAGTGAAGCAAAACGTATTGCTGATCTAGATGCACCGGTTCTTATTTTCGGTGAAACAGGCACAGGTAAAGAAATGATTGCCCGCGCTTGTCATCAATCCAGTCGCCGCAGTGAGGGGGCGTTTTTAGCGCTCAATTGTGCATCGCTACCAGATAGTGTGGCGGAAACTGAATTATTTGGTTACGCACAAGGTGCTTTTAATCAACCTAATGCTAAAGAAGGCCTGCTAGAGCAAGCAAGAGGTGGCACACTGCTACTTGATGAAATTGCAGACATGAGTTCTCAGCTACAAGCCAAACTGCTTCGGGTGTTAGAAGACGGTGAGTTTAGACGAGTAGGTGATGCGGAACCGGTTACGGTAGATGTTCGATTTATTTGCACTACCTGTCGCGACTTAGGTCAACTGGTAGAAGAAGGGCGTTTTCGCAAAGAATTGTATTATCGCTTAAATGTATTGAGCTTAGTGATGCCATCGTTAAAAGAACGCCGCCACGATATTGTTCCACTTGCCGAATCGTTTATTGCCCAGCACAGTACGAAGCTGGGTCGTAGACCGGCCAAATTAAGTAAGTCCTGCGTTGATTTTTTGCAGCAATACCCTTGGCCTGGCAATGTCCGTCAGCTTCAAAATGCACTGTTCAGAGCGTTGTCTTTGCTAGATGGTAAGGAAATAACCAAAGAAGATATTCAGCTTCCTAGTTGTGCCCCTAGTGTGACCTTTATCGATGAAAACTTCGAAGGTACATTAGACGATGAAGTGAAAAAATTCGAAAAAGACCTACTGAAGCGGCTCTATCCTTTCTACCCAAGTACGCGTCAATTGGCGAGAAAGTTAGGATTAAGTCATACCGCGATTGCGAATAAATTACGTGAGTACGGTATTAATAAGGCATCAATAAAAATGTAGGTTTCACTGTTTCGTTAAATTTACGTTGCCTTGCTTAGCTAATAAGGGCGGTACTTCAGTAAGAAGTGCCGCCTTTTTTTGTACAACCAAGCTTACAGTGAAAATTATTGTCGTGTGCTCCTGACTTTTCATCTTGTTACGGGTGATGCATAAAGAATAATAAATGTTATATACGCAAAAGCGCTGATCACAGTAAGGATCCAATTTATGAAACTAGCTACTTATAAGAACGATAGCCGAGATGGCCGTTTAATGTTGGTATCTAAAGATTTAACGCGTACCTGTTCAGTAGAAGATATCGCTCACACTATGCAGCAAGCACTCGACAGCTGGCAGGTTACTGCTCCGCAATTACAGATGCGCTACGAACAGCTCAATAATGGGGTAATAGAAAGTATTGAATTTGATGCTACTCGCTGTGAGTCACCCCTACCGCGCGCTTACCAGTGGGCAGATGGCAGTGCGTATGTAAACCATGTAGAGCTAGTACGAAAAGCGCGAGGCGCTGAAATACCTGAAAGTTTCTGGAGCGACCCACTCATGTACCAAGGGGGATCTGACGACTTTATCGGTCCTTGTGACGACATTATTCTGCCCAGCGATGAATGGGGCATTGATTTTGAAGGTGAGGTGGCCGTTGTTACCGATGATGTTCCGATGGCCTGCACTGATGCACAAGCGGCAGAGCGAATTAGACTGGTAATGCTTGTGAATGATGTATCCCTAAGAGGCTTAATTCCAGGTGAGTTGGCGAAAGGGTTTGGGTTCTTTCAGTCAAAGCCGGCCTCTAGCTTTTCACCCGTGGCGGTAACACCCGATGAACTCGGGGATGCGTGGGAACAAGAGAAAGTACATTTACCGCTTCGTTCCACCTACAACGGTGAATTGTTCGGTAAACCACAAGCAGGTGAAGACATGACATTTAGCTTCGCTAAGCTGGTGTCACATGCAGCTAAGAGTCGAAACTTAGGCGCTGGCACCATTATTGGTTCAGGTACCGTATCGAACAAACAAGGTACTGACCACGGCTCAGCCATTGCTGAAGGTGGCCTTGGCTACTCGTGTATTGCTGAAGTGCGCATGATTGAAACTATCAGGGATGGAAAACCTACTACTCCCTTTATGCAATTTGGCGATCGAATTAGGATAGAAATGTTCGATAGTAACGGACAAAGCATTTTCGGTGCTATCGAGCAACAGATTAAGCCTTTAAGCTAAATTTGATAAACGTAAGCTGAGGGTTAGGCCCATACGCTCGCCCTCAGCAAATTACGCTATGATTATAATGAGTAATACAACACACACGTAAGGCGGCGGGTATTTATGAGTTTAACTTTATATGGTTACTGGCGCTCAACGGCGTCTTACAGAGTAAGAATTGCACTTAATTTAAAAGGTGTAGAGTATCAATATGTGCCTGTGCACTTAGTCAATGAAGGTGGGCAGCAGCACAGTGCGCCCTATAAACAGCTAAACCCCGCTCAGCTAGTGCCCACTTTGGTTGACGATGATGAAGATATTATTCTTAATCAGTCTTTAGCCATTATCGAATACTTAGATGAACGTTTTCCCTCACCGTATCAATTGATACCATCGCACAAGACAGAACGAGCAAGGGTAAGGGCGCTGGCTCAGGATATTGCATGTGACACTCAACCTTTAAGTAACTTGCGTGTACTCAATCAGCTTAAGAATGAATATAGTGCCGAACAAGAAAGTGTAAACAAATGGGCGGCGCATTGGATAACGCTGAGTTTCGATGCCATTGAAAAGCGGCTACAAACCCAAGCTGGTAAGTTCTGCTTTGACTTTGATGTGACCATGGCTGACTTGTGTTTGGTACCGCAGGTTTATAACGCGCATCGCTTTAATGTGGATATGACACGATATCCGCTTATTCAAAAAATAACAGACAATTGCAATGCATTACCTGCTTTTGAAAAAGCACTGCCTGAGAATCAGGTTGATAGCGTGCTTTAATAACGTGAGAAAGAAGGGCAGCAGGGCGTAGGTTTCAATGAAACCTACTGTCGTTTGATGGGGAGCTCAGTGGTGTTCTTCACTTGTTTTAACGCGAAGGTGGAGCTGACGTGATCAACTAATGGAAGGTGAGTCAGTTTCGTTTTAAGTAAAAATTCGTATTCTTCAATACTTTCCACAATCACTTTAAGCAAATAGTCTTTCTCACCGCTGGTGGTGTGGCACTCAACAATTTCATCAATGCTCTGTACCGCATTTTCAAAATCGGTGAGGGAATCACCATCGTGATTTTTAAGCGTGACATAAATGAATACCGATACACCAAGGTTGAGTTTTTTACTATTTAAAAGAGTGACTTTACCAATAATAATGCCATCGGCTTCCATCCGCTTTACACGTCGCCAACAGGGGGTATGGGACAACCCAACCTTCTGGCTCAACTCAGCCATAGAGACAGTGGCATCTTGTTGAAGTACTCGTAAAATCTCACGATCGAATTTATCTAATTTCATTGAACGCAGCTTCCGTCGTTTTTATGATGTTTATTATATAGAAAAATAAATTCTAGGATAGATATCCTAGAAAAATAGTATTCATACTTTGTGTATTTCACTTTACGAGGGCCGGTCATTAACTTAGCAAGGCGTGTCCTCTGGTTGTTGGGCTACACTTGGGCAAAATCCATCACATTATTAATAGGGAAAGTATGTCGGTTTTCGATCACATAGAGTTTGATAGTCACGAGCATGTCGCTTTTTATCACGATAAAGAAGCAGGCTTAAGTGCCATTATTGCCATACACAACACAAACCTAGGCCCAGCATTGGGTGGTTGTAGAATGTGGCCCTATGTAAGCAGTGCAGAAGCACTAACCGATGTACTCCGTCTTTCTAAAGGAATGACCTACAAAGCCGCCATGGCTAATATCGCATTGGGCGGTGGTAAATCAGTCATTATTGGTGATCCTCGCAAACAAAAAACGCCGGCGATGATGGAAGCCATGGGGAAATTCGTTGATTCATTAAGTGGCAAATATTTTACCGCAGAAGACTCGGGCATTTCAGTTACCGATTTACAAACCATGGCGACTCAGTCTGATTACATTGCCGGAGTAAACGCACAATATCACTACGCTGACGAACAGCCAGACGGTAATCCAGCACCCTCTACCGCTTATGGTGTGTTCGTGGGCTTAAAAGCCAGTGTAGAACACGGATTGAATCGCAGCTTAGAGGGGGTAAGCGTAGCAATTCAAGGTATGGGGCATGTAGGGTATCGCCTTGCGTCACACCTTCATGCAGCCGGTGCAAAGCTCTATGTTGCTGATATATTCCCCGAAGGTGTTGAAAAGGCCGTAGCAGAACTGGGTGCTACGGCGGTAGCGCCTGAAGAAATTTTAGGGCTGGACGTTGATGTACTAGCACCTTGTGCATTAGGTGCTGCAATTAATGACCAAACATTACCCATGATTAAAGCTAAGGTCATCGCTGGTGCGGCGAACAATCAACTCGCACGTGAAGAAATTGGCGATATGTTAGTCGAACGAGGTATTTTGTACGCGCCTGATTATGTGATTAATGCAGGTGGCATTATCGATATCTTCCATCAGCGTATGGAAAAGAGCACAAACGCAGCGCTACGCAAGCATATTGAAGATATTGGTACGACGCTAAAAGAGATTTATACCCGTGCTGATGCCCAAAAAGCAGCCACAAATCGTGTGGCAAACATCATTGCAGAAGAGAGATTTTCGTTAAAGGGTTGAAAGTTATCGGGCAAGTAGTCATAATGCGCCCCGCGCTTAAGACTGCTGACGCCTGTTAGCATTTTATTCGCTTTCTATGGTGGGCTTTTGGTCCTCCCGCAATGATACTCTGTGAACTCGGTCAGGCCTGGAAGGGAGCAGCCGCAGCAGACGACTCATGTGCCGGGATGTGGCTGGGAGCCCGCCACCCAATTTACTCCCCGTATTTTTGACCTTACACAACCTTGTATGGCGTTACTCTGCTTTCTCGCTTACCGACGTTTTATCTGTGTCGTTTAAATATTTCATCGCATTGTCGATAGCGTATGTAACATTCATCTCCATTTGGTTTCGTTCACTCTGGGGAAGATAAAATGCCATATCGACTTCGTAGCGAATGTAGCGTGGAGGAACTTGGTTAAGTGCCAAGCAGCATAGGTCAGCTAAATAATCAGGACTTTTAGTATTATCCAGCCCAAGTTCTGTTACACGTTGTAATACAAGATGTTCGTAATAATTATGAATGTCATCATCAAGCTTCATATTTTTGCCCTAATTAAAATTTTAACGCGATGTTATTTTTTATGGGTGTGTATATTTTTAATAACGCCCCTAGATAATTTATAGCCTGTATTTTGTCGATGTCGAGTTAGCGATGTTAGAATTTCCTTCTGTCCATAACGACGATAAGAATAATCGGCATGAAAAAAAATATAGAACCCTGCTATTACGGTGATTACCTAGCGTTAGATAAAATACTTGGCGCACAAAAGCTTCAAAGTACCAAGTACGGTGAACCTGCTCATGAGGAAATGCTATTTATAGTAGTGCATCAAGTGTATGAGCTATGGTTTAAGCAACTGTTGCACGAACTCAATGCGGTTATCGACACATTCAATCAAGCAGCAGTAAAAGATCAGCAACTCACTTCAGTAGTACATAGGCTGCACCGTGTTATACAAATTCAAAAGCTGATGAATGACCAAATAGGTATTATGGAAACCATGACGCCTCAACAGTTTCTTTCATTCAGAGATTATTTGGTTCCCGCCTCAGGCTTTCAAAGTATCCAATTTAAACAGCTTGAAATTTCATTAGGCCTTAAAAGGGAATATCGTATCGATTTCGATAAGCAAAGTTTTTATAACCGATTAAGTGATGATGATCGCAGCCTATTGGAAGCGTTAGAAGAAAAACCAAGCTTGTTTGAACTAGTGGATAAGTGGTTGGCACGTATGCCACTACTTAAAACCGAGGATTTCCACTTTTGGGATTACTACCGAAATGCAACAGATGAAATGCTTAACGATGACAAAGAAACCATAGAAAAGAATGCGTTTCTGTCGGAAGTAGAACGTCGACAAGAGCTTAAAGACTGGCAATCGACCAGAGAGAACTTTGACGGGCTATTTAATCATGATACGTATGAAGCCCTTCTTAATCAGGGTAAATTCCGCTTATCACATGAAGCATTATTGTCGGCTTTATTTATAAAGCAGTATTCATAAGAACCCGTTTTTAATCTGCCTTTCCAACTCATTACCGCACTAACAGAAATTGATGAACAATTAACGTTGTGGCGTTATCGCCATGCCATGATGGTACAACGAATGCTGGGAACAAAAATAGGAACGGGCGGCTCATCCGGCCACCATTATTTGAAGAAAACGACGGAATCTAACAGGGTGTTTTTAGACTTTTTCAACATGGCTACGTTCCTTTTACCAAAAAGTTCACTTCCAGAACTGCCTGAATCGGTGAAACGACGCTTAGGCTTTTATTTACAATAGACGAAAAATGCGACATTTCTGCATTTGCGACGAATGTAATTCGTCGCAAATGGGGAACTTCGTTAATACCCCCCCCAAGGCCAAGCCACTCAATAGATTGCGTGGAATTTCCCTACTTCACGCCCATGCCATTCATCGTAAAAATTTCCATTTACGCTTGCTTTATCCCCTTTACATATGTCAATTATACTTTCGGATAATCATAAAAATCCGTATAAAAAACAATCGTTTAGATTATCTTTATGGTTTTTTTAAATAAAGTTAAGACTAACGAAAACACACATCCAGGGAGTTATACATGCTTCAATATAAAAGAAGTGCAGCGGCTTTTGCCGTAGCGCTCAGTCTTGGTGTTTCGGCACCAGTATTTGCAAACGACACAAATGGTTTTATTCAAGGTAATACTGCAGAAATTAGCGGTGCAGAAATTAGTGGCGTTACTGTAACTATCACTAATGTTGATACAGGTCTAGTTCGTACAGTTACCACCAGCAATTATTGGTGAATAGGGATGTTAATGGGCAACTAAGACTTTTAGCTTAAATTTCAACCTAAAGTTCAATGGATTTAGCTGCTCCACCTAATTTCACTTTATTTCAGGCACCGTTAATCCTACGCCACAGCGCATTCTATTTTTCTTAACTTAAAGCTTAGGGTCGATAATAACTTTCCTCCGTGATGTCTGGATCAGATAACAGGTTTTCCATCAAGCCCTCCCAGTCATCAAATAGTAAAAAACGAACTGTGACTCTAAAGTTCTCCCACATATGGGCTTTTGAACCATAACGCTCTCGACAGGCTTGATACATGCCATCAGTCAGCTCAAAGATTTGGTGAAAATAAAATGCCAATAATGTCAGGATATACATGTTGTCACTGAGGTGCTTTTTCCCATGACCGAAATTGTGCGTGATGTGATAACCTTGATTTTTTAAGGTGTTAAAACACTCATTCTCAATTTTCCATCTACAACGACCACCACTGACTAATTGTTCAATATTATCTTGTGTCACTTCAACATCTGTCACCCAGCTGTTTTTATAGGTAACTTTCTTTTTTGAATTAATTAGCTGATAAGCTAAGTAGTTAACTGTTATTGCCTTTTCTCCTCCATGAAGCGGAACTTGGTTTTGCCATTGGTATCGGTGAGTTCGCCCTTTTTCATCTTTAAACTCAACACTCGGTATGTCTTTGTACGCTGCTATCCATTCCATCATATAGGTGTGGTCATCTGGCTTAGCCACATACAGAAAATGCATGCCCTGTGCTAAGGCTTCTTCTATCATGGGTTGATGCGAAAATAAGCCATCACCGCATATCATTAGCCTTAACCGTGGATGGGTTGCTCTTAATTGGCCTATAAAACGTTTAGCTGCATTGGTTTCACAGTCCTGCTTTTTATGACCATCTTCATTTCTTATCATCTCTGGCATCAAGGGGATAACTTGACGTTGGGATGGGTGCATTATAGCTCCCTGTAATACGCTGTGACTGTAGGTGATACTCCCGTTTCTATGTTGTTTATGTAAACAATGTTCACAATTTACTTGTTTTGAGCTGTGATGCTGAGTGCCATCGATTGAACATAAATAAACCCCAGAAAGAAGTTCAAATTGTTTTAAATGGTTGTGTCGACGTAGTCGTTCAAACAAGTCTGAGAATATATCGGTAAATTGGTGAGTTGGAATTTCATCTAAAATATCTCTCAGTTGTGTTTCTTTGGGTATGCGCTTTACATCAAATAGGGTTTTAATATTGCTGCTCTGATATTTGCTTTCTAGTCTTCTTTGATAAGCTAAGAATGAAGGGTCTTGAAAATACATACAACCAAAAGCGCTCATTAGGGCGTCATGTTGGCTATATTCACACTTTCCCTGCTGTCTTGGATCAGGTATGGCTCGAACTATTTTTGAGAAACTTTCTCTTAGTGCCGTGAATTTCAGATGCTTTTTGGGTTTCTGTTTAGGTATCAAAGGCAATGACGACTTAAATTATAAGTAATATGTTTGATCTGATCGTAGGTTTTGGAAAAAGTTCCATGAAAAGTTATTTTTTTTGAAAAAAAGCGATGATATATCAAATAGCGCGAAAATTATTTTTTCCTAATGGCTAATAAGCCCTAAATATAAGGTGTTAGGATTACACAGATAATTGCTGAGTTACCACAGATGCTAACGGCGATTTTCGTTTTCCATTGTTACCGCCAGGTATCTACAATGTGGTTGCTGAGAAAGACGGCTTTCGTAACACCATCCAAGAATCTGTAAAAGTTGGTATTAGTGGTAAAACTAACTTAAACATGAAACTTGCCGGTGACGATGTTGAACGAATCGAAGTAACTGGTTCAACAATTGCCATGGTAGATGTAACAAGTTCAAGCACTGGTATCGTTGTAGACACTGTTACCCTTGATAGAGTTCCTGTTCCTCGTAACTTAACGTCAGTTGCGCTATTGGCACCAGGTACAACCCAAGGTGACTCAGCGTTTGGTGACCTTCCTTCCATTGGTGGTGCATCAGTTGGTGAGAACGGTTATTACATTAATGGTCTAAATATTACTAACTTTAGAACGGGTGTGGGTTCAAGTGAGCCACCTTTCGACATGTACGAAACCTTTGAAGTTAAAACCGGTGGTTACTCAGCGGAATACGGCCGTGTAACTGGCGGTGTTATTAACGCTAAAACTAAAAGTGGTAGCAACGAATTTAAAGCTGGCGTTAATGTTTACTGGGAGCCTGATGCACTTCGTGAGCAGAAAAGTTCTTACAGAAGAACAACTGACGGCAATTACCGCATTGATAATACCGGCGATGAAAAAGATTCGTGGGATGCAAACGTGTGGGCTAGCGGCGCGCTAATTGAAGACAAATTATTCTTCTATGCGTTGTTTAACCCGCGCTCTGTAGAAGAGAAATTCGTAGGTGAACAGCAGATAAACAGTACTGGCTTAGTTCAGAACGGTTTTACAGAAACCGATGAAGATGCGTTTTGGGTAGCGAAAGTTGATTGGTATGCTACTGAAAACAACATATTGGAAGTGACAGTATTTTCAGATGAGCGTTCAACCGAAATCCAAACGTTTGATTCGACTGATGGCGTTTTTACCACAGACTCGAGAGTTGGTTACGAAGATGAAGGTGGCCTGAACTACACGGCTAAATGGACCAGTATCATCAATGATGATTTCTCTATCTCTGCCCAGTACGGTGTGAACAAGCAAGACCGGACCGTGCGCAGTGAATTAGATGCTAATCCAGTAGCATACTTTACTTACGATAGTACTGGTGCTTTTGTTCCAACAAGCACGTGGGCTGGTTTTACTGTTGAGCAGGGGGACGATAAACGCGAAGTTATCCGCATTGATGCTGACTGGTATATTGGCGACCACTCAATTCGCTTCGGTTACGATTACGAAAACTTAACAGCAAGTAGTTATACGATTAACTCAGGCGGCGCATACTATCTTTATTATGTAAATGATGACGATTTAGCTAACGAAGAAATCTACCAAGTGCGTCATAGAGATTACGAAGTTGGTGGTGATTTCGATTCAGAAAATATTGCATTCTACGTACAAGACCAATGGCAGGTTACTGATGACTTAGTGATTAATGCCGGTATTCGTAACGACTCTTTTGAAAACTTCAATGCAGATGGTGAAACCTTCGTAAAACTTGATAACCTTTGGGCACTTCGTTTAGGTGCGGTATGGGATGTGCGTGGCGATGGTGAAACGAAAGCATGGGCAAGTTTCGGTCGTTACTACCTTCCAGTTGCAGCCAACACGAACATTCGCTTAGCCGGTGCAGAAACCTATACGCAAGAATACTATGAGTTTGACGGATACGCTGATGAGTCTTTATTCATTCCTAATCTTACCGGTGATAAAACTCAGCCTGACGATGTTTTCGCTAACGGTGAAGCAAAATCTCCAGCTGAATTAGTTGATCAAAATATTTATGCAATGTACTCAGATGAATTTATTGCTGGTTATCAGTTCCAATTGAACGACGAGTGGAGCATGGCGATTCAAGGTACTTACCGAGAATTGGCGACTACTGTTGAAGATATGGCAATTGATGCAGCGGTTATCGAATGGGCTGCGGCTAATGGCTACGGTGACGTTTCTGGTATTTGGGACGGTTTCCATCAATATGTATTAACTAACCCCAATGTAGACATGCGTATTGGTACCACTGAATTGCCAGGTACTAACGGCGAATTGGTTTATATGGATTTGTCAGCCGAAGACTTAGGCTACCCAGATTCAGTACGTAAATATGCAGCCGTTGACTTTACCTTCCAACGTGCTTGGGACGGCGTTTGGATGTTCAATGCTGCCTATACGTGGTCGCATAACTGGGGTAATAACGAAGGTTTTGTGCGTTCTGACAACGGTCAAGATGACGCAGGCTTGACAACATTGTTTGACCAACCTGGATTGTTAGATGGCGCCTACGGCGACCTTCCTAACGATCGTCGTCATCAAGTTAAAATGTACGGTGCCTATGCGGTTACCGAAGACTTAACGTTAGGTGCTAACTTGCAGTTCTGGACCGGTAAGCCAGTGAATGCATTTGGTTATCACCCGACTGATAAATTTGCACAAGCATATGATTCAGAGTCATTTTATGCCGGTGGTGAGCTTGCCCCTCGTGGCTCTCGCGGTCGCACAAGTAGCTACTACTCAATTGATGTTTCGGCGTCATATAATATTGATATTGGCGAAGATCAAACATTGGTTGTTCGTGCAGATGTCTTTAACGTGTTGAACAACGATAAAGTGACAGAGGTTTATGAAATCTATGACAGTGAATCGTCTCAAGACCCATTAGACCCAGATGTAGATCCTAACTATGGAACGCCTACACAATGGCAAACTCCTCGTTATGTTCGCTTTAGTGTGAACTATACGTTTTAAGACCTAATGCTAGGGAAGTGCGACTTATCGCGCTTCCCTAGCAATTCATCCTGTATAGGTCGAAAAATAATCGCTTCAAGACTTTAGTTGTAATATTTACGTAAATTGTAAGTAAACATTTACAGAAAAAGTAAAAAAACTTAAAAAAAGTTGAACTTTTAATTATTCCTCTCCCGATCTCAGTTGACCGTTTACGCTTGTTGTGTTTATTATCTTAGTGAGGCTTTGACCTTACTAATAATAATTCGTTATAAACGATTTTAGAAATACACACTAAACAAGTTTTAGTGGTCCAGGGAGACAACACATGTTTACAAATTCTAAGCTGGCTAAGTCAGTTAGGTTGGCCTGCGCGTTCGGCGCGGTTTCAACAATAAGTTTTTCTGGTGCAGTTGCTGCACAAGAAGCCGAAGAAGCAGCCGATACTGTTGAAAAAATCGAAGTAACCGGTTCACGTATCCGTCGCACAGACATTGAAGGCGCTAACCCAGTAACGGTTATGTCACGTGTAGATATCGAAAAATTCGGTATTACTTCAATCGGTGATGTTCTTCAAGCTATCCCATCTGCTGGTTCAGCAATCAACACAAACAACAACAACGGTGGTAATGGTACAACTACTATTAACATTCGTGGTATCGGCTCAAACCGTACTCTTGTTCTTGTAAACGGTAAGCGTTGGGCTCCAGGTCTAACAGGTTCAGTTGATTTAAATAACATCCCAGCATCAATCATTGAGCGTATCGAAGTACTTAAAGATGGTGCTTCAGCGGTTTATGGTTCTGACGCAGTAGCCGGTGTTGTAAACATCATCACTCGTCAAGATTTCGAAGGCGTTCACGCTTCTGGCTATATCGGTCAATATGACGAAGGCGACGGTAACAAAGAACAGTGGGATGTTGGCTTTGGTGCTGCGAACGACAAAGGTAACGTTTATTTCAACGTTAGTTATGTAGAAGAAGAAGCGACACTTGCTGGTGACCGAGCTATCTCTGCAGTTCCAGTTTTCGGTACGCCTGAAGGTTTCGGTGGTTCATCTGCGCCGCCTCAAGGTCGTTTTTGGACTTTTGATCAAGCTGGAACGTCTTTTAGTGAGCAAGGTGATAGTGCCGGTGGTTTAGAGCCATGGGTTGAGCCAGATAGCCGATTCAACTTTGCTCCTTTCAACTACCTATCTACGCCACAAGAAAGAACAAATATTTACTCTCAGGCGCGTTACGAGTTAACAGATAACCTAAGTGTAAACGTAACTGGTTTCTACGGTAACCGTAAATCAGAACAGGCTTTAGCACCTACACCTTTGTTTATCGGTACGGCATTTGGTGATTCAGGCTTTACTCTTTCTGCTGACAACCAATACAACCCATACGGTGTTGATATTTCTACAGACCAATCAGTTCTAGATGCAGATCCAAATGCACGTGAATTGTTCTTGTTTGGTCGTCGTATGATGGAAGCAGGCTTCCGTAGCTTCAAACAGAACGTTGACCAATTCCAGTTTAATGGTGGATTTGATGGTGTTCTTGAATTTGCAGACAGAGAATTCTACTGGGATGCAAACTACACTTATGCTGATATCACTCAAAACCAGTTAACAGATGGTCTTCTTAATATGAACCGCGTTGCGCTTGCAATCGGTGACCCAGCTAACTGTACTGGCGATTGTACTCCGCTAAACCTATTTGGTGGTTCTACTGCTCTTGGTGAAGGTACAATCACGCAAGAAATGCTTGATTACATTACTTTCACTGCACAAGATGAGCAGAGCACATCGCTAGAAAGTTACTCTGCAAACATCTCGGGTGAAGTACTTGAATTACCAGCAGGTTATTTAGCATTTGCTGCTGGATACGAAAAGCGCTGGCAAGAAGGTTACGACCAACCAGATGCAATTATTGCAGCAGGTATAACGTCGGGTAATGCACGTCAACCAACTGAAGGTTCGTTCAGCGTTGAAGAAGCATATCTAGAGCTAGCTATTCCACTTCTTTCAGACCTTGAGTTTGTTGAACAGTTAGACCTTGAACTTGCTACACGTTACTCGGACTACAGCAACTTCGGTGACACTACAAACTCTAAAGTTGGCTTGAAGTGGCGTGTTAACGACGACTTAATCATTCGTGGTACGTGGTCTGAAGCATTCCGTGCACCATCTCTAGATGAATTGTTCTCTGGTAACAGTGATAGCTTTGCTCCGCTTACCGATCCATGTAACGGCGGTGCAGCAGCAAACCCAGACTTACCTGGATGTGCTGGTATACCAGCAACGTATGAGCAGCCGAACTCACAAATTCGCACGACTGTTGGTGGTAACGCTAACCTTCAAGCGGAAGAAGCTGAAAGCTTTACTTACGGATTTGTATACTCTCCAGAGCAAGTTGATGGCCTATCAATCACGTTTGACGTATTTGATATTGAAGTAGACAACGCGGTTTCAACAGTAGGTGCGCAAACTATTCTTAACGCATGTGCGGAAACGGGCGTGAACTTATGTTCACTAATCACTCGTGGTGCAGGCGGTAACGTTGTTGACTTGTTCAACGGTGCGGTAAACCTAGGTGGACAAACTACTTCAGGCTTCGATTATAACGTTGCTTATAACTTCGAAACTGACTACGGTGATTTCCGAGTAAACTGGGATGGTACGTATGTTGACGAACGTACAACTATCGTTATCGATCCAGTTACCAACACAACCGCTGAATTTAACGATGCTGGTTTAGCGGGCGACCGTGATGTTGTTCCACGTATTCGTACTAACTTAGCAGTAACGTGGAGCTATGAAGACTTTACAGCTAACTGGTTGGTTCGCTTCATCGGTCATACTACTGAACTTTGTTCAATTGACGGTGATGTGTTAGATCAACAATTATGTAGCGACCCAAGTCTAGAAGTTGGCGGAACTAGCTACAATGAGTTAGATGACATGGCCTACCACGATGTGTCACTAGGTTATGCGGTTAACGATAACCTTCGTATCACGCTAGGTGTTAACAACTTATTTGATACAGATCCTGAGGTTTCTTACTCGACGTTTGCTAACAGCTTTGACCCGTCTATGTATGAAATTCCTGGACAATTCTTCTACACACGTTTGAATGTAAACTTCTAATTTAAAGTGTAGTTTGAATCTTTAAAAAGCCTCTTCGGAGGCTTTTTTGCTATATGGTGCATACGTTATGAATATTCAACAATTGATCGCTAAAGCAAATAAAGCACATGCTGCGAACGATATCTCTTTGGCAATGGGTTTTCTGAAGCAAGCTGGCGAAGCAGGAGACATAAATGCCGCTTTAGATTATGCATATTATCTATCGCACGATAAGCCTATTGAGTCTGTTCAATATTTAGAGAGCCTCTCATGCGTTGAAAGTCCAATTGTTCAATATCACAAATTATTGATAGCTTATTTCTACGATCTGATTACAGATTCAAATTGTGTAGCAAAAAGCTTAATTGATCTTGGTGAGAAGGGGGTGATTGAAGCATATTTAGTTGTTTTGTCTTATTTAGAACAGAGTAGTAGTGAGTTTTCTTTTATATCGAATAAAGTGAAAAAAATTGCACCAAATATATTCAGCCAGCTAAAGCTCAATGAGCTTGTAAATGACAAAATTAGTGAGTCAAACAAAGAGAAAGTTGCTCAGAGCTTGGAGACTAAGCTGTTCGAGCTATTACCAATACCGACGACACTTGACGAAAGACTCCCTATAAATTTATTTGAAAGTATGTTGTCGGATTTTGAGTGTAATTACCTAATTGTTAAGTTTAGTGGGTTATTACAACCGTCAATGGTGGTAGACCCAATTACAGGTCAAGGTCGAATAGACAAAATTAGAACCAGTTACGTAGCATTAATTTCGCCGGAGCACTGTGACTGGCTAACCCGTAAAATTGATAAGCTCGTTGCCAAAGCGACTGAAACACGATTCTGTCAGGGTGAGGCTCTAAATTTACTTAGATATGTTCCTGGCCAAGAGTACAAACCCCATTATGATGCTTTGAATAGATTACAAGATGTGAAGACTTTCGAAGATGGGGGACAAAGAACAAAAACTGCAATTATATATTTAAATACAGTTAGTGAAGGTGGCAATACCACGTTCCCCAAATTAGACATTCGGGTATCTCCTATTAAAGGAAACATGCTTGTTTTCAATAACAGTGATGACAAGGGCAACATTTTGACCAATAGTTATCATGCTGGAGAATTGACTCAAAAAGAAAATAAATGGTTAGTTACAAAATGGATTAGAGAACATAAAACAAATTATGGTAAATTCTTATATGGTAATCACTAAAAAGGGAGTAGGGATGAAAAAGCTAAATCAGGTATGTCTAGTTGTAGGTCTAGCGTTAACGCTTGGCGCTTGTGGCTCAACGAGTAATGAGTCTTCTCAATATGCTAAGTCTGATAGTAATGCTACAGATGATGGTATGAAGTGTAAGATGGAAAAGAAGATTGGCTCCAATCGCATGCAGCGTGTTTGCTATTCGGCAGAAGAAAGAGAACAAATGCGTGAGGCAGGTAGAGAGGGTTGGACCCGAATGCAGCGCGGCACAGAAACAAGTGGCGGTGATATGTAATTGACAGTCATTTTAGTTTAAGATGGGAGGCAAAATGCTTCCCACTTTTATGAATCAGAAAAAAAGCAAAATAGACTCAATACTCGCTAACATTGCCAATTTGATTGAAAATGGCCTTTACGACACTGCTCTTGCGGATTATAGGCGTCTGTATCAGCAGGCACCAAGTTTTTTAGAACCCTCTGAAGAATTTTCCATCACGAAGTCGCAAGCGACTCATATACATAATGCCGCAAACTTGGCACGTCGTGATCTAATCATCAAGACAAAATCCATATGCTCGACGAAAAGAATTGAAGAATCAGTAAGTGCGCTATGTGGGTTGTCTCAAAAAGCTTTTGACAAGCAGCACCAGTCACCTAGTTTTCTGTTTGTACCCCAACTGCCATCTAGCCCTTTTCCATCAATAGATTCCGTTGAAAATCTTCGCGACTTTATCCAGCAACTTTCGTATCACAAGGGATATTTTTTATCGTGTGTTTCAAAGGTAAATGAAAAGTATATACACGATATAGATGAAGTGCCGGATACACAAGAATGGCGTAATCTAACGAAATGCTGGAATTCGTTGCATTTAATGAAAGGTGGCAAGTTGACTCCTGTTGGAGAAACGTTGCCTGATGAAATTAAAACGATAATAAGATCCCCCTTATTAGCAGATTGTCCGGAACATGCTCCCGAGATTGTTATTTCAGTGCTTGATGCAAAAACCAAAATACCACCGCATTTTGGTATATCTAATATTAAGTGGACACTTCACATACCTCTGTTAGTCAATGAATTATCATACATAGAAGCCGCTGGTGAGCGCCAATATTGGACACAAGATAAAGAAGCTCTTCTATTTGATGATAGCTACAAACACAGCGCGGAAAACGGGGCCGATGAAAAAAGAGCAGTATTGATTTTAGACATTTGGAATCCTCACCTGTCCATAGAAGAGCGTAGTGACATTAAAGCCCTTATGGAACTATATAGTAAATGGTCTTCCGATTACGGCAGCTTAGCATCACTGGATCGGAGACTTTATAAGTAATGCAGAATTCCCCTTCTATAATTATTCCTCAACTTATCCAGACGTTTAATAAACGCGAATATCATGTTGTGTTAGATACGATTAAATTAAATCCAACTTTGTTGCGTGTAGATGCAGTTGTGCCTCAGTTACAAGCAAGTGCTTTGCGAAAGTTGGGCTTCGTCAATGAAGCAACGAAAGCTTACGAAAAAGGGCTAAAGCGCTTTCCTAATGCGTGTGATTTAATGAATAGTTACGGAAACCTGTTACTTGAGGTGGGGCAGAGCAAAAAAGCACTACTGTTATTTAGCAAAGCCAATAAAATAAATCCAAAGGCCTATGATTATAAATACAATTTGGCGAGAACTCTTTTTGCTGAAGAACGTTTTGATGAGGCTGAAAAACACGTACGGGAATTACTAAAGGTTCACACAGTAAAGTTGGACCTGCTATTAATGCTATCGTCTATTTTGAGCCAGAAAGGGCAGAACGTAGAAGCAGAAGAGTATTTACTAAAAATAATAGAGATTGATCCGGTTAACATAAAGGCGCTCAATAATTTAGGCAACATTAAACGTAGCATTGGGCTACAAGACGAAGCGCTCATTTTTTACAGACGCGCCATGGATACTGGCGCAGCTGGTGCAGAAATATACCAGAATCTTGCGGCTTTATTAGCACTTAAAGGCATCCACAAAGATTCACTTGAAGTCTATGAGCAGGGATTGTCGAAATATCCTTTGAATGTCACGCTTCATAAGGAGTATGCGCATTTTGCATGGATACAAAATACTGATAGTCCCTTTGCGCTTTTAGAGAAAGTGTTATCTACTGAGCAACCTGGTTTAGTATTAGCTTATGCGGAATTGATGCTCAAGGTCGATGATTTTGAAAAAGCTAAACTTTGGTTAGAAAAGCTTGTGGCGAAGCAAGACCCGTCAATTCAAATTGCAGCAGTAGCTAGTCTATCTAATGCTTTGAGGGGGCTTGGTCAATTCCAAGAAGCGCTCGATGTTATAAATAGCCTTCCTAGCACCAATAGTGCTGAGTCACTGCCATTATTTATCGAAAAAAGTTATTCATTGTTGAGCCTCGACCGAGCTAAAGAAGCGATCAGCGTACTCGAATTAGTATGTCGAATTGCTCCTTTGAATCAAGGCTACTGGACACTGTTATCTACTGCTTATAAAGCAAATGGTAATGAGGCAAAATATGAAACGCTTTGTCATTATCAAGATTTTGTGAATGTCACATCGCTATTAGAAAATTCAGAAGAAAACACGCTCTTTATTAATGAATTGGCTGGATATCTAAATTCATTGCATAGCAGTACCAAGCATCCCATAGGGCAGTCGCTGAGAAATGGCACTCAGACATTTGAAAACTTACTAGACAGTGAGCACTATTTAATTCAAACCCTTAAGACTGCCCTTAAAAAAAGAGCAGAGTCGTTTGTATGCTCTCTTCCAACGGTAAAAAAACATCCTTTTCTATCTCGTATTCACTCTAACTTAGCGTTTATTGGAAGTTGGTCAGTTAGGCTTAGAAAGGCGGGCTTTCACAAGTCGCATTATCATTCTGAAGGGTGGTTGAGCGGTGTGCTTTACGTCGATGTTCCTGATGAAGTAAGGGAAAATGGCAACGGTTGGCTGGTGTTCGGACGCCCTGATATTAAGGGTATCGATATGTTAGAAGACTTCGCCATTAAGCCTAAAGCCGGAAATGTTGTCTTTTTCCCATCTTACATGTGGCATGGAACTAATCCAATTTACGCTGATACCCAAAGATTAACCGTCGCATTTGATATAGTACCTGAGTCATAACCAAAAGTTATGCAAGTTCTAATTTAAAGGCCAATGTGAATCTAGGGGTATAGCAGATTCGATTTGGCGGCCTGCCTACATGTTTGATCGCGCCATGAAATATGACAGTTCGACCAGGTTTTGGACTGCACGCGAATTCACAGTCATCTTCTTGGTTGTAAAATAAAGTTTCTCCACCCCATTCGATATCCCACTCCGGACACAAGAATACCAATACGGTGAGTTCATCAGCTTCGGGCATACAATCAGTATGGGTGAAAAGCATATCACCATAGGATGCATAGTTAACATACCCACGATAAGCACGATACTGTTTACCTGTAGTATGACTAATTTGACGAATAGCTCGTTGATAAACGGCTAAGCCCCTAATTTGTTCTTCAGAAAGAGAAACGGCCCAATGGCGGAACTGAGCAGTATCTGGGCGAGCAACTTCGTTTCGTTTAAATGCACTGATTTCTAACCCTTTAAAAATAGTATTTGTTTCATCTATTGTGCATAGGTTATCAAAAACCCATATTGGCTTATCATTAATCAGGCAACTGTATTTCGGTGTTTGATTCATAAATAATTTTGATTAGTTGTTTTATTGTTTAAGGCATTCGTATTATTACCAAATCAAAACCCATACGCCAATAAATCGTGCGCAAATGAAAAAGATAAAAAATTGAATCTCGGTGCGAGATTGTTTCTATGCTTTAGTGATATTAAATAAAACTCCCACATAACTAAAAATTCTCAGAAATGGGATAACTAAAAGTACGACAGAATTTAAAGGGTTATAACGAACATATAAAGCGCAGTGGTCGGTTGATTTTCAAGCGGGTGTGAAATGATAAGGGTCAATAATGGGCGTAGATAGGACAATGTCATAAACCTTGCACCAAAATGGCACCCTGATTGGGGAGGTTTGCTTCAATACTTTGAACCAGATGGTACAACGACCGAATCTTGGTCACCTGAATTTAACACTTTGAGCTTATTTGATGTAAAACACATTCATAGTGTGACTTATGTCACTCCATTTGCCAAACAGCCTCGATATGCCCTGACAGGTTGGATTAAAGCAAGGTAAAAGCGGGGTTTATCTTTGCTCGTAAACAAAAAAATAACCGTGTATTTGCCAGTTATTTGTACGTTGGAATGAATTCTGCAGGAGAATTCGAACGTATATTAAACAGATGATAAAAAATCTACTTGGTGTAAACAGGGTGTTACTTGACTCAGTGCTGTAATCCGTGTGAGTATAATACGTTCGTAGTACTGGAAGCTAAGGTCCGTGCTACATTCCTAAAACATAATTGTGAAAGTTTAATACGCCCCTTGCCCGAACGGTTTTCCTTTATCGGCGAGGATTCAAATAAGAAATTTGGTTGGGAACTATGTCCAAAATGAGCAAGAGAACTCTTATTGCTTCTACTGTTATCGGTGCTTTCGCACTAACAGGTAGTGCAGTCTCTGCAGATACGCTTGAAGACCTTCATAAAGAAGAAGCGAAAATCCACGCAGCTGCAGCGAAATCTCAGGAAAAAATCAACACGTTGTTTGAACAGTCTCAAGAATTACTGGTTGAGTACCGTCAAACAGTAGATGAGACAGAAAACCTCAAAATATACAATGACTACATTGCGAGTCTTGTAGCAGATCAACAACGTGGTATTGATTCTTTGCAACGTCAAATTGACAGCATTGAACAAACTAAGCAGGGCATCGTTCCTCTTATGTTCCGCATGATCGATAGTCTTGAGAAATTCATCAAACTTGATCGTCCTATTCACTTAGACGAGCGTCTAGAGCGTGTTCAGCGTTTACGTGATGTTATGTCTAACTCTAACGTAACTGTTTCAGAACAGTTCCGCCAAGTAATCGAAGCATACTTGGTTGAAGTTGAGTACGGCACTAAGATTAACTCTTACCAAGGTACTATTGATAGCAACGGCACTGAGGTGACGGTTGACTTCTTTAACCTAGGTCGCACTGCACTAGTAGCATTGTCTCTTGACCAAGAAAACGCTTGGGCATGGAACAATGAAAGCCGCGCTTGGGAACAACTTGGCGACGAATATCTGTCATCAGTTGTTGACGCAGTTAAAATGGCTAATAACGTCATTCCTGCGGATCTGATCAAACTACCAATTAGTGCAGCGGAGTAATTGTTAATGAAACCAGTATTCAAATCTCTTTTAACCGCTGCCACTCTTGCGGTTGTAGCAACCGGAGCTCAGGCTCAGGAAGCAAAGAGCCTTAAAGAACTTTTAGACCAAGTTCAGGATAACCGTGTTTCTGAAACACGTATCAACAAACAGCGTGAAGCAGAGTTCCAATCTGCTCGTGCAGACAAGCAAGCGCTTCTTCGTAAAGCAGAATCTGAATTGAAAGCTGAACAGGGTCGTGGTGACCGTCTTCAACAACAATTCTCTGACAACGAAGTAACGCTTAACGAAAAAGCCGCTGAGCTTGACCAGGCAACTGGTACACTTGGTGAGATGTTCGGTGTGGTTCGTCAAGCTTCTTCAGAAGCTTATGGCCGTGTTGCTACATCAATCGTTAGTGCTCAATTCCCAGGCCGTGGTGAGTTCCTAGCTGGAATGGCAGAAGATTCTAAAGGTCTTCCTAACATTCAAGAACTAGAAGACCTATGGTTTGCTCTTCAGAAAGAAATGACTGAAGGTGGCGAAACAGTTCGTTTCACTACAGAAGTTGTAAACCTTGACGGCGGTTCTTCACAGCAAGAAGTTGTTCGTATCGGTACTTTCAACCTTGTAGGTGAAGACGGCTACCTAACTTATGATGCTGAAAACGAAATCGTTCAGCCTCTAGGTCGCCAACCAGATAGCCGCTTTGTAGGTTCAGCTGACGATTTAATCGCAGCGACTTCAGGTATGGTTCCTTTTTATGCTGACCCTTCTCAAGGTGCAATCCTTGGTCTGTTGAAGCAAAAAGCAACAATGTCTGAGCGTTATCATGCGGGTGGTGTAGTAGGTTACACAATCACTGTAATGCTAGCGATTGGTCTACTTATCGGTCTTTACAAGCTAATTACGCTTACCGTAGTTGCTGGTAAAATGCGTTCACAGCTTAAAAACCCAGGTAACCCTTCAGATGGCAACCCACTAGGTCGCATCTTGAAGGTTTATCAAGAGAACAAAGCTGCTGATGCTGAAAACTTAGAACTTAAACTTGATGAAGCTATCCTACGTGAACTTCCACGTATCGAAAGCGGCATCAACGTAATCAAGATCTTTGCTGCAATCGCTCCGTTACTAGGTCTACTTGGTACGGTACTTGGTATGATCGCAACGTTCCAAACAATCACATTGTTCGGTACAGGCGACCCTCGTATGATGGCTGGCAGTATCTCTATGGCGCTTGTAACTACGGCTCAAGGTATTATCGCGGCGTTGCCACTGATTCTTACTCACAGCATCGTAGCTTCACGTAGCAAATCAATCATCCACATTCTTGATGAGCAAACTGCGGGTATCGTAGCAGCTCATTCAGAGTCGGAGAAAGCGTAATATGAATTACCTGATTGGATTAGTTGAATCGGTCAGGGATTTTATCGCTACCGGCGGTGACGTGCTTTATTTCGTTGCTGCCGCGCTCTTTCTCATGTGGGTTTTAATGATTGAGCGTTATTGGTATTTAACCTCGGTCTTCCCAACGGTGAAGAAAAACATCATCAAAAATTGGGATGCCCGAGCAGATACCACATCTTGGTATGCGCATAGAATCCGTGACGCGTGGATTTCTCAGGCGTCAGATGATCTGAACGCTAGAATGCTGATTATTCGCACCATTATTGCAATGTGTCCGTTAATCGGGCTACTGGGAACAGTAACCGGTATGATCGGTGTTTTCGAGACGATGGCGACACAAGGCACCAGCAATGCACGTTTAATGGCAGCTGGTATCTCCATGGCAACAGTCCCGACTATGGCGGGAATGGTAGCCGCGCTTTCTGGACTGTTCATCAGTTCTCGTCTTGAAGCGAAAGTGAAGCTGGCACGCGAAGGGTTAGTTGATAGCCTGCCACATCATTAGAGAGAGATATTATGGCTCGAAAAGTCAGAATCGAGGAAGAAGACGCACAGATTGACATGACACCCATGTTGGATATCGTGTTTATCATGCTGATCTTCTTTATCGTTACCACTGTTTTCGTTAAAGAAGCAGGGATTGAAGTTAATAAGCCCGACGCGAGCCAGGCGGTTCTTCACAAGAACGCAAACATTTTCATAGCGGTAACAGAAGATGGAAGCGTTTGGTTAGATAAACGTGAAGTAGCGCCGGACAGCGTTAGAGCGAATATTGAACGACTGCTTACCGAGCAGCCAACTGACTACGTAATCATTCAGGCTGATGTTAAAGCCAAGCATGGTTTAGTAGTAGAAATTATGGATCAGGTTAAAGCTGCAGGCGTTAATCGTGTTTCGGTAGCGGCAAGGGGTTAAGATGTTACGTATAATTGTATCTATATTCTTAGGTGCTGGTGTTGCATTTGCCCTGTTCGTACTTATGGCTAAGTTGATTGAAAACTCAGCCAGACCTGCGGACGAAGTACCTGAAGCACCGGTAATCGATATTGTGATGCAGGAACCAGACGATCAGACGCAAACGCGTCAACGTGTTCCGCCTCCACCTCCACCTCCGCCTCAACAGCCTCCTAAAATGGAGCTTGTTGAGCCAGAAGCAGCTGAACCGGATGCAGATGGCTTTAGCCTAGCAATCCCAGCTATTGATACGGGTGGTGTTGGTGTAAACATTGGTGGTGTTGGCGCTATGCAGCGTGATGGCGATGCTACTCCAATCGTTCGTATCGATCCGAAATATCCGCCTGATGCAGCCCGTGATGGCCGTGAAGGTTGGGTAAGATTGTCTTTCACTATCAATGAAATTGGTGGTGTAGACGACATCGAAGTAATTGAAGCTGAACCTAAGCGTGTATTCGACCGTGAGGCACGACGTGCATTACGTAAGTGGAAATACAAGCCTAAGATTGTTGACGGCAAAGCTGTTAAGCAAACTGGCATGTTCGTACAGCTAGACTTTAAACTGGAGCAATGATCATGATGAAAAATAAATTCAAAATGTCTGCATTTGCTTTAGTGCTTGGTGCCGGTGCAGTATTTACTGCGCCAGCGGCACTAGCACAGTCTTCACCTGTAATGTGTCCTGGTTACGAAAAGCCAAAAACAACCTTAGTAGGCGAGCGTACAGGTAAAAAAGTTCAAAAAGCGTTTGAATTTTACAACGAAGATCAAGTTGATGAAGCGTTAAACATTCTATATGAAATTGACCCTTCTGAAGACTTCGATGCGGCGTATGTAAATCGCTTTATTGGTAACTTATTAGCTGCACAAGAAGGTAAAGGCTCTAAAGCACTTGGTTATTTGAACCAGTCTGTAGAACCGAAAGTATTGAATGATCTCGAGCATTCTCAAACACTTAAGTTATTAGGTGATTTGAACATGCAAGAGAACAAATATACTGATGCGATTAAATGGTATAACGCGTGGATGGACTTTACGTGTAAAGAAGATGCGGACGTTTATACCCGTTTAGCGCAAGCTTATTATGAAGCAGGCCAATTGGATAAGATGATTGAGCCAGCTGACAGAGCAATTGCTTTGTATGATAAGCCAAATAAAAACCCTTATGTGTTAAAGCTAACGTCATATTACGAACGTAAGATGTTTCCTCAAACAGTGGCAGTTGCAGAAGAACTTGTTCGCAACTTCCCTGAGGAGCCGCGTTGGTGGACTCAGCTTGGTTTCTTCTATCTTTCAGTAGAAGACTTCGAGAAAGGTTTGTCTACGTTCGAAATGGCTTACATTCAAGGTTACCTTAAGAAAGTAAATGAGATTAAAACGTTATCTCAGTTGTTCCAAACCAACGGCATGCCTTTTAAAGCTGCTCAAATTTTGGAAAAACACGTTAAATCTGGTTTACTTGAAGAAGATGCCGATATGCTAGCGAGTATTGCTAACGCATATCACCAGGCGAAAAACTATGACAAAGCAGCTTCGCTTTACGCTAAGGCTGCCGCGAAAAGTTCAGATCCTGAGCATTACAGAAAGCAAGGTACCTTGTTGTTAGTTGCTGAAGATTACAAAGGCGCGATTAAAGCATTAAACAATGCATTAGAGCGCGGCGTTGAAAATCCTGGCAAAGTTCACTTCACCCTAATGGAAGCGAACTTCTACGCAGGCGACTTCAGAGAAGCTTATAAGCACATTCAAGAAGCGAAGAAAGATCGCTCACTACGTCGTAATGCGGCGGCTTGGGAGCCTTACATTAAAGAGAAGGCTAAGAACCGCGGTATTAACATTTAGTAGTTATATCGATAAATAGAAAGGCCTCCGTATGGAGGCCTTTTTTTTCGTTTAGTTTGCTTAAAACAATTAATGCCTCAGGTCATTACACAGGACAACAAATAGCGTACTTTTTTTCTTAGTGCGTCGGTTAATGCCTTACGACCACTTACGTTTAACAGCTGAATAAGCTGATTAGTGGGGAGGGGGGATGAGCCAAGTAATAAAAGAAGTTGAGGTGTAACTGCTTCAGTTTCATTCTTACACATCTTAGTTGGCATCTTCGTAGACTTTTCAGCATTGCTAATATACTTATTAGATACAGATAGCTCAGCGGCCAGCGCGTTTATCGCAAAACCAACTTGGTTTAGCGGCCTAGTAGCATTCACAAAATGCTGTAGCTTTTTCATTAGCGTTTTTCTTACGATATCCGGTAAGGCACTCAAAAGTACGCTTTCGTTTTTTTGGCTATAGGCAAACAAGCAAGATAGTATTTCTTGTTGCGGCCGATAGCGTTCAGATATGGCTTTTACCACCAACGCACTAGTCTCTCCACTTGCTTTGTTAGGTTTTTCACCCATATCCACAAGTTTGAATCCGCATTGTTGCCAAAACTTATTAAGCTTATAAGAGGTGCCATAGGAGCTTGTCAGTGCATCAATGTCTTGTGAAAGGGCTTGCGATTTAATAAAGCGTATAAGGCCTGTACCTATACCTTGGCCTTGAAGATAAGGAGCTACTGCTATGCGGTTTATTCGCCAATAACGATAAGCTGCAGTCTCCGGATGGGCCGTGAGTAGCGTAAGCCTTTGCGCACCTAAATGTCCTTTAGGCCGGCGGGAACCATCTGCAATCCCTTTTTGTACATCAGCTAAAACCTCGCCGCCTTCACAATTTATTACTGCAGCTGCGGTTAAACGACTTGCATTCCATTCGGTGAACAATATGATATCTGGGCTGTCACAGAGCCGCATGAAGTCATCGGGTGTGGTCTGATAGTGGGCAGTGGCCAACAGTTGCATAACACTCTGTAATTGGTGTTCTGATAATGCAGACACCAAACCCATCCTGTAGTCATTGCTACATTTATTTGTCGATGGTTTATGCGGTACTTCTATCGGTACTTCTCTTGGTACTTCTTGCGGTGCTTGCCGCGATACTTCTTGTAATACTTGCCGCGGTGCATCACTGACAGTATTTAATGATTCTGTACCTTCAAATAAGCAAATATTATGTATCAGGTTTTCTAGCTTATCGTGCTTAGGCCAGCGCAGCGGTGTGCGCAATGAAAGGTGTACAGCGCCTTCAGTTTCAAAAGCAGGTAGCATGCGTTGCATAAAGCCTTGCCCACTCCCTTCGTATCCCTGCAATGTTGTGGTGATCACATAGTTATCATGAGCGCCAATTAACAAGTTAAGAACAGGCAAGGGGAAGGATGCTGCTTCATCAATAATAAGTAAGTCAAAGTCACCATTAATAAGCGTGGGGTTATCTGGTGCAAGCCACTGTGCGCTGCCGCCTTTCTCAATACTAAAAATCTCTTTAGTGGCCGATTTAGCCGCGTTTGGCTCAGTGTCATTACTATCGGGGGGATTAGCAGTGCAGTCACTAGACTGACCTGCTTGGTCTTTGTCCTCTGAATTAAGTAAACCCATGCCTAGGCGAATATGCTTAAAAAGGGTGGTAGTGTTGTCACGAATGACGCTTGTGATAGCTACTTTCTCGCCTTTATTCAGTCTTGAAGCAACAAACAGCCCTACCAGCGCAGACTTTCCTCTGCCTCTAGGCGCTGTGATGACAGCTTTACGAATATCTTGCGACCACCTATTTGTTAGGCAGTCAAATGCCAGCTGTTGATCCAGTGATTTAAACTGTGGTCTACGGGTTTCATCATCACCTAGTGGCTGAGTTGCTTGTGCATTTTTTGAGACTCTCGGATAAATCGAGCCTTCGGGTTCAATCGGGTTTACATTGTTTGATGAATCAGGCGCATCGCTCCCCACTAAATCGGGGATATGGCAATGGTTACCATCCCATACAGCTACGTCTGCATTGCTTTTTATTATTGCGACAAGCCTTTTTATATAAAGGCTTTGGGTTGCTTTAAACCCGTGAGATAGATGAGTATGTTTGGCGTGTAAATGCCAAGAGGCTAACGCAGGGCAGCATAAAATGAGACACCCACCCCAACGAATAGTGCCTGCAATGGCCATCATATTTCCCGGATTAAACCCTTGATGTGAGTGTACCACCCCAATATCGCATTCATTACCTAGCAGATGTTTACGAAGGAGTGAGGTCTCCCCGCCTATTTCTTTAACGATAAGTGAAGGGGGAATATCGCTCAAAAGAGACGTTAAACGCTGGTTAACCCATTCATAATCGCCAGTAAGCACGAGTAGACGTCGATGCTCGGTATCTCGTGCTTGCGAATAAAAAGGGTTAAACAACCATTGAGTTAATTCCGGTGGCGCCATAGATGTGTTTTTTCGGTATAATTAAGACTTTCTGTGCTTATAGTAACTACTTATCTAAAGGAATTCGAATGCGCTTTCTTTCTCGGCGTCTAGTGATGCCAAACGACTTAAATTATGCCAACTCTTTATTTGGTGGCCGTGCGCTTGAGTGGATTGATGAAGAGGCTGCTATTTGGGCAATTTGTCAATTAGAAACCAATTGTTTGGTCACCAAACATATAGGGGAAATTAGTTTTGAGTCGCCTGCACTGCAAGGGGATATTGTTGAGTTTGGTCTTGAAACCAAGGCGGTTGGTAGAACGTCGATTACCGTAAGTTGTTTAGTGCGCAATAAAGCCACTAAAAAGACGATTTGTTTTGCTGACGACATCGTCTTCGTTAAAGTTGATCCAGAATCACGCCAACCTGCAGCGCATGGTAAAACACTTGAAGCGTTAGTGTCTCAAACTAACGAAGAAGTACGAAAGCTCAATCTAGAATTAGAAGAACAAAAATAAAGTCATAAGACCAAAATACGATGCCTACTGTTACGCCAAGTTAACCGTTTAATATCTTGACGGTTTTGGCGTAACTGGTAGACTCCTCGCTGTATTCGGTATTCTAACTGAATGCATATACCAAGGGGTGTCCGTACCGCGGACTGAGATTCACATCAACACTGTGAGAACCCTTACACCTGATCCGGATAATGCCGGCGTAGGGATGGTTGACCACATAGTCGTATCACCTGCCGTACACCCGGATCTTTTTTCTTAGAAAAGAATAAGAGATCCCATGCAAAAACCAATATTTTGTCTTTCTTTAATTGCTGCATCGCTTTGTGCTAATGCGCAAACCAATGATCAAGAAACACAACTTGAAGACGTTGAACGTATTGTCGTTAGCGGAGACTTTCGCGAAACCGTATTAGACCAACTAAGTGCCAGTGCGACCATTTTGGGCGCCAAGCGCTTAAGCAGTCGCCAGCCTACCCATATTGATAGTGTGCTAAACAGTGTGCCGAACGTTAATTTCGCCGCAGGCGCCTCACGTGGACGCTTTGTGCAAATAAGAGGTATCGGTGAACGTAGTCAATTTGTAGAGCCTATTAACCCTTCTGTTAGTTTCATCGTTGACGAATTTGATTTCTCTGGTCTAGCGGCAGCGGGACTTATTTTTGATACGCAGCAACTAGAAGTGTACCGAGGCCCACAGGCCACTTTATTTGGTTCTGGCGCGCTAGCAGGTGCAGTGAAGCTTTCTAGTACGCCTGTAGGTTCAGAAGGCGCTGACTATGTTGAATTAAGAGCTGGTAACAAAGATAGTTATCGGGTGGAAGTGGCTACAGGTGATGATATCAACCAAGACTGGGGATATCGCGTCGCACTAATGCATAACCGTAGTGATGGTTTTGTAGAAAATACCGTGGTTAACAGCAACGGCATTGAGCAAAAGCGTGATGATACCAATAATCTCGATGAAACCGCCGCGCGCATCAGTATTGCTGTAAATATTGACGAAAGAAGTACCTTGGCGCTGACATATCGTTGGTATGACATCGACAATGGGTATGATGCGTTCTCTCTAGACAATAATAATCAGACCTTATCTGATGAGCCTGGTTTTGACACCCATCAAACTCATGCGGTAAGTGCGAAATCTACTACCTCGACTAATGGCGGTGACTTTATTCTCATCGCCACTCATGCATCACACAATATTGGTTATGGATATGACGAAGATTGGACTTATGAAGGTTTTCACCCTTTCGGGTATACCTCATTCGACGCGTATTTCCGCGATGTAGACACACAAACCGCAGAAGTACGCTTTGTATCATCAGACAATGCCGCGCTATTTGATGGTGCGACCGCTTGGACGCTTGGCGCTTTTTATAAGACAAGCGAAGAAGATTTGTTACGACAGTACACCTATGCATCAGGTGATTTCACCAGTGTGTATGAACCCACCACCAAAGCAGTATATTTACAAACTGAATCTACGCTTACCAATAGCCTAACGTTAGTGGCAGGGTTACGTGTAGAAAATTATGGTTTTGACTACTCAGATAACAATGGCCTTGAAAGTAGTCATGATACTACGATGACAGGCGGGAAAGTGGCATTGCAGTACACCGCTCGGAACCACTTTTACTACGCCAGTATTTCTCGCGGTTACAAAGGGGCAGGGTACAACCCTGACGAACGAGTATCAGATGATCAGCGATTCTTTGATGAAGAATACAACTGGAATTATGAGCTTGGTGTTAAAGGACCTTTGCTAATATCAGAACTTACCATGCGAGCCGCCCTTTTCTATATGGATAGGGACGATACGCAAGTGAGTAATTTTGATGTTCAAATTCGAGAAGACGGCACACCTGATTTTATCGACATTATAGACAACGCTGATATAGGCACTAACAAAGGTGCTGAGCTAGAGTTAAGTTGGCTGGTAGATGCAAACTGGACCATGAACATGAGTTTAGGTTACCTAGATGCTACCTTTGAAGATTATACGCTGACCGACGGCACTGTGATTGAAGAACAGCGCCAAGCACAAGCACCTAAATATACGGCTAACTTATTTAGTGAGTTATCTATCACTGATGATGTGCTCTGGCGTATTGATATCGACTTTAAAGACAGTTATCGCTTTTCTGATGGGCATGACGTAGAGGCCCCTTCGACCACGTTAGTGAACAGTGAAATTGTATGGTTTTCCAATGATTGGCAAACTAGCGTGTGGGTTAAAAATGCCTTCGACAATGAGTATTACACCAGAGGTTTTGGTGGATTCAGTAACGATCCTCGTGATGAGTATGCGTTTGCAGAACCTTACTATCAATTAGGTAATGGCCGCCAGTTCGGCGTTACCGTTAAATACGAATTCTAGGAGTACGCTATGCAAGTCATGGTTGAGCTATCGCTATACCCACTAGTAGGGGAATACATTGAGCCCATTCAGCAATTTATCGATCGCTTAAATAGCTACGGCAATATTGGCGTGTTAACGACTTCCACCAGTACGCAAGTATCCGGTGATTACGGGCATGTGATGACTATTCTTGGTAAGGAAATGCAGCGAACTCACGAAGAAGTCGGGCAGGCTATTTTTGTGGCGAAATTTCTAAACTACGATGCCATGCAGGCTAATAAGCAAGCCAGAAAAGCTGAAGCATGAGTGCATTTTTTACTGAGTTTTTGTCGCAGATAGCAGCTACATCAAAATTGGAATGGCTAGCAGTAGTGCTTGCCATTGCCTATGTGTTGCTTGCGGCTAAACAGAATAGCTGGTGTTGGCTTTGCGCCTTCGCCAGCACGGCTATTTATACCTGGCTGTTTTGGCAGGTGACGTTGCCGTTTCAGTCCATGCTGAATTTTTTCTATATGATAATGGCGGGCTATGGTTATTATCAGTGGTCAAAAGGGGGAGACGAGGGCACCGAGAAGCCGGTACGTTCATGGCCGCTGTGGATACATCTAACGATAGTCCCGGTGCTGTTATGCTGTGCGTGGGGATTGTCTAAATTAGTGACCGCCCAATTTAACAGTGATCATTTATTGCTAGATGCGAGTATCCAACTGTTAAGTATAGTTACCACTTTCATGGTGGCACACAAAGTTCTACAAAATTGGATTTACTGGTTTTTTATTAATTTGGCCTCCGCCTTTTTATATTTTCAAGTGGGGATGGCATTATCAGCATGCTTGTTCCTTGGATACGTAGGATTCTCGATTTTTGGGTATCTACAATGGCAAGCGCAGTGGAATAGGCAAGATGAAACCGGAAACTATCATTCCGCTTTTGAAAGAAGCACTTAATTTATCTGATTCGGCCACAGTGGAACGTCACCCTGCAGGCTTGGTGAATCAGGTATATCATTTGAAAGACGGTACGCGTGGGTTTGCGGTTAAATGGGTGGGAGAAGATGCTTTCAGCGGCATCGACAGATTCCATCAATTTGTATTGCAACAGCAACTTGCAGAGCGAGGCATTGCACCAGAGCCTGTTTGGTTAAGCGATGATGAATTAATTTGGGTAGAGCAATGGGAAGAAGAAGCCGATCCTCATCCCAGTATTCGTTCACCCGAAGCGTTAGCATCAGTACTTGCCCGTGTGCATAGGCTGCCTATCACCGCTAGACCACTCAACTTATTTTCTCGTTGGTTGCACTACATGCATGCCGCTGGTTTAAAAGAGGGAGATACGCTTTTCGACCAGGCGATTCAACTTCGCGCAAGCTTAGTGAAAAGTGAAGGCAACACAGACGACTATGTACTGTGTCACAACGACTTACTTGCTCATCATGTGGTACGTGATTCCACGCCTTTCATTGTTGATTGGGAGTACTCCGCCATGGGTAATCGTTATTTCGATGTAGCAGGGTGTGCAAAGATAAACGCAATGAGCGAAATACAAACACAGGCATTAGCCATCGCCTATGCAAAAGAAGTCGGTAAAGATGAAAGTGAGGTCTTATCGCAAGTTCAGCTACACATGGAAATCGTTAACGTGACTAACGATTTGTGGCAGGCAGCCCTTGAGGCTAACAAGCAAACTGCTGGCTAAAGTACGCTTTTTGTTTGTTTTAACAGCGCTTTGTTTGTTTAATAAGCGGTAGTGCATAAGGTAGTAGAAAAATGCTTTACCTTTTTAATGTCATCCGTATAATGCACAGCGCGCTAGGGGTGTAGTTCGAATTGGTAGAACAGCGGTCTCCAAAACCGATGGTTGGGGGTTCGAGTCCCTCCACCCCTGCCACTTTCCCTTCATGTTTTTTAAATTCATCTTTATCATCTTTTGCTATTCTCAAGCTAAGTTAAATTCAGCAAGTTAATCATTCCGTATCTGCCATTTTTATTCTGGTTTCCACTTCTACTGTCGTTACCTTTTATTCTCGTTACCTTTTTTGTTCTCGTTAATATACAATGTTAAGCAATTAAACGAGGTTGGATTTTATGTCGCTTTCTACTTTTCAGCGTGCTGTGTTGCAAGAAATGGGGATCCCGGTATGGGTGAGCCAGTCATCGCTGCAAGATGAAGACTCGCACTCAGTTGCGGCTGATGTTGCTAATAAGCGCTCTGCCAGTGCTTCTTTTGTAACGACTAATAACCATTCTGCAGCTATGCCTTCTAATGAAGAAAAGCAAAGTCGGTTGGCACAACTTCGTGCGCAGGTATCATCAGATTCTCCCAAAGCCTCTGGCCAAACTAAATCTGCTGGCCAGAACGCCAGTGGTTCACCGTCATCGGCGCCGCAATCGATAGCTAGCAGTGCAAGCCAAGGGCAGTTTAAATCTGAGCCTACTCCATCATCGAATCATTCGCCGAACTTTTCATCCAATCCTGCTCCAAGTAGCACACCTGCTATAGTTGAATTAACCCAGGTGCAGCGATTACAGGGTAAACAGTGGCTACAAGATTTAGATGTTGCGCTAGCGTATCTTCAACTCTCCTTTACCAGCACTCAGGTAAAGATAGGGCAAGCTGTAGCAGTAACGCACGATGGCATCGTTTTACCATCAGCGCCTCACTTGCTTAACGCGGGAATGCAAAAGCAGCTGTGGAAAATGCTTTGTGCTTTATCCAACAATACAAGTTCGCCTGAAGCGCGTTAAATTCCCTAACTCGGTTGTCTATTTTGCATATCCAATTAGTTTCAGATTCAAGTAGTGCTGGCGCATTAGCGCAAGCCTACGGTATTCACGAAGCGTCCCAATTCAAACCTTGGTCTTATGACACGTTTGCTGATTGCACAACGGCTCCTTATTTCGGTGTCCTTGCCATAAAAGAAGATCAAGTAGTGGGTTACGCACTAGTACTTGAAGTGGTTGATGAAGCTACTTTAATGGATATTGCGGTAGACAAGCGTTACCGCCAAGAAGGGATTGGGCGGACGTTAGTGGACTATGTAAAACAACACGCTCAGCAAAACAAAATATCGTCCATGTGGTTAGAAGTTCGAGCCAGTAATGTTGGGGCAATTAACCTTTACGAAAATGCTGGTTTTGAACATATCGAAGTAAGAAAAGGCTATTACCAAACGGCAAAGGGCAAAGAAGACGCCAAAATAATGAAGGCTTCTTTCTAAACCGAGCATGCTAAACCGAGCATGCTAAACAAAAAATACTAAACAGAACACGCTAAACTGAATACATAATCGCACAAGTTATACCTTCTCGATCTACCCGTATACTTACGTTCCACACCTGTTCTTTGAGACAATACCACCCAATGTTTACTTTGTTAAAAACTAACTAATGAGGATAAATGCCAAAGGTTATCAATCGTGAGATTGTGCGGTTCAAACGGTTTGCAATTAATCTGGTGACCTATCCTGAAGGTCTTCGGGTAATGAGACATAACGACCCTGTTAGCGAAGGAAAATACTATAAGTTCAATGTGGTATTAAAGCAGCCAAAAGTAGGTGGGCAGTTCTGCGCCGACAAGGTTATCTTTAACCTGTTTAATCGTGTGTATTTCTTCAGGCCCGATTTATACAGTCATAGTGTCACGCCCATTCAAAAGGGACAGCGTAAGCTTTTGTCGGTAGCTATACTTTTACCATAGCCATAGCCATAGCCATAGCCATAGCTTTAGTTGCTTTTGCCTTCATGCGCGATAAGGCACCTAATTATGTTGTTAAGGTTTATTTTTTGTTCAACGTAATTCCCGTATATTGCGCGCCTCAGTAAAATTTCACTTACTGTGCTTATTTTTTGTGAAACTGCCCATGCTTTTTCATTTTACAGGTATCTACTATGTCTTCTGCGTTGCCAGCTCCGTCCGTTCAAGCCAAGGGCATTAAAATGCTGTTTGTTTCAGTGTTGTGCTTAGGCTTAAGTTGGCCAGCAATGAAACTAGGCTTAGATTCCGTAAGTGCGTATTGGATGGTGGCACTTAGGCTATTATTTGCGTTACCTGTTATCGCCTTATTTGTGTTTATCACCAAAAAACGATTACCTACTTTTTCACGCCCAGACCGCGCGGTTATCTTTACGGTAGCGGTGGTACAGTTTATTGGCTCTATGGGGTTAATTACGGTTTGTTTGCAATATATTCCAGCAGGTACGGCGAGTATTCTAATTTACACCACACCATTGTGGATGTTAGTCATTGATACCTTGTGGTATCGACAGCGTCCTACAGCAAAACGATTATTACTAACCAGCACATCCACATTAGGTGTGGCTATGATCTTGTTTGCATCTGGCCAGCCTGGAGCTTGGTTACCTTTGTTTGGCATGCTGTTAGCATCAGGGCTATGGGCAGTGTCTATAAGGCGTGTATCATTTCACAAATGGCATGGCAGTGTTATTGATGCGGTGTTTTGGCAGTTCGCGTTGGCCGGTGTGGTAATGCTAGCTGTTGCGTGTGTCATCGAGGGTGTCCCCAATTTTTCTGAATACGGCTGGCGAGGCTGGTTGTCACTATCTTACATTGGGCCAATTGCCACGGGCTTAGGTTTTGGTCTTATGGTCTCTGCTGGGCCTAAACTGCCTCCCGAACGCATAGTACTTATTAGCACATTAACGCCTATTATTGGCTACGTCAGCTCGGTGATTCTACTCGGTGAAACTTTGCTGCCAATGGTGATTGTTGGCGCCACCGTTATGCTTTGTGCGCTGACCCTCAATGCGTTGCCAAAGTCGGCATTAAAAAAATTGATATCAAAGGTGCCCGGGCAAACTAAATAAATAGGTAAACAGGGCGAACAAATAAGCTGGTGCTCTGTTATACCTGTACTAGAACGAAGTCGCTATAGCGTGAGGCGTGGTTGTATAAAATCTAAGAAAGCCGAGATACGTGAGGATACTGAACTGTTTCGGTAGTACACCGCTTGTACGGGTTCTCGGTTGTTTGGCGTAAGTAAGTGCTCGCCTAATACGCTGATAAGTTTTCCGTTTTTTAAATCATTTGCCACCATAAAGTGCGACAGCAGGGCAATGCCTTGGCCTGCCAAGCATAGTTGCCTGATAGTTTCCCCACTAGATGCCTTTAAGTCGAAGTTGAGTTTAACCTCTTCTGATAAAGGCCATCGGTTCAAGCTTGCGCTACTGGAAAACCCAATGAGTCGATGTTTGCCCAATGAAGACAGCGCAACATCAACGTTCGAGCTAGCGAGATATTCTGGACTTGCCACTATATGAAGCGCGCTTCGCCCCAAGGTTTTTGCATGTAGGTTAGAATCGCTAAGGTCACCGATTCGAATGGCAATGTCGGTTTTGTGTTCAAGCAAATCTATAATATTGTCGTGACTGGTGATATCGAGTTTTATTTCTGGGTACGCTTCGCGAAACTCGCCAATCAACGGGGTTATCTGATGCAGAACGAATGGGCTTGCAGCGTCTACTCTTAATAATCCAGGAGGCTTTTGATTTAGCAAACGTAGCGCTTCTTCGCCTCTTTCCAACAAATTCAAACTATCACGGGCGTACTGTAAATAGACTAGCCCTTCTTCGGTTAGCTCTAATCGGCGGGTGGTACGATTGAGTAGGGTGACATCAAGTACACCTTCTAAACGTCCCACAGCGCGAGACACTTTAGCCACTTGCTGACCGAGCAATTCAGATGCGCGAGAAAAGCTGCCAGTATCTACAACAGCAACAAAGGCTTCGATATCTTCGGTTTTGGCATTAACAGGCATAGGTTTCAGTCTATTTACTATTTTAGAAGCTCAAGTTTGAAAGACTAAAGCTTTCAAGGCTAATATACGAGAGGGCGTGTTAAGAGGCCTGCCAGTCCACGGTTGGATTATAAGCGCCCGAGTATTCATCAACACCTACTCATCGCGGTCATTAATACCATAGTTTACACAGTACATTATCAATAACGACAAAAGTATTTTGGTATTATTACTGTTTTTAACAACCAAAACAATCTGCACTACACGCCCTAGTTAAAGCAAAAATTCAATGGTTTCACGCGCAATGAATTATCACAGGCTGGGCATTACGTCTTGCGATGCGTAAAAAGCGATTGAAGACAATTATTGTGGCTGTTACGCCATGCAGCCTACATGGCTCATACTTCGCATGTCTTGTCTCCGCTGTCGTCAAGCTGAGCGCTAAAAGTGTAAATAATGCTGGATATCGGTATTGTTAATACTGAAAGCACTTTTGTTTCAAATGATACCGGTTTATATTTCGATTAATTTACGGCGCTATACGCCGTAAAAGTTAATAATAGTAAACCGCTATTTATTATGTTAGTTTATGTATGTTGTTTTTTACGGCGATTAGCGCCGTAAGTAAAGCTAATAGTAAACTAGAGGGTTGTCCGCTTGGTTAATAGCACTACTTCACATGATGATGTAGCAAAAGGGGCTTACAAACAGTCTCTTAAAGCACTTCTACCTTATGGCATGCTGGCTACTAAAAAGTGGCTGGCTGAACAAGGCTTAAATACCCATGCCATCGATAACGCAGTGAAAACAGAAACTTTATTATTACTGGCTACTGGCGTATATAGCCAGTATTCCCGCTCATTGAGCTGGGAAGGAGTGGTCGCCTCAATGCAGCGTATGAATATGCACCACTCGGATAATCTACCTTCAGTCATCGTCGGCGGATTGTCGGCATTGTCTTTGTCGGGGTTGTCGCAGTATCTTTCGTTAGGCAGCACGCCACATATACATCTATATGCACAAGGCAAGTTGCCATCATGGCTGGGGCGTTTGTCGTTGCCCGTTGTCTGTGAGGGGCATAGTACTAATACCTTATGGCCAGAATGGCTGACAAAAGATAAAAGTTTTATCAGGCTGCATGAATGGGGCGCCGAACTTCCCCCTGTATATTTTTCATGTCCTGAAAAAGCGTTATTGGAACTGCTGGTGGATTTGCCCAATGCCGTAAGTTTTGAACATGCTGATGAGATAATGCAGGGGCTAGTGAATTTATCACCCAGAAAACTCGATACACTTTTAAAAGCTTGCAAAAGTGTAAAGGTAAAACGCTTGTTTTTTTGGTTGGCTAAACGTCAGAATTATCCTTGGTTTAAGAAGCTAGGCGAAACTAGCTACGATTTAGGTTCAGGTAAGCGTGTTGTGGCTAAAAGCGGAAAGCTGGATACAGATTATTTGATCACTGTGCCGTCACATATGGCAACGGAAAGCGAAAGTTAGCTATGGATAGGAACAGTATTTATTACAAGCAAGTGCAGTTATTGATGCAAGTGTTGCCATTTGTCGCTAAGCAAGAATGCTTTGCGCTTAAAGGCGGTACGGCGTCAATCTCTTTGTCAGAGAGTTTCCGCGCTTATCGGTTGATCTTTATGCCGGTGAATTTGCAAATATGAGCGAGACGGATGTACCGCTTAAGGAGCTGGTGGCCGTGAGAGAGCGTTTGGTAGCGCTGATTCACCAGGGGCTGACCAATAGTGAAAAAGGTTTTTTATTATCGTTTAAGAACCGAGAGCCGAATTGGGGATTACTTAATCTAGACGATGTAAGTGAACTTCCGGCCATTAAGTGGAAACAGATTAATCTGGCCCAAATGCCAGATGAAAAACATAAGCTAGCATTAGATAAGCTTAAAGAAGTACTGAGTGTTTGATTTATAGTACTTAGTTATTTTGCTAGAATAGCGCTCAAATTTTTCAATGCTTTGATGGAAGGTTTTGCTGGGTGTAGGCTATGGCAATCTGCTTGATGATCAGGGCGTAGAGTTAACTTTATTTTTTGTACAAATAGTTGTACAAAATAGGAATTTAGATACATGGCAAATGCCGATTTTCTTAACGAAATCAATAAGCGAAGAACGTTCGCTATCATCTCGCATCCAGATGCGGGTAAAACCACCATTACTGAAAAAGTACTGTTGTTCGGAAACGCACTGCAAACTGCAGGTACGGTAAAAGGTAAAAAGTCTGGCCAACATGCTAAATCAGATTGGATGGAGATGGAAAAAGAGCGTGGTATATCTGTAACTACCTCTGTAATGCAATTTCCTTACAACGATCATCTGGTTAACTTACTTGATACGCCTGGACACGAAGATTTCTCGGAAGATACCTACCGTACACTTACCGCAGTAGATTCTTGCTTAATGGTTATCGATGCCGCGAAAGGGGTAGAGGATAGAACCCGTAAGTTGATGGAAGTCACTCGTTTACGTGACACACCTATCCTGACCTTTATGAACAAGCTTGACCGCGATATTCGCGATCCACTAGAAGTGATGGATGAAGTTGAGAGCGAACTCGATATTCTCTGCGCACCTATTACCTGGCCAATCGGTTGCGGTAAAAGCTTTAAAGGGGTTTATCACCTTTATCGTGATGAAACCATTTTGTATCAAAGTGGCCATGGGCACACTATTCAAGAAGTTCGTATCTTAAAAGGGCTAGATAACCCTGAACTTGAAGATGCCATTGGCAGCGACCTAGCTGAAACTTTACGTGACGAGCTAGAGCTTGTGCGCGGTGCATCAAATGACTTTGATAAAGAGCTCTTTTTAGACGGCCAGCTTACGCCAGTCTTTTTCGGTACCGCATTGGGTAACTTTGGTGTCGATCATATGCTTGATGGCATGGTTGAATGGGCACCTGCGCCCCAAGGCCGTGAGACCGACGAAAGCCCCGTTGAATCGACAGATACCAAGTTCAGTGGTTTTGTATTCAAAATACAGGCGAACATGGATCCTAAGCACCGTGACCGTATCGCGTTTTGCCGTATTGTGTCTGGCAAGTACGAGAAGGGCATGAAAATGCGCCACTCACGACTTGGTAAAGACGTGCGTATTTCTGATGCATTAACCTTTTTGGCCGGTGATAGAGCCTTGCTTGAAGAGGCGTATGCGGGAGATATTATTGGCCTGCATAACCACGGTACCATTCGAATTGGCGATACCTTCACCTCAGGCGATAACTATCGCTTCAGTGGTATTCCTAACTTCGCACCAGAATTATTTAAGCGCATTCGATTGCGAGATCCGCTAAAACAGAAGCAATTGTTAAAAGGCCTTATCCAGCTTTCTGAAGAAGGTGCAGTACAGGTATTTAGGCCACTTGCCAATAATGACCTAATTGTAGGTGCGGTAGGTGTGCTTCAGTTTGATGTGGTCGTCGCCCGCTTGAAGGCAGAATACAATGTTGATGCGTTGTACGAGCACATTAACGTAAATACAGCCCGATGGGTGTACTGTAAAGACGAGAAAAAGCTGGATGAGTTCCGCCGCAAGGGTGAGCAAAACCTTGCACTAGATGGTGGCGATAATCTTACCTATATCGCACCTACTAGAGTGAACTTACAGCTGTCTCAAGAACGTTTTCCAGACATCGAATTTAAAAACACGCGCGAAAATTAAGATAAAGAACAACTATGAATATACATGCATTATTAATTAATCGATTTAGTGAAGCTTTAGAAACAATGGGTGTTGAAAACGCACCTATTCCAGTATCGCGCAGTGTTCGTCCTGAATTTGGTGAATATCAATTCAATGGCGCAATGGCGTTGGCGAAACAACTTAGACAAAAGCCTCGCGATATTGCAGAAAAGATTGTTGAGATTGTAAAACTTGACGATGTAGCCAGTAAACTAGAAGTGGCTGGCCCTGGTTTTATCAATGTCCATTTGAACAACGAGTGGCTGGCAAATCAGTGTGAGCTAGCGCTACACGACCCACGTATTGGTGTAGCAAAATCGCCAGAGCAAACCGTAGTGGTCGATTACTCTTCTCCAAACCTAGCCAAAGAAATGCACGTAGGGCACTTACGTACCACCATTATTGGTGACGCTGTAGTTAAAGTGTTGGAGTTTTTAGGTCATAAAGTCATTCGCCAAAATCACATGGGTGATTGGGGGACGCAGTTTGGTATGTTGTTGGCGCATTTGTCAGACAAACTGGAACAAGAAGTGGCTGAAACGGCGTTATCCGATTTAGAAGACTTTTACCGTGAAGCCAAAGTGCGTTTTGATGACGAAGAAGGCTTTGCCGATCGTGCCCGAGAATACGTGGTTAAGCTTCAAGGCGGTGATGAAAAGTGCCTGAGCTTATGGGAAAAATTCATTGATGTGTCTATTGCACACTCTGAAGACGTTTATAAGAAATTAAACGTAAGCTTAACCCGTGCTGATATTATGGGTGAGTCTGCCTATAACCACGATTTAGCTAACGTGATAAGCGAGTTAAAAGAAAAAGGTATAGCAGTAGAAGATCAAGGCGCTCAAGTAGTATTTATTCCTGAGTTGGCCGACAAAGAAGGCAATCCTGCGGTTTATATTGTACAAAAATCCGGTGGCGGATATTTATATGCCACCACAGACTTGGCCGCCATGCGCTATCGTAGTGGTACGTTAAACGCCGACAGAACGCTTATTCTTACTGATGCTCGCCAAGCGCTACATTTCAAGCAAACCGAAATAGTAGGTCGTAAAGCGGGATTCATGGAAGAGGCACAAACCTATGAACACTGCCCATTTGGCATGATGTTAGGCAGTGATGGTAAGCCGTTTAAAACCCGTACCGGCGGTACGGTTAAACTGGTTGAATTATTAGATGAAGCAGTAGAACGTGCAGGTAAATTGATTGCCGAACGTGACAACGACTTATCAGAAGATGAATTAGCCGAAGTTGCCCGTAAAGTAGGTATCGGCGCAGTAAAATATGCCGATTTAAGTAAAAACCGTACCACTGACTATATGTTTAACTGGGACACCATGTTGAGCTTCGAAGGTAATACTGCCCCGTATTTGCAATACGCTTACACGCGGGTTAAAAGCTTATTCAGAAAAGCAGGTGTTGCTATTGAAACCATGCCAGTAGATATCAATATTGTTGAAAAACAAGAGCATGCTTTGTCGGTACTGTTATTGCAGTTTGAAGAGGTGGTAGGCTTGGTATCACGTGATGCCACGCCACATGTGTTGTGTACATACTTGTACGAACTAGCTAGCGCCTTCATGAGCTTCTACGAAGCCTGCCCAATGTTAAAAGACGGCATCGATTTGAAAGTAAGAGACAGTCGTCTTGCTTTATCAGCGCTAGTTGCCAATACGTTAAGCCAAGGGTTGAACTTGCTTGGTATCGAAACATTGGAAAAAATGTAATTCAGATAGCGTAAGCGATATCGGCTGAATATTTGCGAATGCACATATTCAGCATGCAATACCTATGTTTTTACTTAAAAAAGCTGACACTCGTGTCGGCTTTTTTATGCCTCGTTGTCGAGAAGCTGTGGTGTAGGAGATTTCCACTCGGTTTTAGTGGACCAATGTGCTATCCATTCAGGCATATCAGTGGCGGGCATAGGCCGAGCTATACCGTACCCTTGTGCTAGCTCGCAGCCTAAATTTAATAACGATGTGCCATGGGCAATAGTTTCCACCCCTTCAGCAATAACACTGCGATTAAATGATTTGGCTAGGGCGATAACCCCCACTACAATAGTTCTATCTTCAGGATCGATTAACATATCACGCACAAAGGTTTGGTCTACCTTGATGACCTTTGCCGGCAATCGTCTTAAGTAAGTGAGAGAGGAATAACCGGTTCCAAAGTCATCAATGGCAAACGTGACCCCTAGTTTTACGCAATCATCCATAATTTCCGCGACTTTTTTAATATCGCCTAGCTTACTGGTTTCTAATACTTCTAACTGAAACGCTTCAGGGGGAACATTGGGAACTTTAGCCAACAGACGAGATAAGCGAATAGGAAAGTTTCTTTGCTGAATCTGCAACGCAGAAATATTCACACTAATGGGAATATGAACCCCTAATTCCTTCCAGCGACTAAATTGCTGCAATGATTCTTCGATAACCCATTCACCAATGTCTATACTGAGCTGGTGATTTTCAATAAAAGGTAAAAAAGCTGCAGGGGAAAGTATGCCGTCAACAGGATGTTTCCAACGAATAAGGGCCTCTGCGCCAATAATTTCTCCAGTGCGCATATTCACTTTCGGTTGATAGTAAAGCACGAACTCTCTGTTGTGTAAGGCTGTTGTTATACTCTGGAGTATTTCATGACGTGCTTTTATGGCGTCCTCAGACTCTATATCAAATAGGTGATAGCAATTTTTACCTTTCTGTTTTGCCACATACATCGCTTGGTCAGCGTGGCGGATAAGCTGGTCGGCATCGGTGTTGTCTGCAGGGTAAAGCGTTACCCCGATACTGGCAGATACTTTAAGTTGATGCTCACCAATTTTTACCGGTTCAGATGCGACTCTGAGCATATTCTTAACGATGGCAGCAAAATCTTGAACTTGCTTTAGGTTGGCCAATACCGCAACAAACTCGTCACCTCCAAAGCGTGAAATAGTGTCAGTTTCTCGCAATGTTCCTTTTAAGCGGTGAGCCAAAATGACAAGTAGTTCATCACCTACACTATGGCCGAAGTTATCATTTATTTCTTTGAAACCATCTAAATCGAGTAGGGCGACTGCCACAAACCCCCTGTCAGATTTACACTGGGCCAGTGTTTTATCTAGTCTCTCAGCAAGCAATGAGCGGTTAGGCAAATTAGTTAACACGTCATAATGCGCCATATGCTCTAATTTATATTGCTGTTCTTTGGCTTCAGAAATATCGCTAAATATAGCGATGTAATTCTTAACATTACCTTCATCATCATTAACCGCGCTAATGGTTAAAAGTTGAGCGTAAACTTCATGATTTTTACGTTTATTCCAAATTTCTCCCGCCCAATAGCCTTTGCTTATAATAGATGCCCATAGGTGACGGTAGAACTCAGGAGACTGCTTTCCAGATTTAAACATATTGGGCTTTTTGCCTAACACTTCGTTTCGCTCATAGCCTGTTATATCAACGAAGGTTTCGTTCACATCTATAATATTGGCGTCGCTATCTGTGATGAATATGCCTTCTCTTGCGTGAGAAAACACACTTGCTGATAATTTTAGTTTTTCTTCTAGATGCTTGTTCTTAGTTATGTCCTGAACTAACGAGGTTACGCTTATCACATTGCCAGCTAGGTCAAGAATAGGAGTGCTATACCATTCGCAGATTATTGGGTGACGTAGTTTAGTAACGTTTTTATTTATTTTTCGCTTTGGCGCCTTTTTCTTAAGCAGTTGAGCGAATCCGTTGTCTATTTCCGTTTGAAGTTCAGGGGGGATAATGAGCTCCGAGGCATGTTTACCAATCGCTTCTTCTTTTTTATAGCCAAAAATAAATTCTGCCGATTTATTCCAATCGGTACAGATAAGCTGAGGATCCCAGGCTATGCACCCTAAAGGCGTATTTTCGATATGACTTGCTAATATATTTTTACTTTCCAGCAAGGAAGCTTGGCTATCGATGAGTCGTTTTTCTGCCTCAAGCCGTGTTTTTGCCATCGAAGTGAAGCGTTGCTGTAGTTTAACCAACTCAACACTACCATGCATCGGCGCGTCGCTTACCTCTTTGCCCTCAGCAAGAGCTTTAGTAGATTGAAGTAAAGTGCGTATTGGTTTCAGTACATTTCTTCGCACCCCCCATACTGAGACACCTACAAGTAGCATGACTATCGCGGTCAAAATTCCCGCCGTTTTAATCAATCGTTTATTAATGGCTTCAAGGGTTTGTTTAAGAGGAATGCCCACCGTGATATTGATTTGCTTGCCATCTTCAAATAATGGGCGTTTTACATAAACCCGTTGATAGGGGGCATTGCTAACAAAGGCGCTGGAATTAGTTGCAGTATTGGAACTATCTATTGCAGCGCTGGAGGTGTTTAATGGGGTCCCTAAGAGGCTATTGTTCGTTGGATATGCGGCAACAATTTTATTCTCGCTATCGGTAATGTAAGCCACGGTATTATCAGGTAAATGGGACTCAGAGAGTGCTTCACTCCACCATTCTAGTGAGATAACCGCTACCACTAACGCCACCACAGAATCGTTTGTAGTGTTCATTACCGGATAGGCAAAATTCACACTGGTAAGGTTAGTTGCTCGGTCTATTTGAAATTCACCTATCGAAAATTCACGAGTAGCTAGCGCCTCTTGAATGTAAGCGCGATCGAAGACATTTACGGGGGTTTTTATGGGGTGGGCGTTACACAGTAGTTCGCCATCTGCCCGTGGTACGCCGAGGTTAATATAGTTACTATTTACCTTAAGTACATCGGCAAGAAATGCACTGCATGCTTGGGAGTTTGGATTTTTAACCGCATCGAAGCTGGCAAGGTTTTGCAGAAAAATACGTGTTTTATCAATAAGCGCAGATTGGAATTTTGAAGTGGCTTGGGCGGTATTAACCGATTGGCTTATGGCAGCTTCTACAGCGCGCTCTCTTTCAACGTATGAGTCGTAAAAAACACCAATCAACCCTGGTAGGGCAACCATAATGATGAGAAGAATTATTCTCGACTGCAGTGTTTGAAAAAGATACGCCATGTAATTTTTTATAAATCCATTTTACGAAGGTGACTACGAAAAATGTAAGATTTATCGTAGTGTATAAACATAGCAAACCGTGCGTTATCTTTGGTTGTATTGCAAGCGCACTGGCAACTGGGGTAAGTATAGTAATAATACTATAAAAGCGTTAACTATGATTAACGTGTTGCTTTAACTAAATTTTATTGAATGCGTCACGACTTGTTTACTAATAGAGTAGGGAACTATTTTACAGTAACGTTTAATTAATAGGCCCGCCCTTCGCATTTTTATGTTCAATAATGTAGTAATGTATCCGCAACGGCACGTTAAATTTGTAATGACACCAATACAGGAATTTATATTATGACGAAGCTACTTGCTTTTGCTGGAAGCACACGGAACGGCTCTTTTAATCAAGCGATACTCACGGTTGCAGCTGAAGGAGCTCGGGAGTCGGGCGCCAAAGTAACTGTGGTTAATCTAGCCGATTATCCAATGCCTCTGTTTAATGAAGATGAAGAGAAAGTGTCTGGCGTGCCAGAAAATGCAAGAGCCTTCAAGCAGCTGTTAACTGAACATGATGGTTTCTTAATTGCTTCTCCAGAGTACAATTCGAGTTATCCTGCACTACTTAAAAATGCCATAGATTGGGCTACTCGCATGGAAGAAGGTGATAAACCCATGCAGGCTTTTAAAGGCAAGACGGCAGGGATTATGGCTGCATCTGCCGGCGGTTTGGGCGGAATGAGAGTATTAGTGGTTTTACGCATGCTATTGGCAAACATAGGCGTTACGGTGTTACCAGCACAACTTGCTGTAGCCAAAGTGAATACCTTAATGGATAACAATGGCGTAGTAACCGACGAGAAAACCATCAAACAACTTAAAAACTTGGGTAAACAAACCGCTGAATTAACGATGAAAATGACCGCACAGGTTCTATAAGGTAGGGCTAGTGCTCAGGCGAGGGGGCGACAAATCGTCGCCTCTATTTTTTCTCAATCTAGCCTTTTGTAATTTAGTCTTGCTCTACTTCATTAATAAACCACTTGATCACATTACCTATTGCAAAGTTAGCATATTGGTCTGAACAAATCTGATATCCCCGAGTTTCAGATTTTAATCGCGGCCCTAACTCAACAAGTTTACCATCTTCTATAAAAGGGTTTATTAACCCTTCCCATCCTAAACAGAGACCATGCCCGCCAATTGCCGCTTCAACAATAAGGGGGTAATTGTTGTAACGAAATAAAATTGGACTAGAAGAAGGCTTCACATTTAACGCTTGTGCCCAGCGTTGCCAATTTAACCACCTAGAATCATCTACATCTTTATGCAGTAGAGGAAGGTTTCTAAGGTCACTAAGCATTTGGCCGGCCTTTAAACCATGATTAATAGCGAAATCCGGAGAGCAAACCGGGAAAACCACTTCGGGAATTAACATCTTTTCAAACTGGTATTTACCAATTTTTGATGAGAAGTGAAATAATATATCTGCATGTGCAGTGGTGAGGTCGCTTAAGCTATTCGTGGGTTGGATTTCAAAAAGATAAACAGGAAAGGCTTGTTGTAAACGTTGTAGCCTAGGCATTATCCAGTGAAACGCAAAGCCAAAATAGGCACTAATAGATATCTTTGTTTTTGTATCGCGAAAATCTTTACGAGCATTATCAGTAGCACGCAGAATAGATGATGTAGAGCCTCTTAACTCGTTGTAATACTTAAGCCCTTCAACGGTAGGGGTAACGGGTTTCTTACTACGGTCAATTAAAATACCACCTACCACATCTTCCAGGGCGCGAATTCTTTGGGATACCAATGGCTGTGTAATACCAAGATCTTCCGCTGCTAATGTCATAGAGCCATGTCTTACCGTTGCTTCAAAACACAATAAGCCGTTAAGGGTAGGTAACTCAGATTCTTTCATTATTACTAATTTGCATGTTAGCTATAAGGCTTTGCTACTGTAATATAAACCACGATTACTTGATACTTCTCTTATTGATTTTTAAGGGAGATTCTCGTGCAGCAAATAGACTATGTTATCAACGAAGCGAATGCTTCCGTGTCAGCGATTGTAAATGGACAACACTATCCTTTACCCGCATTGTGGCTTCGAGAGCGTTGCCAAGATTCTGAAAATCTTGATAAAACCACCAAACAGCGCTTTTTTGACCCACATCAGCTAGATGAAAATGTGTCGCTGACCAAGGTAGAAAAGAAGCACAATACCCTAGCTAACCTTACGTTTAGTGACGGGTATTCAGGTGAGTACGATTTGAATGAGTTCGCTGCCGACTTCGATGTTTGGGACGGTGCGCCTAACGATATAGCGTGGAAAAGCGATGTAGACAAGTCATTGTTTCATATTGATTTAGCTACATTGAAATCACAAGAGGGTTTAATTAAAGGAATAGAAATATTTTTAACCTACGGCGTATTAATTGTTGATAACGTGCCTACTGAATCCGACGCGGTATTAGAAGTAGCAAATTTATTTGGGCATGTAAGGGAAACTAACTTTGGTAAGTACTTCGAGGTATTTACCCGTCCAAATTCGAACGATCTTGCCTATCGCTCTGTGCCGTTAGGGCCGCATACTGACAACCCTTACCGTAACCCCATGCCGGGTATTCAACTTCTGCATTGTTTAGAAAATCAGACTACCGAAGGATTGTCGACGTTGGTCGATAGCTTGTCAGTTTTAGAACAGCTGAAAAAGGAAGATCCGGAAGGTTTCGCCCTGCTTTGCAAGGTACCTGTTCGTTACCGTTATTACGACAACGATGTTGATTTGATAGAAAGACGTACCATGATTGAGTCTGACCCTAGTGGCAGAATTACGGGTATCGCATACAGCCCTCGCTTGGACTATTTGCCGCTGTTACAAGATGAAGACATGATTATATTTCATCGAGCCCGTAAACGTTTGGGGCAGTTGTTATGTTCGCCTGAATACGAATGGCGCTTCAGATTAGAGCCGGGGCAATTGCAGATGTTCCACAACACCCGCGTATTACATGGGCGCACCGGGTTCGACCCGAGCGAGGGGCGACGTCACCTGCAAGGCGCTTATATTGATATTGATGCGCCGAAAGGCCGTTACAATGCGCTTAAAAGAAAGCAAAGCTCTATTCGCATCCAGGATGAACTCGAAGCAGAAAATACGAACGGTGAGTTTAAAATAGTTAATAGCAAGGCTACAGCAGAAACAGCAGAAATGAGAGGTTAAGAAATGGAAACTGTTCAATTTCGCCAAATGAAAGACGGAACAAAAGAAGAGTATTTGTTTCTTACCAAACATGAAGATGAATACGCGAAAGGCTTGCCCGATAGAATATTGGAAGCGCTTAAAAATTTAGAGAACACCTTATCGGGTTATCAGGTTTCACGGCTTGGACACTCACTACAATCAGCAACTCGTGCTGAAGCCGATGGTGCCGATGAGGAAATGATAGTCGCGGCACTTATCCATGATCTTGGTGATGACTTAGCGCCGCACAATCACTCACAATACGCGGCTTCAATTTTGCGCCCCTACGTACGCCCCGAAGTAACTTGGATTATCAACCAGCATGGGTTATTTCAAAACGTGTACTACGCCCACTTTTTAGGGGGCGATCCGAATGAGCGCGACTATTTAAAAGATCACCCTTGGTATCAAGCTTGTGTGGATTTTTGTGAAAAGTGGGATCAGTCGTCATTCGACCCTGATTACCCAACTAAACCACTCTCACACTTTGAGCCCTTAGTCAGAAAGATATTCTCTAGAACGGCTTTCGATCCTCAGTATGTAGGTGAACAAACCATGGGGAAAAGTGCAGTAGATATCGCTATGTCGGGGACGAGTGAGTAAATGGTGTAAGCCTTGTAAATGTTAGGTAAAGGCATAAGTGGTTCTGTTCTTGTGTTGGTCTATACCCCCATATAACTAAGTGCACGGCATAGTCGCCGTACTCTTAATTTGTTGGGAGTAATACTTTATGAAACTACTTATGAAATTACGCTTAATACCCATTATTTGCTCAATCACTTTGCTAAGCGCGTGTGCGGTGCCGCTGCATGGAGGTGGTGCTCGTGGCGGCTTTCACGGTGGAAATGCCGCACTAAGTATCGGCGCTGGCATTGCGGCAGGGGTTGCTGTCGCCGTGCTTGCATCTCCGCGATATGAGCCGGGGCATAGGGTGAAGCACTTACCTAAAGACGCTGCCTTTATCCGCCATCGAGGCATAGACTATCGATATAGAAATGGTGTGTATTATCGCAAAATGGGGGGCGATTTTACGGTAGTGCTTCCACCCCCTGGTGTCATCATTCACACCCTGCCTGACCACCCTGATACTATTTTTGTCGATGGGGAAACTTACTATGTTGTAGAAGGGGTGTACTACAAGCGCATAGATGGTGAGTATATCGTAGTGAAGGCTCCTGTTGAGTGGCCGCGAGCAGAAACCAACGAGTATGAAGCAGGCAAGCGCTATGATGTCCTTCCCGAAGATGCGCAGCCAGTAAAAGTACATGGCACTCAATACTTTTTGTACGGTGGTTTATATTTTCTTCCCCAATCATCTGAAGGGAAAGTTAGCTATCTAGCGGTAAGATTGAACTAGGGTTGTGAGGGCACCAATTTTTCATATTGCTATTTTATTCATAGACATGACACACTGAAAAACTACGCTTGTTTATGAATGGAACGTGAGTTCATGCTACAAAAAATTATTACGTTTTCTTCCAGTATTTTGCTGTCGATACTGGCTATTTTATTGTGCTTTGGTGTGTTAGATGCATTATGGCTAGGTTGGATAGCCCGAGATTGGTATACCACTGAAATGGCGACCTTACTGCGGGAAAACTATATTACCTGGCCTTGGGTGGTGTTCTATTTAATGTATGGTTTTGTCGTCTTTGTATTAGCCGTAGTGGCGAACAGAGATAAACCACTTTACTACGCAGGTATTGATGGAGCGCTGCTTGGGCTCGCCAGTTATGGTGCTTATAACCTAACCAACTACAGTATTGTTGAAGGCTTTACGCTGTTTATAACCGTGGTGGATTGGGCGTGGGGCACCTTCTTAACCAGCGCAAGCGCAATGGCTGGCTGGGTAGGTTTTCAAAAAGCGAGAAAGCCAGACAGCATCTGAACTGATCGTTCGAAAAAATAGTTAGCTTTTAAAAAGAGGGTTTACGACATTTTAAAAGCGTAGCGAGCAGGTTCATTGCTGGCTACTAACTCATGAATTACGCGCGGCAAGCAAGCGCAATTCTTTTGAGATATACATTCTGTTGGTTTGCATGTAAATCCATAGTTTGGTCGCAATTTGTGCCTGAAAGCTCAGTATTAATAATACCCCCCAGAATACTTGCTCATTCTGGTGAACCGTAAAAAACTGATAGCCAGTGTAAAAAAGAGCAATAGAAAATAGTACACCTAAGCCGTAAGCTGCTTTCATCATCCAGCCCATGTTGCTACTGAAACCTAGTTTAAGGTAACCGCCTAAACTTTTGTTTTCACTCATTAATGAGTCAAGTTCTTCTGATTGCTTATTAAGATCTTGTTTTAGCTTTTGTTCAAAGTTCATAGTTAGATTCCTCGTATATAGAAGTGCGAAGCGTTTCTCTTGCGCGTGATAACCGTGATTTAACGGTTCCTTCTGGAACATCCAGCGCAAGCGCGGTTTCCTGAACTGAAAGCCCATTTAAGTAATGAAGCTCTACTACGTCAGCTTCAGATGCAGGCAAGCCTGCTAGTATTGGCATAAGCTGGCCCATGTCCAAAGCTTGGTCTGCTACTTGAGAGTCGCTAGCGTCTTCATGAGCGCTATTTGCTAATATTTTATTTTTACTGCTTTTCACCCAGTCAGAAATTTCCCACTTCAGTGCTTTGAATAACCAGCTTCTAAACAGGGTGATATCGTCAAGCGTTTTAATTCTCTTACTGATTTTTAACCACACATTTTGTACAAGATCTTCGGCTAACATAGTGTCGTTAACCCGCACAAACGCAAAGCGCTTCATAGGTATGAAAAAGTGCGTGTAGAGCATATTAAATGCACGGTCATCACCATGCTTTGCTTGCAGTACAAGCAGGTTAATCATGTCTAAAGTTAACGCTGTAGATTTGCTCATAAATACCGCAAAATTAATTCAATAAGTCCTTTCAATAAGGCCCTCAAAAAATCCAGTAGGGCACGTAATACATCACTTGAAAAAGTACAGAGTCCATGTCGTTTGGTAGCCGTTTTCTTACTAGTACTGTTACTAATCTTGGCGCGGCTTTTGGGGCTAGTATTGTAACGATAAGTATTGATTTTGTTGTTAGTATGGCAGCACATTTTCATTCGATGTCACTATAACAGTGTGTATTAATTATTAAAGACGACAAATACACTCACTAGGTTCGTACACTTTTAACTTTTTATTCTAGATTTTGCCTTTGTCCTAACCATGCTCTTCATCTTATAGGACTCTGGAATTTGTTTTTTTAGATATGACACCCATTATCGGGTTAATGAAATTCTTACCAAGTCGCTAAATAAACCTGCTCAGGCGACTGTTTTATTTCTCAAAGCCCCTATCAAATTTCGTCCAAATTCGGTACTATCCGCGGTCTTATTTTACAGTTGATAAGCGGACTATGTTTGAAGTAAACCCCGTTACCAATGCGATAAAAGATATCCGCGAGCGCACCGACGCGCTTAGGGGGTATCTTTGACTTTGATGCGAAGTCAGAGCGCTTAGAAGAAGTTAACCGAGAGCTTGAAAGCTCCGAGGTTTGGAACGAGCCGGAACGCGCACAAGCGTTAGGCAAAGAAAAGGTGGCCTTAGAGCTGGTTGTAGAAACGATTCACAACCTTGAGCAGGGCACCGAAGACGTTGAAGGTTTGCTTGAACTCGCCGTTGAAGCAGAAGATGAAGAAACTTTCGATGAGGCCAACAAAGAACTAGAAGGCCTGCTGGAGCAACTTGAAAAGCTTGAGTTTCGCCGTATGTTTTCCCAGCCTAACGATGCCAACGATTGTTATATTGATATTCAATCTGGCTCTGGCGGTACAGAAGCGCAAGACTGGGCGAATATGCTCCTTCGCATGTACCTTCGTTGGGGTGAAGCCCACGGCTTTAAGACCGAACTTATTGAAGTGTCTGATGGCGACGTAGCGGGTATTAAAAGTGCTACCTTGCGTATTGCGGGTGAGTACGCTTTTGGTTGGTTACGTACCGAAACGGGTGTGCATCGCTTAGTGCGTAAGTCACCATTTGACTCAGGTAACCGCCGTCATACGTCATTTTCATCAGCGTTTGTTTACCCTGAAGTGGATGACGATATCGATATTGATATAGACCCTTCAGATTTACGTATTGATACTTACCGCGCATCTGGCGCGGGTGGTCAACACGTAAACAGAACAGATTCCGCGGTGCGTATTACCCATGAACCTACAGGTATTGTAGTGCAGTGCCAAAACGACCGCTCGCAGCACAAGAATAAAGATCAGGCGATGAAGCAGCTGAAAGCTAAACTCTACGAGTATGAGCTTCAAAAGCAAAACGCCGAGAAACAAGCGATGGAAGACAGCAAGTCAGATATCGGCTGGGGAAGTCAAATTCGTTCATACGTACTAGACGACTCTCGCATTAAAGATTTGCGTACTGGCGTGGAAACACGCAACACTCAGGCCGTGCTAGATGGTGGCCTGGATAAATTTATCGAAGCCAGCCTTAAATCAGGGCTGTAATCCGAACAACGAAAGTGAATAGGTTATGACTGACCAACAAACCGACGAAAATAAATTAATTGCTGAGCGCCGAGCAAAACTAAGCGCAATTCGTGAGCAGTGCCGTGCAAATGGCTTCCCAAACAGCTTCCGTCGTGAAAACTATGCTGACGAACTTCAAGGCAAGTTCGGTGAATTAGATAAAGAAACCTTGCAAGAGCAGGGTAACAAAGTAAGCATTGCTGGCCGTATTATGGCTAAGCGTGGCCCGTTTATGTTGCTTCAAGACATGACTGGTCGCATTCAAGCTTACGCAGACAAAGACACCCAAAAAGCCCTTAAAGCGCAGTACGGTGCGTTAGATATTGGTGACATTATTGGTGTTGCTGGTGTTTTGCATAAGTCGGGTAAAGGCGACTTATATGTGAACACGGAAAAGTATGCATTGCTAACAAAAGCGCTGCGCCCTCTACCAGAAAAGTTCCATGGCCTAAGCGACCAAGAAACCAAATATCGTCAGCGTTACGTTGACCTTATTACCAGCGAACAAACGCGCAGAACCTTTATGATCAGAAGTAAGATTGTAAATGGTATTCGTAACTACCTTACTCAGCGCGACTTCCTTGAAGTAGAAACGCCTATGCTGCAGGTGATCCCAGGTGGTGCAACTGCGAAGCCGTTTGTTACACACCATAATGCGTTAGACATTGATATGTACTTGCGTATTGCCCCAGAGCTTTACTTGAAGCGTTTGGTAGTAGGTGGTTTCGAGCGCGTGTTCGAAATTAACCGTAACTTCCGTAACGAAGGGCTTTCAACACGTCATAACCCAGAGTTCACCATGTTGGAATTTTATCAGGCCTATGCTGATTTCAACGACCTGATGAACCTAACAGAAGACATGTTGCGTACTCTTGCCGAAGATATTTTAGGTTCTAGTGTTATTACTAACACCACTAAAGATACCGACGGAAACGTGGTTTCAGAAGTACAGTATGACTTTGGTAAGCCGTTTGAGCGCTTAAGCATGGGCAACGCCATTTTGAAATACTGGCCAGAAGCTAATGAAGCCGCTATTCGCGACCCAGAAGCGAACCTTGATGCACTTAAAGCCATGGCGAAACAGTTGCATATTAAAGAGCCTGAAGTTGATGGTATTTGGGGTGCTGGTAAATACTTATGTGAAATCTTCGAAGCCACTGCGGAAGAGAAGCTTGAACAGCCAACGTTTATTACCGAATATCCGTGGGAAGTATCGCCACTTGCTCGTCGTAACGATGAAAACCCATTCATTACCGACAGGTTTGAATTCTTCGTTGGCGGCCGTGAGCTAGCAAACGGTTTCAGCGAGTTAAATGACTCTGAAGATCAAGCTAAGCGTTTCTCTAAACAAGTTGAAGAGAAAGATGCAGGTGATGATGAAGCGATGCACTACGACGAAGATTATATTCGTGCGTTAGAGTATGGTTTGCCGCCTACGGCCGGTGAAGGTATTGGTATTGACCGTTTGGCAATGTTATTTACTGACAGCCCAACGATTAAAGACGTGATTTTATTCCCGCATATGAAACCTGAAGTGTCGAAAGGCGCCGAAGAAGAATAAGCTGCGCAAATAACGTTATGCGTTAGTTACTTTATATAAAGTAGCGTTATAAAATACTGCGTTATAAATTATAAAAACAGCTTACAGCGCTTATGTTAAACGCGCAGTGATTTGTTTTGTAAGAAGGGTATTGAGGGGAACTTCAATACCCTTTTTTTGTGCCATGCTAACAATGTAACCATTAATAGCTTCAATTTCGGTTTGCCTTTGGTTCTTCACATCTTGATGCATACTGGAGTAATTGCTGCCGGTAAGGCCAGCAACTTTAATTACCTGCTGTTCAATTTCAATAGCATCAAAAGACTGCCCACATGCGTTTGCCACTTGAGCAAACTCTTCACAAAGTATTTTACGTTCTTTCGCAAACAGATCACCAGCAATATGGCTATTGGTTATATTATTCAGCGCAGTTAGCGGGTTTATCACCACGTTAATAGCAAGCTTGGCCCACAACGCTTTCATGATGTCAGTTTGATAACGCACTGGTGGAAGTAGCGCATGTAAAGTGTGACACACACTTTTCGCCCACTCAGGCATAGTGAGTTGTTTGTGTGAAACCAAATGGGGAGCAATACCAATTTGGGTGTTGCCCACACCGGTGTAAATAACCTGAGTTGACGTGCGCTTCATTGCCCCATGGCTGGTGGTAGCAAGCAGCAATGGTTGCTGGGCTGGCAATATAGATTTTGCTATTTCATACCCACCCATACCATTGTGTAGAAGCACAACAGGGGTACGCTTATCGATAAGTGGCAGCCATTGAGTAAGCGCGGTTTTCAAGTGGTGCACTTTTAATGGCAATACCAACATATCGCTAGGCGAAAGATGTGGCTTGTTACTGTTGATTTGCCTAATGGGGTATTCGGTGCCGTCAGTCCATTCTACAAAATAGGGTGTGGGTGTCTCAGTTTTAGCGGGCTCAAATTCAGGTTTCTCTATACTCGCTTTGTTAACTTGAAACACTGGGTTTCTTGGGTAAAGCGCGTAAGGCATGGCTTGTTTTTCTGCAGCCCCAGCAAGTAAAGAACCAATAGCGCCACTGCCCGCAATGTGGATTTTTTTTATTTCGAGCTGCTCAGCCTTAAATTTGCCTTGTGCCTGCGACTTGCTCTTACCCAATAGGTTTTCTGTTCCTTTCGCACCTTGCTTGGCTTTTTGACCTTTCATAAGCTTTAGGTTTTGCTAACTAGCTGTAGTAAAGAAGGGGCAATCGCAGGCCAATTGAAGGTATCTGGCTCAGGTAATTCAGTAAGCCAACGCTTTACTTCGCTATCAGTAAATAAATCACCAGAGAGTATCGGCGCTTTCACTGAAATAGTGCGAGAGGGAAGGGGAATGCGTAGCCAGCCGGCATGTAAATGTAATCTGTCGGATGGTGCACCGCTATAAAGTGTGTCACCAAGTATCGCTGCGCCCACACTCTTAAGGGCGACTCGAATTTGATGGGTTTTTCCTGTAAGCGGTTTTACGATAAATCCGCGATAGCCAGGTTTGGCTGATTGACTAAAAAACTGGGTGACTGCAGGGTTATCTTTGCTTTTAAGAAGCATGAATTGGCCGCCGCGACGGTTTTTCATATCGCCTACAATAGAACCTTGTTTCTTTTTCGGCTTGTCGGCACTAATGGCTAGGTAGTATTTACTAACCTGACGGGATGCAAAGGCATCACCAATAAGCGCTGCTGTTTGGGCATTTTTGGCTAAGCACAGACAGCCAGAGGTGCCGGTATCTAAGCGATGACAAAGGTGAAGTTGGCTATAACCGGTTTGTTCTCGAAGTAGGGTGACAATACCAAATGCATGGGTGTCTATTTTACTATCTATTTTACTACCTATGTTATTGAGACCGCAGGCGTCAGCGCCTTCACCGGCGCTAATGTTCTCAGCAGTTCCAGTACTCTGGGTATTTGCAATATTGGCAGTATTAGCACAGTCATGCATGGCGATGCCGGAAGGCTTGTTGACGATAAGCACATCTTCATCGTCAACTAAAATAGGTATTTCGTTCACTTAGGCTTTTTCAAGCAGGGCGATGGCTTCGTCGTAGTCTAGTTCGTCTACCGCGTCTTCAATTCCTTGCTTCGTGTCAGCAGAAAGTGAAAGCACGCTTAGCCACTCATCAAGTGTCGATTGGGAAATGAATTCACTGGCTTTTAATGCGGCCATAAATTGCTCACGAGCTTGTGTAGCAACTGCGCTATTTGCTTCAGGCGCAGCGGGCTCAGGGGTTGCAGATAGTGCATCTACAGCCGCTATGGTTTCATCAACAAGAGCAGAAAAACTGGCGTAGTCATCAGGAAGGCATTTGTCATTTCTAACGCTTGCTTCAACGGGTTTACTGGCATGATGCAAAGCAAATAAGCCTAAGTTACCTGCCACACCTTTTAGCGTATGGATTAAAGAGTATGCCTCGTCGAAATTCCCTTCTTTCACTAATTGCTGTAAATCATCGTTTGCTGAGCGATATTCATCTGAAAACTTATTTAATAAGGTTAACAACAGTGTTTTATTACCACTTAGTTGAGACATGCCAAATTCAAAATCTAAGACTGTTGCGGGCTGATCCATATAAGTTCCTTTAACTACGTTTTTATACTGTGTTCTATGCCAGTGTATTTCAGAATTTTACAAATTAATACAATGATAGCAAGTCAGAGCAAGTAAAGCGTTAAAAAGTCTGGTAGTCTTCGATGAAACGTATGCCCCAGGCCATTGTCTCAACGGTTGTATTATTATAGACGCTAGTGTGATGCGAGTTAAATGTATTACAAAAGCGAGGCCACCTAGAAGGATCCAGCATGTCAGGAAGTTTGGCGTTTCGCCTTATTGTTGCAGTTTTTGCTATTAGCGTACTTAACGGATGCCAACGGGCAAAAGTAGATACCCCCGCCGATAGCTCCGCAGTTACTATCCCCTACGAAAAGTACACGCTCAGTAATGGATTAACGGTTATTCTTCACGAAGACCATTCAGATCCCCTCGTTCATGTAGATGTGACTTATCACGTAGGCTCTGCGCGTGAAGAAGTGGGTAAATCTGGTTTTGCACACTTTTTCGAGCATATGATGTTTCAAGGCTCAAAGCATGTAGCAGATGAACAGCATTTTAAAGTGATCACCGAAGCCGGTGGTAGTTTGAACGGTTCGACAAATACCGACAGAACAAATTACTACGAAACTGTGCCTGCTAACCAGCTTGAAAAAGTGTTGTGGCTTGAATCAGACCGCATGGGGTATTTGCTTGAAGCGGTAAACCAGGCTAAGTTCGAAAACCAACGTGAAACGGTTAAGAATGAGCGTGCTCAGCGAGTAGATAACCAGCCTTATGGGCTAAGACACGAGCTAAACGGCGAGGCTATGTATCCAGAAGGGCATCCTTATTCCTGGATGACCATTGGTTACGTTGAAGACTTAGACCGCGTTAATGTAAACGATCTTAAAGCCTTTTTTAAACGCTGGTATGGACCTAACAATGCCGTGTTAACCATAGGTGGTGACATAGATACTGCAAAAACCAAAGCATTAATAGCCCAATATTTTGGTGATATTCCAAAAGGACCTGAAGTTAAAGATCCTGAACCACAGCCTGTCACCCTATCTGAAACTCGCTATATGACGTTAGAAGATAAGGTTCACTTACCGTTACTACAAATTACTTTCCCAACCGTTTATGCACGTCACCCTGATGAAGCACCATTAGATGTATTATCTGACATTCTAGGTGGCGGTAAAACGTCTTTATTTTATAAAAATTTAGTGAAAGAAGGCATGGCTGTCCAAGCAGTAGTGTCACACCCGTGCCGCGAGCTGGCCTGTGAATTTCAACTAATTGCCTTGGCTAATCCAGCCAAAGTGCAGTCACTTGATGAGCTTCACAATGTAATAGAAGCTACATTAACTGAATTTGAAACCCGCGGTGTAAAAGCTGACGATTTAGCGCGAACCAAAGGTAGTATTGAAGCCTCAACAGTATTTGGCTTACAGAGTGTAGCTGGTAAAGTGACTGCGCTTGCGGCCAATGAAACTTTTTATCAAACGCCAGATTTAGTGTCTGAAGATATCGCACGATATAATTCTGTCACCGCTGAAGACGTGATGCGTGTGTATAAAAAATATATTAAAGACGCCAATAGTGTCGTGTTAAGTATTGTGCCTAAAGGTCAGCCTCAACTTCAAGCGGCAGAACCAACCTTTGAACGTCCTGTACGAACGTTACCCGAGACTGAATCAGACGAGCACGAATATACATCTTCAGCATCTAGTTTCGATAGAACTATACAGCCTAAAGCAGGCGAAGCGCCTGTGGTCACGGTTCCGGATTATTGGGAGCGTGAACTCAGCAATGGCGTAAATGTAATGGGGGTGACTATGAGTGAGACACCCACTGTCACATTAACCCTTAGCATGGATGGCGGTATGTTGCTAGACGCTAAGGGTAAAGCGGGTACAGCGTATCTCACCGCGTTAATGATGAATGAATCTACTCAAAACTACACGAATGAAGAATTAGCGAACGAACTTGCTAAGTTAGGCAGCTCAATTCGTTTTAGTGCGGCAGGTCGATACTCTCAGGTATATGTGTCTACATTAACCAAAAACGTAATGCCAACCTTGGCACTACTTAAAGAGAAGTTCTTCAACCCTGCTTTTGCACAAAATGATTTTATTCGAATGAAAGAGCGGGTGCTACAAGGTTTGCAGCAGCAAGCGAAAACCCCGTCTAGTTTGGCTCGACGTGCACGAGATTTAGTATTATTTGGTGCAGATAATCGTGTAAGTCTTCCTGATGAAGGCACCATTGAAACCGTCCAGTCCATCACACTTGACGATGTGAAGCAGTTTTATAATCAGTACTATTCCCCGAGTAAAGCGAGTGTAGTCGTTGTTGGCAATATGAGTTCTGATGCGGTAGTAGATGCATTAGATTTTGTGGCGCAATGGGAAGGTGAGGCATATACCTTTGAAGATTATGATGCGTTCCCTACCTACGACAAAAACCAAGTGTTTTTGGTAGATAGCCCCAGTGCGGTTCAATCTGTTGTTTATATCGTTAAACGCAGCTTACCTTTCGATGCCACAGGCGATTACTTTAAATCTCGTTTAGTGAACTTCCCGCTAGGCGGCGGCTTTAATAGCCGGATAAATCTGAATTTGCGCGAAGATAAAGGCATTACCTATGGCGCGAATAGTGCGTTTATGGGAGGCAAAACCCTTGGCTGGTTTGAAGTTGGAACCGATCTTACTGCTGCGAACACAGCCGAAGGTATTACTGAAGTCTTTAACGAAATAAATCAGTATATCGACAAAGGGGCGACGGACGAAGAAATTCAATTTATGCGCAATGCGTTTACGTTGAGCGATGCGTTAGAGTTTGAAACCCCCAATAGTAAGGCGCGCTTTCTTCGTCAATTGCAAAGCTATGGACTTGAAAAAGGCTACAGAACAGAGCAAATTGAGATAATTAATAGCATTAGCAAAGACGAAATTAACGCACTGGCTAAGCAGTATTTATCGACAGATGCGCTGCAAGTTATCGTTGTTGGCGATAAAAATGCGATTCTTGAGCAACTGGAGTCGTTAAATATGGCGATCATCGAATTATCGGTAGATACCAATAGTAGAGAACAGATAAACTAAGTGCCTGATAGCAAGTTATCAGTAATGGTGACTTGAATTTAATACGTTGTTCCCCATTTTGTGGGGAACAACTCATCCATGGATATGAACATTGACTGTAAACTCAACGTGTTTCAACAAGCGTTTGGCTGCGCTTAAATCACCTGAATTTTTATCGGCACTCACGCAAATAAAGCGCGGTGTTGAGCGTGAAGCGTTACGAATTAAGCCAAACGGTGCTCTGTCGCAAGAGCCTCATCCCAAAGCGTTAGGTTCAGCGTTAACACACGACACGATAACCACAGACTTTTCTGAATCGTTGTTAGAGTTTATTACGCCACCTGAAAGTAGCGCTGTTAAAACTATTACGCAGTTACAAGATGTTCATAAGTACACCATTGATAATATTGGCGATGAGCAAATTTGGCCGCTTAGCATGCCGTGTTTTATCGAAGATGAAGCGCATATCCCTATTGCTTATTTTGGCGAGTCAAATATTGGCAAAATGAAGCGTGTATATCGAATTGGGTTAAAAAACCGCTACGGCAGTATGATGCAGGCGATTGCTGGTGTGCATTTTAACTTTTCTTTCTCTGATGATTTCTGGAAGCAATGGGCTGAGCTTAATGGTACTGAACATAGCCAAGATCAGACGTCAGCCGACTACTTTTCTTTAATTAGAAATTACCGTCGTTACTGCTGGATAATTCCTTATCTATATGGCGCTTCGCCTGCGTTGTGTAGCTCGTTTTTAAAAGGAAAAGAACACGCATTGCCGTTTGAAAAAGTCGGTAAGGGCACGTATTACATGCCGTATGCTACCTCTCTAAGAATGAGTGACTTGGGATATACCAGTGCTGAGCAGTCATCGCTTAAAATCTGCTATAACCAGTTAGATAATTATGTTCGCTTACTTCGTGGCGCTATGGATACGCCGTCCAATCGTTTTAGTAGCTTTGCTGCTGGCGACGGTGGTAACTATCAGCAGCTCAGCCGTAATATTTTACAGATTGAGAACGAGCTGTATTCGCCGATACGCCCCAAGCAACCTACGCAATCGATGGAAAAGCCTACCGATGCCCTGGTAAAACGTGGCATCAGCTACATTGAAGTGCGTGCGTTAGATGTAAATCCCTTTTCGCCAATTGGTATTAGCCAAACCCAATTTGATTTTCTTGATGTGTTCTTGTTGACCTGTTTATTGAAGCCTAGTGCGGAGTTAGACGAAGCGCAGTTAAATGAAGCTAAAGACAACATGAATAGAGTGGTATTAGAAGGGCGAAAACCTAATTTGGCGCTTATTCGCGATAAAGAGGAAACAACATTAACGGCGTGGGCTTCATCATTGTTTGACGAGTTTGAGCAAGTGGCAGAGATACTCGACTTGGCAAATGACACAACACGATATAGTGACGCGGTTGCCGCAGAGTCGATGAAAGTGGCAAATCCAGCGCTAACCCCTTCAGGCGTGCTTTTAGAGGAATTGCTTAAACATGACAAAGATAATGGTGTTTACGGCCTAGAGTTAGCTGCACGTTATCAAGAGCAGATGAAAGGGTTCGCTTATCAGCAAACTACGGAAGCTATGTTTACAGAGGCTGCTGAGACGTCGTTAGCTGCGCAAGCGGATGTGGAAGCTGCAGATACCAAAGACTTCGATAGCTTTATTCGTGATTATTTCAACGAACCGTTAGCAAAAAAAAACGCCTGATAGAAATCAGGCGTTGAAGGTTCCAGGGAAACACACATTTTACTAGAACATAAGTTAAGACAAGCTATGCATCAAAAGTTCAAACCGTTGTGCATTTTTTTATCAAGTTTGGTCGTGCTTTTTCCGCTGTTTATCGCTGGATGCGCTACAACACCACCGAAAGACAGCAGTAATTTGTGCGAAATCTTCTTTGAGAAAGATGATTGGTACGATGCAGCAGCCGACGCGCGTGATAAATGGGGTGTGCCAATTCATGTGCCTATGGCGATGATGTATCAAGAAAGCTCCTTTCGCCACGATGCCTTGCCTCCCCGTGATTACGTATTTTTCGGCTTAGTCCCTTGGGGCAGAGTAAGCTCCGCTTATGGCTATTCGCAAGCTAAGACACCCACATGGGCTGACTATATGCGGGAAACCGACAACAGCGGCGCTGACCGCGACGATTTCGAAGATGCTATCGACTTCATGGGCTGGTTTATCTATAAGTCTCAAAAGGTGAATGGTATTTCGAAGTGGGATGCTTACGCCCAATACTTGAATTACCATGAAGGCTGGGGTGGCTATAAACGTAGAAGTTACGACCGCAAACCTTGGCTGAAGAAGGTTGCATCTAAAGTAAAAGCACGATCATTACGCTACGCAACCCAGCTTAAAACCTGCGAAGAAGAGCTAAGCAAAGGCTGGTTCATGAAGTTGTTTAGCTAGACATGCGGACACCCATTTTCAACATAGACACCCACTTAATAAATTTGGACACTCACAGATTTCCAAATTTTGGGCATTAATGGGTGTCCAAGTTTTTTGGTTTACTAGGCGAGAAAGGGGTGAGAAGAAACCCACATAAGGCGAAACTTAATCAATTAACCCGAAGCAGGTAGAAAAACTATCCCAAGGTTCGGTTTTTCTTTCTTGCGTATTAATCCACTATAAGCATCAAATATCCACACCAAAATTTAAGCATGCCGCGTCCTCGTAAGTCACTAATATGTTTAGAAGACACTCCTTACTATCATTGCGTTTCTCGTTGTGTGCGAAGAGCATTTCTATGCGGTAAAGACAAGTTTAGCGGAAGAAGCTACGAGCACAGAAGGCAATGGGTTGAGAATCGGCTGCTTAAGCTCGCAAGTGTTTTTGCAATCGATGTTTGCGCTTATGCAGTAATGAGCAACCATACCCATACTGTATTGCGTGTTGATAAGGGGCATGCGCTTGCAATGAGCCCTGAGGAAGTTCTGAGTCGGTGGCATACTCTTCACAATGGAACTTTGCTCACTCGTCAATTTATGAATAAAGAACAGAGGCCTGGCCTCTCTGAAGCGCAAGTGAAAACGGTACTATCTTGTGTGGAGATGTATAGAAAGCGTTTATACGATATCAGTTGGTTCATGCGGCTTCTTAATGAGTTTATTGCGAGAAAAGCAAACAAGGAGGATGAATGCACAGGGCGCTTTTGGGAAGGGAGGTTTAAGTCTCAGGCTTTACTAGATGAATCAGCGTTATTGGCCTGTATGGCCTATGTTGACTTAAACCCCATTAGAGCTAGTAATGCGAATACGCCTGAAAAGTCCATGTATACCAGTGTGAAGCGTCGTATAGCAAAGGCGAAAAAGAATAAACAACCCCAAGAGTTACTTCCATTTATTGGTGATTCACAAGATAGTAAGGTAAAAGGCTTACCTTTTCGGTTAGATGATTATTTGCAGTTAGTCGATCAAACCGGTAGACAGCTAAGAAGTAACATCAAAGGAGCGATCCCGCGAAATTGCGAGCCTATTTTATCCCGTACTGGTTTAACACAAACAGATTGGTCAGCCGTTGTAAGCTCTATTGAGAGTAACTTCTCCAGTAAGATAAGCTTGGCACTGGTAAAACGAAAAACTGGATTGAGCCCTCAATTAGCCTGCTGAACTTGAATTCGCTATCCCAACTTATGTAATTCAAATCAATAAGTACTGAGGGAGTTAATGCCTGTTTTTTAGTAACCTCAGTAATTCTTCTGATATTAAACGCCACATTTAACCAACCCGTCCGCACAGTATAACCGGACAGAAAAAAGTGTCCGTTCGGACACTTTAATAACCGTTTATCTAATAAAGTCATTATTAATCATTCAGTTAACTTTTGGCGCGTTATTCGTAGTACTAGTTTACACTCCTAACAGAAACTAGATGAATATGTTGCTTTTTCACTTTATCAGCCTACCTATTGTTATTTTTATTATTGTAGTGTTGCTCGCTAATTTTGAGTCAGTAAGTCATGAGGATGTCTTATGATTCAGGATACTAGTAGTCAGGATACCGTTGTTGTAACGCAGCCGTCGCGAAAAAAATGGGTGGGTGTCTTAGCTATACTCTTAATAGTGGGTGTCTTCGGATATTTTTTTCTTTTTTCTAGCTCAACCGCCGGTCTATCTAGCAGTCGTGATTCGCTAAAATTCAGTGTAGTAACAAAAGGCGAACTGATTAGGGATATCGTCACCACTGGCAGAATAATCGCTTCAAATGCCCCGCAATTGTATAGCCCTGAGCAGGGCTATGTACTTTTAAAAGTAAAGCCCGGAGACTCGGTAGAAAAAGGGGATATTGTAGCAATAGTCGATTCTCCCGAACTGCAGAATACTATGAAGCAAGAGCAATCCGCGCTAGCAAGCTTGAAAAGTGATCTTGCTAGGCAAGAGCTTGATGTACGTAGACAGGCACTGTTATTAAACAAACAAGCTGATATTGCTAACGTAGAATTGGTTGCCGCCCAGCGAGAAGAAAAAAGAGCAAAATTGTCAATTAAAGATCACCTCATAAGCCAGATAGATTTAGAAGAGGCGCTAGATAATTTAGCCAAAGCACAAGTGACTTATAAGCACGCCATTAGTGAAATTGAACTAGCAACAGACACGTTAGCCTTTGAGCTTAAGACCACGAAAGAGAAGGTCGCCAGGCAAGCTCTAGTTGTTGATGACCTTACCCGCCAACTTGCCGATTTAACTATTAAAGCCAGCGTGTCTGGTGTCGTGGGGAATGTACTGATTCAGCCGAATGCGCTTGTGGCCAAAAATGAGCCATTAATGAAATTGGTAGATTTAACGGCTTATGAAGCTGAGCTAAATGTTGCTGAAAGCTACGCAAATGAGTTGGGGTTAGGGATGAGTGTTGAATTAAAAGTGGGTGTCCAAAAAGTGATTGGCACACTGGCTTCAATATCCCCAGAAGTTGTCGATAGGCAAGTTATTGCAAGGGTACGCTTCCCTGAAAACAGCGTGCAATCAATTCGTCAAAATCAGCAGGTGTCAGCACGAATATTGTTAGAGAACAAAAGTGATGTACTCAAGGTAGAACGTGGGAGTTTTCTTCAAGCAGGAGGCGCAACGGCCTATTTAGTTACCGGTGATCTGGCCGAGCGAATAGACATTCAGATTGGCGCAACTAGCATCCGAGAAGTCGAAATTCTCAGCGGCCTGGAAGAGGGTGATCAAATAATAGTTTCAAATTACGAACAGTTTAATCAAGCGTCTACAGTACTTCTGCGCTAATAAAAAGGATAAATAGCAATGTTAACCATGAACAACGTAAGCAAAATATATCAGACGAACAGTGTACAAACTCATGCGCTAAGAGATTTTTCGCTAACCGTAAATGAAGGCGAGTTTATTGCGGTAACAGGGCCTTCTGGCTCTGGGAAAACAACATTTTTAAACATTGCTGGTTTGCTGGAACCGTTCACATCAGGCCAATATACCTTAGATGGCGTGGATATCGGTGGATTGTCAGATAATCAAACTGCCGACTTAAGAAACCAAAAAATTGGTTATATATTTCAGGGTTTCAATCTAATACCTGATTTGAATTTATATGAAAATGTCGAAGTGCCCCTGCGTTATCGGGGCATTGCCGCAAAAGAGCGTAAAGTAAGAATTGAACAATGTTTAGAGCAAGTTGGTTTGGCCAGCCGAGCTAAACATTTACCGCAACAGTTGTCTGGCGGGCAACAGCAACGTGTTGCAATCGCACGAGCTCTTGCGGGCAAGCCTCGTTTCTTACTTGCCGATGAACCTACGGGAAATCTGGACAGCCTGATGGCCCGCCAAGTTATGGAGCTACTTGAAGAGATAAACAAAAATGGCGCCACGATTGTAATGGTAACCCATGATGCCGAATTAGCGCGCCGAGCGCCTCGGAATATTCAAGTCGTAGATGGGCAGTTAGCCGACTTTACCTTATATCAGGGTAAGCCGTCTTTAGCAGCCACCCTCGACAATAAAACCGTTGTTGCGTCAGGAGTGTAATATGTTTCTCCACTATATTGATTTAAGTTGGCGAAGCATAAAACGCACGCCCGTCATTAGCTTTTTAATGGTGTTTGCCATTGCCATTGGTATAGGGCTTACTATGACCAGTCTGTCAGTTTATCACATGATGTCGATGGACCCCATTCCCCACAAAAGCAGCGCGATTTATTATCCTCAGCTAAATATTATGGACGATGGTCGTGAGTGGCATTCATCTGACAACCTGCCGTATCAACTTACTTATCAAGATGCCGTTAATCTGTACAACGCAGACATTTCAGTCCCCAAGTCACCTAGTTTTAGAAGTGGCTTCTCTGTACACCTAAATTCGCCCGACGTTAAACCTACCATGGAGCCCGCGCGAATGGTGAATAGAGAGTTCTTTTCTATCTTCGACCGACCTTTTATTTATGGCGCACCTTGGTCTTTACACTCACAAGACACCCATGAATATGTAGTGGTGATATCAGAAAAAATTAATAACCGTTTATTTGCAGGTAAAGACTCGGTTGGCCAACATATTTACCTTGATAATAACAGTTACCGAATTGTGGGTGTCTCAGCCAATTGGGACCACCATGTGAAGTATTATGACGTGAACAACGGTGCGTTTAACTCCTCTGAACAGCTCTATATTCCTTTCGCTATTGGCGCGCTGGAAGAAATTACCACCTGGGGAAACTTAAACGGGTGGAAGCATGAGGGAATTAAGAACTATCAAGATTTAATGCATTCAGAACATGTGTGGATTCAATTTTGGGTACAGTTGAATACGGAAGCAGAGAAGCAACAATTCGCCAATTTTCTTATGACTTACATGGAAGATCAAAGAGAAAAAGGCCGCTTCAACCGAGAAACGTTGGAATACAAGCTTCGAAACGTGACGGAATGGCTGGAGTACAACTCAGTGGTATCTGAAGACAATCGTATTCTGGTGGGGTTGAGTTTTATGTTTCTATTAGTGTGTGTGTCCAACATTTTAGGGTTGCTGCTGGCGAAGTTTTTAAAGCGGGCGCCAGAGGTGGGTGTCCGGAGGGCACTCGGTGCCAGTAAACGTCATATATTTGCCCAGCATATTGTCGAAGTGTCGGTGATTGGGCTAGCCGGTGGCTTGTTAGGAATTGTGATTGCGCAAATTGGGTTATGGGGAATTCGGGTGACCAACAGCTATTATGATGCCCTAGCAACTATGGATGTCTCAATGTTACTCGCTGCGCCAATTATCGCCCTTGTGGCCAGTTTCTTGGCTGGATTGTACCCAGCTTGGTTGGTGTGCAGAACACAACCCGCTATCTACTTAAAAAGCCAATAAGGAGCAGGCTATGTTAGACATTAAACCTATCTTCAATGCAATACGCCGTTCCAAAATTGGCGCCGTGCTTCTGTTACTTCAAATAGCGCTTACCATGGCGATTGTTAGCAATGCTGCATTTATGATTAATGATCATGTTTCGTATCTTCGCGAAGATACAGGGTTCCCAGAAAAGGAAATTTTTAGCTTGTCGGTTATGACATTCGGGACAGACCGCTCCCTCAGCCAACAAGCAGAACTCGATGAAACAATGATTCGAAGCCTCCCTGGCGTAATTGACGCAAGTTTAGTTCAAGCAGTGCCTTTGTCAGGCGGTGGTTCTACATCATCAGTGAGGTTGAAGCCATCTCCAGAGAAATCTAAATCCATCAGCGTGCCTTATTATTATATGGACGAACATGGTTTAAATACCTTCGGTATAAAACTTTTAAAAGGGCGAAACTTTAGGCCAGAAGAGGTTATTGTTGGTAATGACTTCACCGGTAACGGCCCCAACACAATTATTGTCTCTCAAGCCTTTGCCGAAGCATTATTTTCCGATGGTGGGGCGCTGGGAGAAACGGTTTATCTTAAAAATAGACCCCTTGAAATTATCGGAATAGTGGGAACAATGAAAAGCCCTTGGCCTAATGGTATGCGAGATAAAACCACGGCTATTGTGCCGTTTATGGATGTCCAAAATTATCAACATATCCTAGTTCGTACAGATAAAACTGAACGAGCTAACATCATGGCGAACATTGAACAGAATATGTTGGACGTTTACGATAAGCGGGTCATTATTAATGTGGATGGGCTAGATAAAACCAAAGAAAACTATGACGCCACCGATGTGCTCATGATGCGTATGTTGATTGTACTTGTTGTTATTCTTCTACTGGTGACTGCACTTGGCATATTCGGGCTTACGCAATTCAACATTAGCAAACGCACAAAACAAATTGGTACCCGGCGAGCGTTAGGGGCAAGAAAGTCTGCTATCGTAAGGTATTTTTTAGTTGAAAATACCATGGTCTGTATAGCGGGTTTAGTGATAGGGGGATTAGTGGCAGTGGTTTTAGGTGATGTAATGATGAAATCCTACTCTATTTCATCATTAGAACCGGAATTCATTTTGGGTACTGCCGTGTTCATTTTTGTAATGAGCCTACTGGCCGTTATTGTTCCCGCCATGCGAGCCGCTAATATTTCACCCAGTATTGCTACTCGCAGTATATAAGTCGTATTTAAGAAGTGTAGACATGACCAAAGTCTTAATTGTTGATGACAACGCCGCTGTATTAGAGGCGTTATCACTATTGCTAGAAATTCATGGTTACGAAGTGGTGACAGCCACAACGCCAAAAGCGGCGCTGCAGATAGTCAATTACCAAGCTATCGGGCTAGTGTTGCAAGATATGAACTTCAGTGCAGACACAACCTCAGGCGAGGAAGGGCGCGAGCTCTTCTTCGCGCTGCGTCAGTTAAATCCGCTATTACCCATTATTCTCATCACGGCGTGGACAGAGCTAGAACAAGCGGTAGAGTTGGTAAAAGCAGGCGCAGCTGACTACATTCCAAAGCCGTGGGATGATAGTAAGCTTATTACCACCATTAAAAACCTCGTGGCGCTAGGGCAAGCCGCCAGCCAAAATAGAGTGTTGAAGCAACAAGCGGCAAATTTTGACAATACCCGCCAAGCAGCCGTAAGTATTGGGTTGGTGTACGAAAGCGCAGCCATGCAGCGGGTAGTAGATATGTCGGTGCAGGTGGCTAAATCTGATGTACCGGTACTCATCACTGGGCCTAATGGAAGCGGAAAGGAAAAGATTGCAGAACTCATTCAATCTCAATCACCCCTTAATCAGTCAGCATTTGTGAAGGTAAACGCGGGCGCCCTTCCTCAAGAGCTTATTGAAGCAGAGCTCTTTGGCGCAGAAACCGGCGCGTTTACCAGCGCTAACAAAACGCGAATTGTCCGTTTTGAAGCCGCCCACCAAGGAACCTTGTTTTTAGATGAAATCGGCAATTTGCCGCTGTCAGGCCAGGTCAAATTATTGCGCGTATTGCAAACGGGTGAATTTGAAAAGCTAGGGTCGGTGAAAACACAAAAAACAGACGTAAGGATAATATCGGCCACCAATTCTGATTTAACTCGCGACATCGCAAACGGCGCATTTCGCGAGGATTTGTTTTATCGCCTCAATGTCATCGAAATTAATGTGCCGCCCCTTAATGAGCGAGGAGATGATGTGTTGGCCTTAGCAAAGCATTTTTTACCAGGTCGAGATATTAGCCTCACTGGGCAGCAGGCGCTACAAGCCTATGCGTGGCCAGGAAATGTGCGTGAGCTTGAAAATGTATGTCGACGAGTCAGTATATTACATCCAGATGGTACGCTGGATGCTGATGACTTCGGTTTACCCTCTATTAGTGGTGAGGTGAATACAGAGCGAAAAGGCGGAAAAGAGCCCAGCAAATCAGAGATTGAGGCGGCGCTTACAGAATTTAACGGCACTATATCTAAAGTGGCAAGGTACTTAGGGTTATCAAGACAAGCGCTTTACCGCCGGCTAGATAAATATGGAATTGATTATAAATCGTGAGGTTAATTAAAAATAAGCTTCGGGTCGCTGCGCTTTGTGCCACAGCAATAGGTATGGCGCCTATGTTGTATGTAAGCGACCTGTCGGTTGTTCAAAAAGCTTTGCTTGTCCTTGTGTCTTTATGCTTATGTGCACTTGCAGTCAAAGTCTGTACAGCGCCAATAAACAAACAATTAGAGGCGCTTAAAATAGGTTTGCTCAATTTTAAAGACGGTGAGTTTTCGTCAACACTGGCTTGTAAAACAAGCGACGAGTTTAAAACCTTATTCCAGCTTTATAACGATACCGCAGAAACCCTTCGCCGAGAAAAGCAGTGGTTGTATCAACGAGAGCTAATGCTAGATAAAGTGCTGCATAGTTCACCTGACGTTTTATTATTAGTGAACGATCAGAAGCATGTGGTGCTAAGTAACCGCCAAGCCTGCGAGTTCTTCCATCCAACGACTAGGATGGAGGATACTGGCTCTGAGGAAAATGGCGCTGGTGCAAATAAGTTGGGCGCCAGTAGGTTGGGTGCTAGCAGTTCGGGTACCAGAAGCTTGGAAGGTTACACCCTCGGCACTTTACTTAACAATAAACCAGACACGCTAAAAGATGTTTTGCTAGAAAATCGAGAAGGGCTATTCACTTTGCCTCAGGGGGCTAGCGGCATTCAAACATGGCATATGTCTACAGGAACGTTTTTATTAAATAACCAAACTCACCGACTGTATATTCTTAAGCAAATGACGCGAGAGCTTAACCGACAAGAAGTATCGGTGTGGAAAAAGGTAATAAGAGTAATTAGTCACGAGCTCAATAATTCCTTGGGGCCTATTTCTAGCCTATTACATAGCGGCCAAATTGTAGGCCAACAAAATGGTGATGCCCGTCTGGTGCGTGTGTTCCATACTATTGAAGAACGTATCGCCCATTTAAACCAATTTGTTCAAGGGTATGGAAGATTTGCAAAATTGCCTCCACCAGTTTTAGCAACAATTGATTGGGATAAAATAACGGCGCAACTCAGCAATCAATGTGACTTTAAGTTAACCATGCAAGAGGCTGTTGAGGTGAAAGCCGATGCAGTCCAATTAGAGCAGCTATTAATTAACTTACTTAAAAATGCCCATGAGTCGGGAGGCGACCCACAGGATGTGGAGCTCGTCATTAAACAAACGGCTTCTCAAGTTATTATTGAAGTACTCGATAGCGGAAAAGGCATGACGGATAGCGTGATGACGAATGCGCTGGTTCCTTTTTATTCCACTAAAGCTAATGGGAGTGGATTAGGGTTAGCGCTATGCCGAGAAATAACGGATGCGCATAATGGCCACTTAGTAATTCAAAACCGAAAAGATAAGGGATTATGTGTGCGTTTTATTATTGATAAAACGACAAAGTAGCAGGCAAAAAAATAGGGGAACAGACGGGCGTCTGCTCCCCTTACGACGCTAAGCCAAGACCGTTTTTAACCTACGTCGAACAGGCATGTACAATGTATTGCAAATGAGAATGATTTGCAATGGCATTATGGGTTATTTTTAATTTTTTTATACATTGATCTCGATCAACTTCTCTACATCCCTCCTATTTACCGTATTTCAGACTTGATCCAGATCACAAACCTTCGCCAAGAAATCGCTATCATTACCTTATTAACCCTGTGAGGAGAAACACTATGTTACTAAGTATGATTTCAGATCCCGTTGTATGGGGCTCGCTTTTAGGTATTAGTATTATTATTGGAATGGGCGTGTTTTATACCTACCTATTTATGCACAACAGCGCAGAACTTGATAAGTAAAAATTGTTTTGCCTGTAAGTCGCGGCGTTTGACATGAATTAGGTAAATGATAGGTCAAAAACTCAGTAACGATAACTACGTTCACTATCGCTTATATTCTGGCGTGGGCACATCTAGCAACACAAGCAATGCCGCTTGTCCGCCGTATTCAAGTGGTGCTTGATGGAAAGCATTCACGTGTGGATGCTGTATTAAGTAGTGGGGGAGTGCATTTTTTAAAACGCCCTGTCCAAACCCGTGCATAATAGAAACACAATCTACCGACTCTTTTCGGGCGGTATAAATTAATGAGGCTATTTCTGTTTTTGCCATTTCTCGGGTCATACCGTGCAAATCCAGCAGAAACTCAGGGGAATAGTCTCCTCGTCTAAGCTGTTTTAGTACATGTGTTGGCACGCCTTCTCGGCAATACCGCATGGGGCCTTCTTGCGGAAGTACGGCTTGGTACATATCGGAAAAACTAAAACTCGCCGCTACTTGCTTACTGCCTTTTAGGTCTTTAACCCCTGCTAATTGCTTTTTCTTTTCAAGGGCGACTTTCTTATTCGGAACAATCTTGTCCTGCTCCATGGGCTTTACACCTTGCACAGCATCAGCAAATGAGAAGGTATCTTCAATCACTTTTAGCTTCTCAATGCCTTTTTTCATGGCTTTTAGTTCTTTTTTAAATGCTTTCATTATGAACCGATATGCAAATTAACGTGGGCGCAGGCGTTATCTTTGGGTATGATACCAGCTTTCATATTCCTGATGTACCCAAGCTCTTATGACCGACAAGTTTTACTTAGAAGAAGCCATCGAAGATTTACACAGCATACTTGATATGATTCGGTGGGCTACCAGTCGATTTAACGACGCCGCCCTCTATTTTGGTCATGGTACCGATAACGCTTGGGATGAAGCATTAAGCCTTACCATGCAAGCGCTACACTTGCCGCATTCGTTATCTGAGCATGTTGGCGACAGCATGTTGTCATCAAGACTCACAAAAAGTGAGCGCGAAAAAATTGCTGAGCTTGTTTTAAAACGAGTTCAAACCCGTATGCCTCTGCCTTACATTACCAACGAAGCTTGGTTTTGCGGCATGCCATTTTACGTTGATGAGCGCGTGCTTATCCCTCGCTCTCCGTTTGCAGAACTGATTCAAAATAATTTTGAGCCCTTCGTTAAAGAAGCACCGTCGCATATTTTAGATATGTGCACAGGGGGTGGTTGTATTGCTATTGCGCTTGCGCATGCGTACCCCGACTCACAGGTTGATGCGGTAGATATAAGCGAAGATGCCCTTGAAGTGGCCGATATTAATATTCAAGAGCATCAATTAAGTCACCGTGTTTACCCTATTCATTCTGATTTATTTACTAATTTAACCGGGCAGAAGTACGATTTAATCGTATCAAACCCACCTTATGTTGATGCTGAAGACATGGCCGACTTACCTGATGAATATCATCACGAGCCCGAGCTTGCATTAGCAGCCGGAGACGACGGGTTAGAACTTGTGGATATTATGCTGCGTGAAGCACCACAATACCTAACCGATAACGGCTGGTTGTTCATTGAAGTGGGTAACAGCGAAGTGCACATGGACACTCGTTTCCCAGGCCTTGAAGTCATTTGGCTTAGCTTTGAAAATGGCGGGCAGGGGATATTTGCCGTGAACAGCTCAACATTAAAAAACTATTTTAACAGCAAGGATTAATTCTCGATTATGTCAGGCAACAGCTTTGGAAAACTCTTCACCGTTACCACATTTGGAGAAAGCCACGGTATCGCCATTGGCGGTGTTGTTGATGGTTGCCCTCCTGGCCTCACGTTAAGTGAAGCTGATTTACAGGGCGATTTAGACAGACGTAAGCCTGGTACATCCCGTTATACCACCGCCCGTCGTGAAGATGATGAAGTGCAAATTTTGTCTGGCGTGTTTGAAGGAAAAACGACGGGTACCAGTATTGGTTTGTTGATTAAAAACAAAGATCAACGAAGCCAAGACTACTCAAATATTGCCGACCGTTTTCGCCCAGGCCATGCCGATTATACCTACGATCAAAAGTATGGTTCACGTGATTATCGTGGTGGTGGTCGCTCGTCTGCCCGTGAAACTGCGGTACGTGTTGCTGCGGGTGGTATTGCCAAAAAGTATTTAAAAGAAGTGCATGGCGTTGAAGTACATGGCTACCTTTCTCAATTAGGGCCTATTAGCGTTGAAAACGTTGACCATGCGGTGACGAATACCAATCCTTTTTTCTGCCCTGATGAAAGCAAACTCGAAGCGCTAGATGAATACATGCGCGAGCTAAAGAAATCTGGCGATAGCATCGGTGCTAAAGTTTCAGTCGTGGTAAAAAACGTACCAGTGGGTTTGGGCGAGCCAGTATTCGATAGATTAGATGCCGATATTGCGCACGCTATGATGGGCATTAATGCGGTTAAAGGCGTAGAGATTGGCGACGGTTTTGAGGTTATTAACCAAAAAGGCAGTGAGCACCGAGATACGCTTTCACCTGAAGGTTTCCAATCAAACCATGCGGGTGGCGTATTAGGCGGTATTTCAACAGGACAAGATCTTGAAGTACATATGGCACTTAAACCAACATCTAGTATTTCAGTGCCAGGTAAAACCATCAACAAGCAGGGTGAAGAAATCGAAATCATCACCAAAGGTCGTCACGACCCTTGTGTCGGTATTCGTGCGGTGCCTATTGCTGAAGCGATGATGGCGATTGTATTGATGGATCACTACTTGCGTCACCGTGCGCAAAACGCTTCTGTGGTATCGACTACCGTAGCTATTGCAGGTCAGGCAGGTCAGGCAGGTAAAGCTGAATAAGCGCTAACTAAGCGATAAGAAAACAGCGCGTCAGTATAATATACCATCCAGCTTATCCCCTTCATACGCCACAGGTAACGTTACCTGTGGCGCTATCGCATACGGAGTTGTGCAGTGCCATTCGCTAAATTGCCTTTTGCTAACCATAAATCACTCATTGTTCTCGCGTTAACCTATTGGCTGTACTTTGGTCAGTTAGGTGTTTTGGTCCCTTACTTGGGAATATTTCTCGATGGTCGTGGTTTTAGCTCTGCTGAAATAGGGGAGCTTTTTGCAGTGATAACCCTTGCACGTATTTTAGGGCCAGGAATATGGGCGGGCATTGCTGATAAAAAAGGCAACGCGGTGAGTGTGTTAAGGCTGGGTAGTTTTCTTACCGTGGCAACTTTCTGTTCCGTATTCTTGTTCGAAGGATTTTGGGGGCTTACCCTTTCTTTCGGCTTAATGATGATGTTTTGGACCGCGGTACTACCTCAATTAGAGGTTATCACCATGAAGTCAGTAGAAGGCACTAAAGCCAGCTACGGGCTTATAAGGTTGTGGGGAAGCATTGGCTTTATATGCTTAACGGTAGGTGTAGGTAAAGCCTTAGATAGCTTTTCTACTGAAACGCCAGTAATAGCGAGTGTGGGCGTGTTATTGCTGTTGTTCGTGACCACGTTATTCATTCAAGCGCCTAAAGCCAGTGCCGAGAAACACACGGCCGTAGGCAGTATTTGGCAGTACGCCAAACAGCGCCCGTTTGTAGTTTTCATCTTTGCTTCTATATGCTTACAAATTAGCTTCGGAGCCTATTACGGCTTTTTCGCGTTGTATATGCGCGACCTTGGCTACAGCGGTCAGCAAACTGGTTTATTTATCGCCCTGGGCGTACTGGTTGAAGTGGGTATTTTTCTTATTGCTAGCCGTTTAACTGCACGTTTTGGCGTGTGGAATCTGTTATTCGCCAGCTTGTTATTAACCGCACTGCGTTGGTACGCATTAGCATCTGCTGCCGATAGCATGGCGGTGATATTACTCAGCCAAGTTATTCATGCACTCAGTTTCGGGTTAACCCATGCGGTGTCTGTGCACTTCATTCATCAATTTTTACCACCTGCATTTCACAGCCGAGGTCAAGCCATTTATATTAGTGTGGCATTTGGGTTCGGTGGTGCGTTCGGTAACTATATGGCAGGGCAGCAATGGGACCAAGGAGCCAACGCGTACGAAACCTTTGCCACCGCAGCGGTGTTCTCGGCGATAGGGGCGGCTTCCTTGTTTTTCTGTAAGCGTAAGCACCTTATGTAGAAGTTATTCTTATCAAAGACTATTGTTCAAAAGCGCTGCCAAAAATTAGCCTACTTACAATAACTGACTATACTGTGAGAGACGCAACACGAAAAAGGTAGGAAGAATCGATGGCATCATGGAGCGATACTCTGCGCCATAGATATAGGCTTTATTGTCAGCATTCTTCTTGTATTAAAGAGGAGTGTTAGCATGAATACACGCTCTGATATGGTGTGTTATAAAAAGTTTCCCCATGCCGCTTATAGCATTGAGATTGTGGGCTCTACACTTATTAGTGAATTAGTCGGTCAATGGTCTACTGAAATATCAAATAGCTATATTGCTGATGTTAAGCAGGAAGTATCGTCAAAATTTAATAAGCGTTGGCTGCATATCGTGTTATTGGATAAGTGGGATTTGACCACATTTGATGCCATGGACAAGTTTACCGAATACGGAATATGGTGTTACGAAAAGGGTGTTAAAGCAACGTTTTATGTATACCAAACTAACCCCGTCAAACGATACCAACTGGCTAAAATGCTACCCGAACGAGCCAAAGATTACGTCAGCTTTCACGTGCTGAGTATCGATGACGCGTTTCTCTACGCCTCTGAAAATGGTTTTCTTGATGACCCTAAGCCAAATCAAACAATTAAAACACTGAATGCCTGACATACCCCTGCCTTTGCAGCAGTAAGTCAGGCTCCTGTGTGCAACTAAGAATGTGCATATGAGTGATTGCCCCGCATATCAGAAGGTGAAAGGTACAATCATTTACTGGTTCGACACTCGGCCAGTAGGGTAGGAAGCCCGGCACTGTTTTCTTGCTCAAGTCTTACATCAAACTTCCACAATCTATGAAGATGACGCATAACCTCACCTTTGGAGTTTCCTAAGGGAATACCATGTTGAGGAACGTAGCGAAGGGTTAAAGACCGATCGCCTCTTACATCAACGTTATATACCTGAATATTAGGCTCCAAATTACTCAAATTATATTGGGCGGAGAGCTTTTCTCTAATAGTCCGATAGCCGTTCTCGTCGTGAATAGCACTGACGCTTACATAGGAATTACTCGCGTCGTCCTCTAAGGCAAATAATTTGAAATCTCGCATTAGCTTGGGTGATAAAAACTGACTAATAAAGCTTTCATCTTTAAAGTTGTGCATGGCGAAATGCACGGTTTCAAGCCAATCTTTACCAGCGATAGTTGGCAAGTATTCATAATCTTCTTTGGTGGGAGACTGACACACCCGTTTGATATCCATGAACATCGAGAACCCTAATGCATAAGGGTTGATACCAGAATAGTATGGGCTGTTGTAATCGGGCTGCATGACTACGCTGGAATGACTGTGCAAAAACTCCATCATAAAGCGGTCGCTGACTAATCCCTCGTCGTACATTTTATTTAGAATGTGGTAATGCCAAAAACAGGCCCAGCCTTCATTCATTACTTGAGTTTGTTTTTGTGGGTAGAAGTACTGAGATACCTTGCGCACAATACGTACAATTTCGCGTTGCCAGGGTTCTAACAGTGGCGCATTCTTTTCAATGAAATACAGTAAGTTCTCTTGTGGCTCGGAAGGAAAACGTAGGGTGTTTGTATCTTTACTTTTAGGGTTGTGCGGCAAGGTTCGCCACAGCTCATTAACCTGTGACTGCAAATACTGAGCACGTTCTTCTTGACGGGTTTTCTCTTCCTGAAGCGATATTTTTTGTGGCCTTTTGTATCGGTCCACACCGTAATTCATTAGGGCGTGACAAGAATCGAGAATGTTCTCAACTTCCTCTACACCGTGTTTTTGCTCACATTTAGAAATGTACTTCTTGGCAAATACCAAATAGTCGATAATGGAACTGGCATCTGTCCAGGTTTGAAAAAGGTAGTTACCTTTAAAAAAAGAGTTGTGGCCATAGCAGGCATGGGCCATCACCAACGCTTGCATGGTAATGGTATTTTCTTCCATTAAATACGCAATGCAAGGGTCGGAATTAATCACAATTTCATAGGCCAAGCCCATTTGGCCTCTGCGGTACTGTTGTTCGGTTTGAATAAACTTTTTACCAAACGACCAATGGGTATAGTTTAGCGGCATACCTATGCTGGCATAGGCATCCATCATTTGTTCGGCGGTAATAACTTCAATTTGGTTTGGGTAGGTGTCTAGCTTAAACGCTTTAGCAATACGGTCTATTTCTGTTTCATAGTCGGTCAGTAACGAAAACGTCCAATCTGGGCCATCACCTAATTTATGTTTTTGACGCGTTGCACTTACAGACATGGGCTAACCTCCTTGCGTACTCAACTGCTCGGTACGCTTGAATATTTCTCTGAATACAGGGTAAATATCATCCGGTGTTTGAATGTGTTTACATACTATATTGTCGAAAGATTGACTGACCTTTTCGTATTCTCGCCAAAGGGTTTGGTGTTGGCGTTCGGTTATTTCAATATAGGCAAAGTAGCGAGTGGCGGGTAATAGGTTATTAACTAAAAGTGAGCTACATAAAGGCGAATCATCGGCCCAGTTATCGCCATCGGATGCTTGGGCCGCGTAGATATTCCAATTGCCATCGCTAAAGCGTTCGCGAACAATCTCGTCCATGAGCTTCAGTGCGCTAGAAACAATGGTTCCGCCGGTTTCTTGAGAGTAAAAAAACTCTTGTTCGTCGACTTCTTTCGCTTGAGTATGATGCCTGATATACACCACCTCTACATTTTCGTAGGTACGTGTTAAAAATAAATACAGTAGAATATAGAAGCGTTTTGCTACATCTTTGGTCGCTTGATCCATAGAGCCTGAAACATCCATCAAACAAAACATCACCGCTTTGCTCGTTGGGATAGGGCGCTTGTCGTAGTTTTTAAAACGTAAATCGAAGGTGTCGATAAAAGGGACTTTAGCCACTTTGGCTTTAAGTAGTGTGAGTTCTTTTTCAATCTCTTCAATGGCTAGTGCATTGTTAGTAGGCGCAGTCATTAGTATGGCTAACTGTTCTTCTAACTCTCTGATACGCTTTCGGGTAGAACCGGTTAACGCAATTCGTCTTGCCACCGATCCCTTAAGGGAACGAACAATGTCTAAGTTACTCGGCACACCGTCAGTTTGATACCCAGCACGATAGGTTTCATGTTGAATCACTTTATCAAACTGCGTTTTCTTTAAATTGGGCAGCGCCAAGTCGTCGAACAAAATATCTAAATATTCGTCTTTTGAGATGGAGAAAACGAATTCATCTTCTCCGTCGCCGCTATTACCCGCTTCCCCTTCACCAGAACCTTGACCCGCGCCACCTGGTGGGCGGTCAATTTTATCGCCTGCAATGAATTGGTCATTACCGGGGTGGACAATATCTCGCTTGCCCCCTTTTCCGGTATGAAATACAGGTTCAGAAATATCGCGAGTAGGAATGCTTACCTGCTCGCCCGAGTCTAGGTCGGTAACAGAACGTTTACCAACAGCATCGGTAACAGCACGCTTTATCTGTTGTTTGTAGCGTTTAATAAAGCGCTGTCTGTTTACCGTGCTTTTGCCTTTACTATTAAGTCTTCGGTCGATGAAATGCGCCATAACCACCTGCTTGTCATAGGGTGAACCACGAGTAAATAGCCCATTATGAGGCTTTACGAACTCGTAAATACCACTCACACAATAGTCTGACTTGCTTTTGTGTATAGCCTTTTTCCGTCATTCGATTTACAAAGTCGTCATGCTTTTTCTGTTCGTCGGCTGACCCTTTTGTATTAAACGAAATAACTGGCAGCAAATCTTCCGTGTTGGAAAACATTTTCTTTTCAATCACAGTGCGTAATTTTTCATAACTCGTCCACGATGGGTTTTTACCACCATTGTTGGCTCGTGCACGAAGTACGAAATTCACTATCTCATTACGGAAGTCTTTAGGGTTGCTAATTCCCGCAGGCTTTTCGGTTTTCTCAAGTTCAGCATTTAGCGACGCGCGGTCAAAAAGTTGACCGGTTTCAGGGTCACGATACTCCTGATCTTGGATCCAAAAGTCTGCATAAGTGACATAGCGGTCGAAAAGATTCTGCCCGTATTCTGAGTAAGATTCTAAATACGCGGTCTGAATTTCTTTACCAATAAATTCAACATATTTTGGTATCAGATAGCCTTTTAAGAACTCTAAATATTGCTCACTTAAATCAGGTGGAAATTGTTCACGTTCAATCTGCCTTTCAAGCACATAAAACAAATGCACAGGGTTGGCAGCCACTTCTTGATGATCGAAGTTAAACACACGGGATAGTATTTTAAAGGCAAAGCGAGTGGACAACCCTTCCATGCCTTCATCTACGCCTGCATAGTCGCGGTATTCTTGGTATGACTTCGCTTTAGGATCGGTGTCTTTCAAGCTTTCCCCATCATAAACCCGCATTTTTGAGAACAAACTCGAGTTTTCAGGTTCTTTTAATCGAGATAGCACAGTGAACTGCGCTAAGCATTCCAAGGTATCTGGTGCGCACGGTGCCCCTTTTAGTTCACTGCTATCTAGCAGTTTACGGTAGATATGAATCTCTTCACTTACTCGCAAACAGTAGGGCACTTTAACAATGTAAACGCGGTCTAAAAAGGCTTCGTTATTCTTATTATTTCTGAAGGTTTGCCATTCTGACTCATTAGAGTGGGCTAAAATCAGCCCATCGAAAGGCAACGCGGAAAAGCCTTCCGTAGGATTATAGTTACCTTCTTGGGTGGCAGTAAGTAGTGGATGTAGCACTTTAATTGGCGCCTTAAACATTTCTACGAATTCCATCAATCCCTGGTTCGCTTTACACAGTGAGCCTGAATAGCTATAAGCATCGGGGTCGTTCTGTGCGTATTGTTCTAACCGGCGAATATCTACCTTACCTACCAAGGCTGAAATATCTTGGTTGTTCTCATCGCCAGGTTCAGTTTTCGCAATACCCACCTGATCAAGCACAGAAGGGTAGGCACGCACAACTTTAAATTGAGTAATGTCACCATTAAATTCGTGCAGACGCTTACGTGCCCACGGCGACATAATGGTTTTTAGGTAGCGTTTAGGAATACCATATTCTTGCTCAAGTAGATGTCCGTCTTCTTCGGCGTCAAATAAGCAAAAAGGGTGGTCATTTACCGGAGAGCCTTTAATGGTATAAATCGGCACATGTTGCATCAGTTCTTTTAAACGTTCAGCTAACGACGATTTACCTCCACCTACAGGCCCCAATAAATAAAGAATTTGTTTCTTCTCTTCTAACCCCTGTGCGGCATGTTTTAGGTAAGAGACTATTTGCTCAATAGCTTCTTCCATACCATAAAATTCATTAAACGCGGGGTAGCGAGAAATCACGCGGTTTGAAAATATGCGACTCAGTGCGGGGTCCGTCGCGGTGTCTATCATTTGAGGCTCGCCAATGGCACTGAGCAATCGCTCAGCAGCATTTGCATAAGCTGCTGTGTCGTCCTTGCAAATCTCAAGGAACTCCTCAATGGTAAACTCTTCCTGCTTTCGTTCTTCGTATCGGTTTTGGTAATGTTCGAAAATACCCATGAATACCTCTTAAAAAAACGGTTGCCCGTAATTTCAGCTTAGTCGGTATTTAGAAATAGGAAACAAAAATCATAGTAAACTTTTGTATAGACGTGAAATGTTTGATCTAACGAAAAATGGAATTTTTTCGTTAAAATTGAGTCAAATACCCCCATTAGTATTACTTAAAAGTCTGTATATTATTAAATAATGGGCATAAAAAAACCCGCCTAAGCGGGTTTTTGAATTTGTCTGAAAATGATTACGCGAAGTTCGCGCTAGCAAATTCCCAGTTAGCAAGTGCCCAGAAGTTTTCTAGGTACTTAGGACGTACGTTACGGTAATCGATGTAGTAAGCGTGTTCCCAAAGGTCAACCGTCAATACAGGTGTAAGCTCGTCACCAGAAATTGGTGTTTCGGCGTTACTTGTATTCACGATGTCTAGAGAACCGTCAGCCGCTTTAACTAACCAAGTCCAGCTAGAGCCAAAGTTGTTCACTGCTTTATCATTGAATGCTGCTTGGAAGTCAGCGAATGAGCCCCATTTTGCATTAATTGCGTCAGCTAGTGCACCAGTAGGTTCGCCGCCGCCATTTGGACTTAAGCAGTTCCAGTAGAACGTGTGGTTCCAAACTTGTGCTGCATTGTTGAAAACGCCACCTTCAGAAGACTTGATGATCTCTTCTAGGCTTTTGCTTTCCAAATCAGTACCTTCAACTAAACCGTTTAATTTAGTTACGTAAGTAGCGTGATGCTTGCCGTAGTGATAGTCCAGCGTTTCAGAAGAAATATGCGGTTCAAGTGCATTTTTTTCGTATGGTAATGCTGGTAATTCAAAAGCCATATCGGTCTCCATGTTGGTTTAATGTTTTTTAAACAACGTTAATTTAAGCTCGCAATGCCTGTTCAACGAGCCTGTATAAATACTTTATCTAAGATGCTTATTTTATAATAGCAAAAGCATGCTGTAGATGTAGGGGCAAATTTGTATAACTCAATGACAAATTTATGAAAATTCTAAATTCTTGTCTAGTTATAATAATTGCCTTTCAAATCCCCATATCATGAATGCTAGGTTATGCTGCGTAGCCGCTACTTTGCAAACGATAGAAACGAGAGTACTGATAGTAAGTAATATCAGCATTGGATATAAGATCACTTTCATCTTACCAATGCGACTACGCTATATAAGACTACTGCTATCCACAATTGTCGTGGGCACCACGGGTTATATAAATATCCCTTTCAGATGCGGTGAGTATAAACCCATGAAAGAAACTATGATAATATTACCCTTGAATTCTACACGCTCATTCCCACTTATAGGGAATAACTTTTCCGCTGAGAGGACCTGATGGATAACACTGAAACTCAATCCACCGTAGACAGAATTAAGCAACAAATTGAAGAAAACCCTATTCTTTTATATATGAAGGGTTCTCCTAAACTGCCAAGTTGTGGTTTTTCTTCACAAGCATCACAAGCACTAATGGGCTGTGGTGAACCGTTTGCGTATGTAGACATTTTGCAAAATCCAGATATTCGCGCTGAACTACCAAAGTATGCGAACTGGCCAACTTTCCCGCAATTATGGGTAGACGGCGAGTTAGTTGGTGGTTGTGACATTATCATGGAAATGTTTCAACAAAACGAATTGCAGCCGTTAATTAAAGAAACGGCAGAGAAACACAAGACTGAAGAATAAGATTAGAAAGCCGGCGATTAGCCGGCTTTTTTGATTAAAACCCCGCAAAATCACACCACTTTCAATTCCCGTAAATACTAATAGACAGACCAGAAAACAAAATCCTCTATGGTTTGAAAATAAATAATTATTTTGTCCAAAAACGTTTGTTTTATAAGAGTTTACATCTTATAAAACGTGGGTGCTGACAAGTATATGGTCAGCGTTAAAGGTATAAAATAACTATCACTCGCTGCACTTATTACGTTCATGAAAGCGTAGAGGTGACAGGGGGAAAATCCCGGGAAACCACTATGAATACATCGTTGTCTTTATTGACCAAACACGTTCGAGGCGTACTTGCTGCGTCAGCGGCATTTTCTGTTATGGCCATTGCGCCAGTGCACGCCCAAGAGGCGGCCGATGCAGCAGAAGCGAGCGCAGAAGATTATGAACAAATCGCCATTGTAGGTTCACGCGCAGCGCCACGTTCTGTCGCTGAATCTGCGGTACCTATCGATATTATCTCTGATGAAGAGTTTAAAAATCAGGGTGCCACCGATGTTGTCTCTATGATGCAAACGGTTGTTCCGTCGTTTAACGTTAACGACCAACCTATTAATGATGCATCTACCCTAGTTCGTCCTGCTAACCTTCGTGGTATGGCATCAGATCACACCCTTGTGCTAGTAAACGGTAAGCGACGTCACCGTTCTGCGGTAATCACATTCCTAGGTGGTGGCTTGTCTGATGGTGCACAAGGCCCAGATATCTCGGTTATTCCAGCAGCGGCATTAAAGCAAATTGAAGTATTACGAGACGGCGCTGCGGCGCAGTATGGTTCAGACGCCATTGCGGGTGTTATTAACTTCGTATTAAACGATGCGTCAGAAGGCGGCTCATTTGAAGCTCGCTACGGCTCGTATTACGAAGGTGACGGCGACATGATTCAGCTGTCTGGTAATATTGGTATGCCGTTATCTGATAAAGGTTTCATTAACCTTTCTGCAGAATACCGTACTGCCGATGACACATCTCGCAGTGTTCAGCGCGATGATGCGGCAGGCCTAGTGGCTGGTGGAAATACCTTTGTTGCCGACCCTGCGCAAATCTGGGGTTCTCCTGAAATTAAGCACGACTACAAACTATTCGCTAACTTAGGACTAGAGCTAAGCGATACCGCAGAAGCCTATATGTTCGGTAACTTCGCTGAGCGTGAAGTAGAAGGTGGTTTCTACTACCGTAACCCGCACACTCGTGGCGGTGTTTACGCGGCTGATGACGGTTCCCTATTGGTTGGTGACTTAACCGACGACCTTTCAGGTAACTGCCCTACCGACATCATCCCTGGCGACAACGTATTAACTAACGAACGCTACATCAATGAAGTGGCTAATAACCCCGATTGTTTTGCGTTCAACGAAATATTGCCAGGTGGTTTCACACCGCGTTTCGGTGGAACGGTTACCGATATGTCATTGGTATTCGGAACCCGTGGTGAATTAGCGAACGACATCACTTATGACGTAAGTTTGAACTTAGGTGAAAACGAAGTTGATTTTGTTATCAGCAACACCATCAACCCATCACTTGGTCCCGATACTCCGTTCGAGTTTAGCCCTGGTCGTTATACGCAATCAGAGCAAACCCTTGACGTAGATTTCACTAAGCCTTTCGAAATTGGCTTATATGAGCCGTTATTTGTAGCAAGTGGTTTCCAATACCGTCATGAAAGCTACGAGAGTTTTGCAGGTGATACCGCATCTTACGAGATTGGTCCACTAGCCTCACAAGGTTTTGGTATTGGTTCAAATGGTTTCCCTGGTTTAGCGGCAAACAGCCAAGGCTTAGTGTCGCGTCATAACATCGCGTTCTACGTAGATGCAGAAGCGTACATCACTGAAACCTTCATGTTAGCCGGTGCTATTCGTTACGAAGATTACTCAGACTTTGGTGATACGACTAAAGGTAAAGTAGCATTCCGCTGGCAAGCACTTGAAAACATCGCATTCCGTGGTGCTTTCTCAACAGGCTTCAAAGCACCTACGCTGGGTCAAAGTAACGTTCGTAACGTAACAACTGCGTTTGGTACTGATGGCAAGCTTATTGACCGTGCTACGCTTCCTCCTACCGATCCTGTATCTCAACTTAAAGGTGGTGAGCAGCTTACTCCAGAAGAATCTGAAAGTATCACGTTTGGTGTAGTAGCAGACTTTGATAACGGTTTGTTCATTACAGCTGATTACTACAACATCGAATTGACTGACCGAATCAGTACTGCTTCTGGTATTGCGCTTACTGATGAAGATATTGCGATTTTGCTTGATCAAGGTATTAGCGATGCATCTAGCTTCAGCGAAATTAGCTTCTTCACTAATGACTTCGATACGACTACTGAAGGTCTTGATGTTGTAGCTAACTACAGCATGGACATGTTTGAAGGCGAAACTAAGTTCTCGCTCGCGTACAACTGGACGTCCACCGAAGTAGATAGAGCATCTGATAATATTTCAGCTGAACGCATCCGCATGTTGGAAGATAACCTTCCGGCAGTACGCTACAGTGCAACAGCTAACCATACGAATGGTGACTGGCGCTTCCTAGCTCGCCTAAACTATTTCGGTAGCATCTATGAAGATCACCTAGATTCAGCACTACCTATCGATAAAGTAGGGTCTGAAATCACGATTGATTTGGAAATGGCTTATAACTTCACAGAAGAGCTGACCGTAACAGTGGGTGCGAAAAACGCGTTTGATGAGTACCCAGATGAAAACACGCAGTATGCAGGTATTGCAGGTTCGTTGTATCCGACTACGTCTCCCATCGGTATCAATGGCGGTTTCTATTACCTGAGAGGTGTTTACACTTTCTAAAAACGGAAACCAGGTAAAAGGAGGCGTTCGCCTCCTTTTATTTCTCTAAATGCTAAAAATATAAGATTTCATCGTGCAAGCAGACCAATAAATTGGCATGATGGTGAAATAACTGTAAGCAATTTGAAACACCTGCAAAATTTTAATATGACCAGAAAGTCGACAGTCACCGAATCCTTCTTAAAATATCGCGCAAAGCTAATGCGTGCGGTGAGTACTATTGTGGGTGCCGACGATATAGAAGACATCGTTCAAGAAGCATTCATAAAAAGTTATGAAGCTGAGATGAATCAAGAGATTCGCTTTGAACGCACGTACATGCTGAAAACAGCACGTAACTTAGCATTAAACCATGTTGCCAGAGCCGAAAATAAAAATAATCAGCCTATTGATGACATGGACATTTTACCCCACGAACTGGTGGGTTATAGCCTAGAAAAAAATGTAGAAAGTAAGGAGCGCTTCATCCACTTTTGTCGAGCGACAGATACATTGTCTGCGGATGTTAAGCGGGTATTTTTACTTAAAAAAGTATATGGCATGCGCCAAAAAGACATCGCAGAACTCGTTGGTTTAAGCGAGAGTACGGTAGAAAAGCATGTCGCTAAAGGATTAATGTTGTGCTCGAAATATTTAGCCGAGCTATCTAAAGATGACGCCCCCGTGCGCACATCTCGTAATGCGACTCAGGACATAAGCCGTAGTTAACATGAACAATATTCGTCAGTTTTCCAGCAAAGAAGATATCCAAGAGCAAGCCTGCTTGTGGATAAGCCGTCTCGATCGCGAACTTAGCGAAGACGAAAAAACACAGCTAGATGCGTGGCTTGCCGAAAGTCCAAATCATCGCAAGGCACTCATGGAGGCCGCAAGCTTGTGGGATGATATGTCAGTACTTAACGAGTTAAGTGGCTTGTTTCCTCGTCATCAGAACAAAACCGAATCCCATAATCGCCAAAAGCGCCGCGTGGGTATAGTTACTCAAGCTCGCATGAGCGTAGCAGCTGCGTTTTTAGTTATGACTATTGCGGTAGCTGTTGTGGTTGACCGTATTTGGCTAGAAGCGCCAGATGTAGTGGCGCACATGTCTGAGAAAATTGAAACCGGTATTGGTGAACAAAGAAATCTCGTGCTTTCAGATGGCTCTACACTGCTTTTAAACACAAACTCGCGTGTTACCGTCGATTTTTCTGACGATGTGCGAAACATTGTATTGCTAAAAGGCGAAGCGCATTTTGAAGTGGCGCACGATACCACGCGACCTTTCACGGTAACCGCAGGTAATAATACGGTTACCGCAGTGGGTACTGCGTTTAACATGCAGTATGTTGACGACAACGCTTTCGAATTAGTGGTAACCGATGGAAAGGTATTAGTTAAAGACAGATTTAGTGCATTCAGTAGTAATCAGTCACTATTTTCCAAAGCGCCTGTTGAAGGTGAAGGCCTGCTTATGTTTGCGGGTGAAAAAGCCACAGTAAAAGGCGATGTTGATGCCCGCGAGAGTTTATCGCAAAACGACATTGATGATGATTTAGCATGGCAGCAAGGCATGATTGTGTTTAAAGGTGAGCGCTTAGAAGCCGTGCTTGCTGAAATTGGTAGATATACGCAAGTACACTTTCAGATTTCTGACGAATCGCTTAAAAGCCGCCGTGTTGCAGGCTACTTTAAAGTGGGCGATATTGATGGCTTGCTAGCTGCACTTAAAAACAGCTTTAATATTGAATACGAAAAAGTATCCGATACTAGTATTCAGCTTTCGGTTTCTCGAGGATAGTTTAAGGCCGGTGTAGAGCTGCTGTATGGCTCATTCGCAGATAATTCGCAGTTGATGAATAACGGCAATGAATCTAGGTTGAGTGACTCAAAGTTGGTGGCTGAAGGTTGGTGGTTGAAGGTTAATAATTCGACGCTAAATATCACTAAATAACTGACGAATAATACGCGGGTAATGCGTGCCTTAAATACCAGTGCAAATGCATTATTTGGCATAAGCTTAACTATTGTGACAATATAATAAAACAAATAATAAGTACGATTTCTCATCTTGCATCATTTGCGTTCGGCCAATTTTTCTCGTGCAGTAGTGCGCAGCTATAACAGTGTGCGCAAGGCAAGTATTTGCTTTGTGTTAGCCGTTTGTGCTGGTCCTATTCAGGGCGCATTCGCGCAAGAGCCCGAGTCTCAAGCTGGTCAACGTAGCAAACAAGAAAATGCGCCAAGCCCAATAAAGCAGTCTAATCAAACGGCCTTTCAGTTTTCAATTCCAGCCCAAGATGCCGATGACGCGCTAACAGAACTAGCAAAGCAAGCTAATACCACACTCTTATTTCCTTTCGACTTAGCGCAAACGGTTAAAACTAATTCTTTAGAAGGCAACTTCACCCTTAACGAAGCCTTATCAAAATTGCTTGATGGCACCGAGCTTGCTGTGGTGACTGACAGTGCTGGGCAAGTCAGTATTCGTTCTCGCAGTGATGTAGTTGCTCAAAATAGAAAAGACGAGGGTGAAGAGAGTGTTCAAGAAGAAGACACAAGTAATGCGCTTGAGCGCATTGCCGTAGTAGGGACCAGAAGTTCTCCTCGTAGTGTGGTCGAATCGCCCGTGCCACTCGATATTATTGGCTCAGAATCGTTACGTTCACAAGGCAACAGCGATGCCTTGTCGATGCTAAGCACCATGGTGCCTTCTTTAAACGTCAACGATCAGCCTATTAATGATGCTACCAGTTTAGTGCGACCTGCTAATTTACGAGGTATGGCGTCAGATCACACATTACTGCTCGTCAACGGTAAACGCAGACATCGCTCGGCAGTCATTACTTTTCTTGGCGGTGGCTTATCTGATGGCGCACAGGGGCCGGATATTTCGGTTATCCCTGCTTATGCATTAAAACAAATTGAAGTTTTACGAGATGGTGCTGCGGCACAATACGGTTCAGATGCCATTGCCGGCGTGATTAACTTCGTACTTGATGATAGTGATTCAGGTGGCAGCATCGCACTTAAAACGGGTACCTATTCTGAAGGTGATGGTGAGTTATTTCAGATACAGGCTAATAAAGGTTTTCGTTTAGGTGAAAACGGCTTCTTGAACGCCACGGTAGAATATCGACAGCAACAAGGCACATCACGCTCTGTTCAGCGTGATGATGCACAAGGCCTCATTGATGCGGGTAATAGGCTTATAAGCAGCCCTGCGCAAATATGGGGCGCGTTAGATGTTAACGAAGACATGAAAATGTCGGCAAATGCGGGGTGGGACATTGCGCCTAACTACGAAGGTTACGCGTTAGCAACTTATGCCCATCGTGAAATAAGTGGCGGTTTTTACTTTCGCAACCCACAAACCCGAGAAGGTGTCTTTTCTGAAACGAACGAAGAAACGGGCGAGAGTCGCTTATTGGTTGGGGATTTAGACGGTATAGGGCAGGGGATTAGATGCCCCACCATTTTCCTTGATGATACCAATGTATTGGATAACCCCGATTATTTGCGTATTGCCGATAATACCACCGCACTTGGTGCGAACTGCTTTGCCTTTAACGAGTGGTTTCCCGGTGGGTTTACCCCACAATTTGGTGGCACAATCACTGATGCCTCTGTATTTGCTGGCGTCAAAACGGAATTAGATAATGGCTGGGCGATGGATTTGAGTGCCAGTGTAGGGTATTCAGATATCGCTTATCGTTTATCTGGCACCGTTAATCCTTCTCTTGGGCCAGACTCTCCGCTCTCTTTTTCTCCAGGCTCAGTTAGCCAAGTAGAGCGTACGTTTAATCTTGATTTCGCAAAGCTAATTCAATCCGTATTTGAAGAGCCAATTAGTATTGCTATGGGCGCAGAGTGGCGCAGAGAAACTTACTTTCAAAAAGCCGGTGATGATGCCTCTTATGCCGCTGACTCGCTCGCTTTTGACCCCACAACGGGGGCATCGCAAGGGTTCAGCATTGGCTCGAACGGATTCCCTGGTTACCAGCCTCAATCTGCAGGGCACTGGAGCAGAAGTAATTGGGCGGTGTACATAGACTTGGAGTTTTTCTTAAGTGAAGCATGGCAGTTTGGTGTAGCCACCCGCGTTGAACACTTTACTGATTTTGGCTCTACCTTTGATGGCAAGCTAAGTACGCGATATAAGGTTAATGACTTATTTGCCCTTCGAGGCTCTATCAATACTGGCTTTAAAGCGCCGACGGTTGGTCAAAGTAATGTGATTAATGTCACCACGGCTTATAGCGCGAATGGACTAGAAGACCAAGCCACACTGCCGCCCACTGATTTGATATCACAACAGCTAGGTGCAACACCGCTCACTCCAGAAGAGTCGGTTAACTTTAGTTTAGGTGTGGTGATGCACGTAAGTGATACCTTTTTCGCAACCCTCGACTATTTTAATATCCGTTTAATGGACAGGATCAGTACCACGTCAGCAATACCGCTTAGTGAGGCAGACATCCAAGTGCTTAGTGCGAACGGCCGCGACGATGCGGCGAACTACAATGCCGCCAAATTTTTCACCAATGACTTTGATACCCAAACCCAAGGGGTCGATTTAGTGGTTCACTACGACTTCATGGTACAAGATTGGAAGCAGACATTGTTGTTAGCTTACAATTGGACAGACACACAAGTAGAGCGGGTGACCTTGTATCCCACCATGGTTGATGGTGAGATAACCTTAATGCCAAACCTGACAACGCAGCGCATTAGAATGCTAGAAGATAACTTGCCAGCACACAGAGGCAGTTTGACGCTCGAACAGTACATTGGTGACTTTAATTTTACGTGGCGGGCAAACTACTACGGCAAATATTACGAAGACCATCTAGATGCTTCTGCGGGAATGGATATTTATGGAAGCGACACGCTAACGGCAGATGCGCAAGTAGCATGGTTTTTTTCACCGTCGTGGGGAGTTACGCTAGGTGTGCAAAACTTATTTGATACAAAACCTGATAGCAATCCGTTTAGTGGGGAAGTAGGGGCTTTATATCCGCCAACATCGCCAGGGGGGATTAATGGCGCATTCTATTATTTAGGATTGGAATACAGTGTTGATTAACGACACAAAAGTTGATTGAAATAGAAGGTCAGATAAATTTTGGATAGAATCTAAAAAATAGAAACTAGGAAAATACCTAGGAAAAAAGAAAGGGCTAGCCTACGTTTTTAAACATAGAATCATCGATGATGGTTTGATCGATAATCTGTTGTGCCATTTGGATGCACTTGCCACACTGGGAACCAAGTTCCATATGTTCACGCAATTCACGCATGTTACCTACGCCATTACCTTGTACTGCGGCGCGTATGCTTTTATCGGTAACGCCGTAACACATACATACAAACATAAAACACTCCAAATAAGTCTGTAAATGATAATAATTGCTATTTCATTCTAATGCAAGTGAGATTTAGTCGTATTCACACTCAAGAAATCATCAAAAAGGGTGGCCGTTGGTACGATGAGTGAAAAATTAGCAGAAGTAGAGTGCGTTACCGCTTGTTATCTAAGATAAAGTACCAATAAAGAGAGTTAGAAAACGCCAAGTGAAAAGACGTTTTACTTATTATTTAGTTTTTATATAAATTGGAGATATTTATGAGTGTATTAGTTGGCCGTCCAGCGCCGGATTTTACCGCTGCTGCAGTATTAGGTTCAGGTGAAATAGTTGATTCATTTTCACTATCTGAAACCATCAAAGGCAAAAAAGCGGTACTTTTTTTCTACCCGCTAGATTTCACCTTTGTTTGCCCATCTGAACTTATTGCTTTTGATAAGCGTTTTGAAGAATTTAAAAAACGGGGCGTAGAAGTGATTGGGGTTTCTATCGATTCACAGTTTTCTCATAACGCATGGCGAAATACGCCAGTAAACGAAGGTGGCATTGGTCCAGTTCAATATACGTTAGTGGCCGACGTGAAACATGAAATTTGTCAGGCGTATGATGTTGAGCATCCAGAAGATGGCGTGGCATTTAGAGGTTCTTTCCTGATTGATGAAGAAGGCCTAGTACGTCATCAAGTGATTAACGACCTTCCGCTAGGCCGTAATGTAGACGAAATGCTTCGTATGGTCGATGCACTTGCATTCCATCAGGATCATGGCGAAGTTTGCCCAGCAGGTTGGACACAAGGTAAAGCGGGTATGGATGCTTCACCAGAAGGCGTAGCCAAGTACCTTGCAGCAGAAGCTGACAAGTTATAATAGGCCGAAAGTATCTACAAAAGCTTTAAAAGTAAGCACTCAGGCTTGTTAAATAGGCTTTATGCAAATACGTCTACCTAATACTAAAACAGCGCCATTCGGCGCTGTTTTTTATTTCTACTGAATAAATTTTAATTAGAAGCGATTGCAGCTAAGGCAGCATTTCAGACGTTGCTTATCAGCAAGGCTCATCAGGGCTGATAGGTTCACCAGCTAAGGGCCAGCCGCCCAATGCTTTGTAACGATTTACCATAAAGCAAAACAGTTCCGTGGTTTTTTGCGCATCATATAATGCGCTGTGGGCTTCTTTTTGATCAAACTCAATACCTGCCGCACGGCAGGCTTTAACCAAAACAGTTTGGCCTAACGTTAAACCGGCAAGGCTGGTGGTATCAAAAGACACAAAGGGGTGAAAAGGCGTGCGTTTGATATTACAACGAGCGATAGCCGCGTTGACGAAACTTTGGTCGAAGGTGGCGTTATGCGCCACAATCACCGAGCGCTGGCAATCCGCATCTTTTTGCGCTTTACGAATACCTTTGCACAACGACTTCATTGCTTCACTTTCTTCTATGGCACCGCGCAGGGCACAGTGAGGGTCAATGCCGTTAAACTCTAGCGCTGCAGGCTCTAAGTTCGCGTCTTCAAAAGGATCGACATGGTAATGAAAAGTTTGGTCGGGATAAATCAGACCATCTTCTTCCATTTTTACCGTTACGGCAGCAATTTCAAGTAAGGCATCGGTCCCAGCATTAAAACCGGCGGTTTCAACGTCGATAACAACAGGGAAGTAGCCCCTAAAACGATGAGGAAGGGAGTGGTGCAACTCAGACATAGTTTCTCTTAGCAGGTTCTTTGGTTACGTAACAAAGCTGTATCAACATAGAAATGCTACAAAAAGTGCTGGGATTATGGCAAGGATAACCCACGGTATCCAGCCTGAATTTCAATGTGGGGCGTTAGAAACCTGAAATGAGGGCATAATTGATGGTATTAATGGTATAGAAGGCTAAACTTTTCTACACTAAGGACGATATATTCTGTAAGCGCCTTTTCGTTAGGTATGGTTTATCAGTTGAGTGGGTATAGTTGTGAAGCGTAAATTCGGTTTACTTATTCCGTTGTTTTTTACTACGGTCGCAAGCGGTGCTATGCGTCAGTATTCTGCTACGGTAGAAACGTCTAACTGGGAAGTGGTTGATGCATCGCGTTTGCAATGTACATTGAACCATCCTTTACCCGGTTACGGCGATGCCATGTTTACAAGCGTGGCTTCTAAACGGCTTAATATGGAATTTGAGCTAGACATGCATTTATTGCCTAACCGCTTCGATGTAGCTGCTGTTTATTCTGTACCGCCAAAGTGGATGCCGGGTGTAGCGCCTAAAACCATCGCCGATATGACATTGCGCACGCAATATAACGGTGACCTTCCGCAAGACGCTGCATGGACTATGCTAAGTGAACTCGAAAAAGGCTTCTGGCCCACCATTTATTATCAAGACTGGTATAACGAATACGATAAAGTGAGTGTTGCATTAAACGCCAGTAATTTCTCGATGGTGTATCGAGACTTCGTTAAGTGTGTGTCTAACTTATTGCCTTACAACTTCGACGATATTGCCTATACGGTGTTGTCGTATCAGAAAAACAGTACCGAACTGACTAAGTATTCTCAAAAGCGCCTAACAATGATTGGGGAATACCTAAAAGAAGATAGCGACTTAGAGTTAGTATTGCTTGATGGCTATACCGATAGCTATGGCGGGCGATGGAACAACGAACAATTATCTATACGCCGAGCCAATGAAGTAAAAAGCTACTTAACTACCATAGGCGTGCCCGATGACAGAATTCAACTGACGGGGCACGGTGAGAAGCGCCATATAGCAAATAACGATACCCGAGAGTCGCGAGCGCAAAATAGAAGGGTAGTAGTGCGGTTATCTAAATCTTAGGGTTATCTAAAAACTAAGTAAAAAATATAAACAAATTTGAAAAAGCGGCTTAATGGCCGCTTTTTTGTGAAGTGAATAATATATTTGTTGTTGCTATTCGCCTTGTGCTTCAAGCCAGGCTTTTACCGGCGGCACATGGTCGGTAAATACGCCGTCTACGTTTACCACGTGTTTCAGGGTAGAAAGAAGTTGCTCTGCAGTCATACCTGGCGGTAGGGCATCTTGACGGAACGTGTAGGGATGAATAATGAAACCTTCTGAATGGGCATACTCAACCCAAGATGCGGGTATCAGTTTGCCTGTTTCCATCGCTTGGGGGTCTAGTAGTTGGCCTAACCAAGGGCCTAAACCGTCGGCATATTTAGCCACTTCTTTCATGCCTGCTTCACTTTTGATCCAATCGTAGTCTGTGGTTGATTCTCCCCAACTGTTTTCACCTATTAGCATGACCACTTTTCCCGCATAGTTTAGGTCTTTTCTAATGCGCTTTATTTCATCGAAGTCGAAACACTGCAAGTAACTGTTGGCGTCTTTATTGGCAAGATTAAATCGTGTTAGTGATGCAATCACAATCTGGCTAGCATCTACTCCTTGTTCGTTATGCCACGCTGGTGATTTTACTTCCGTATAAACCCCTACATTGGTATTGAACTCTCGATTAAGCTGAGTAATAAGCTCGTAGTGTTCTTCTAAGGTTGCCACGGTAAAATTTGCCGTATTCCCTGTATAGCGTTTTGTAAAAACTTGTTCACCCTTGCTGTTCGCTCGTTCGTGTACTTGCAGAGTACGAAGCTCAGCTAACGTGAAGTCTAAGGCGTAAAAGCGACCATCTTTACGTGCACGCTCTGGAAATACTTGCTCAACATTGGTTACTGTTTCTAAGTGTATGTCGTGCAAGACCACAGCAATCCCATCTTTAGTAATAACCGCATCTTGCTCAATAAAGTCAGGGTTCATGGCAAAAGCAAGCGTGGCGGCTTCTAATGTGTGCTCAGGCAGATAACCTGACGCGCCCCTATGAGCAATAACATCGAAGTCTTTCGCCAATAGTACTGGGCTTGCAAAAATCGAGATAGAAAGCGAGAAAGTAAGTAGAGCGTGACGAATTTTTAGCATGATAGGGCAATATCCTTATTAATAGGGCCGCTGTATTTTAAAATAGAGACTTATTGTTTTGTTTGAATAAGTTCGATGGCATAGCCATCTGGATCGCGAACAAAAGCAATGACAGTAGAGCCGCCCTTTACGGGGCCTGGCTTACGGTATACATCACAGCCATTTTGCTCTAGGTTTTCGCAGAACTGGTAGATATCATCGACTTCGATGGCAATGTGTCCGTAAGCCGTACCTTTTTCGTAAGTGTTGTCACCCCAGTTGTAAGTGAGCTCAAGTACAGTCGTATTAGTTTCTTCGCCATAACCCACGAACGCGAGTGTGTATTCATAAGCTTGGTTTTCAGACTTCCTCAATAGCTTCATGCCCATCAAGTGAGTGTAGAAGTGCAAAGATGCATCAAGATCCTCAACACGAAGCATGGTGTGTAGCATTCTCATTCGACTCTCCCCGTTCTTCTAAGAACATCATATATATCAGTTTACTATGGGTATGTGAAAGGAATGAGACACTAAAGCCCAAATACAATATAGCTGCAAGCACCTATCGGTAAACCGCTAGCAAAAAAGGACAATTAAAAGTTATACATTCCCTTATTGTCTATTTTAAGGTGACGGCGACGTTGTAGTAAATAACACAACTATTCTATCGACATACATATGTGAAATGTCTGTAGTGATTGCGCCTGCCATTGATGGTGAATGAAGGGGGAGGGCACGAGGGTTAAGGTGTGTGGGCGATTGTAATGGAAGTAATACAGTAATATGTTGCTCGATAATAGAAATAAATAGCAATATCGGTAGACTTACCTTACGGAAAGATGTACATTATGCCCGCTTTAGATAATAAAAAGCTTTTTCTACTACTGCCTTGTACCCTTTTATTCTTCAGTTTTACCGAAGTTTTAATAGATATACATTTGCGTTACTAGTAAGTTAAATCTATTGCTATCCGGTGAATTTCACCAATTACTTCAAATATATAAGGTTACAAACATGTCTGATACAGTAAACGGCACAGTTAAATGGTTCAACGAAGATAAAGGTTTTGGTTTTCTTACTCAAGACGGTGGCGGTAAAGACGTATTCGTACATTTCCGTTCAATCGCTTCTGACGGCTTCAAAACTCTTTCTGAAGGCCAAGCGGTTAGCTTCAGCGTAGAACAAGGTCAAAAAGGCCTTCAAGCTGCAAACGTTGTTGTTCTTTAAGTAGAACTTTAAAATACAACGACAAAAGGCTAAGTTTCTACTTAGCCTTTTTTAATTGTGCAGTACTAATATTTTTATTTATTTTTGGTTTGATAAGAACAGAATTTTGAAAGGAATTTTAAAACGAATAAAAAACTAGCAACATTATTATACAAAGAAAAATTATATGTCTCATACTATTAACGGCGCTTCGCTCCGTACACTTCCCCCTATTTCGACAATCTCAGTAAATAACTTCAACGTTGTTTTTACCGATAAAGAGTGTCAAAAGTCAGTTCAATTTCACAACAACAGAGATACTAAAGTATTTTTACGTTGGTTGCTTAATACTACGGTTGAAAGTATTTATGCTTAGCTAATAAGCAGGCTGAAGCAAAATTAATACTGCGTTAAGAGCTCGTGTGTCGCTATTGCCTTACAGAATATTGCGTATAAAAAAGTAAATTTCCTCTTTTATATTATGTATTCTGAGCAAGCAGGTTTATGCTTGATATAGGACAAGTAACAGTTTTGTTGCCCTTTTACCTGCAGACAAGGTTCGATTTTGCTTTCTTACTTTCATTTGGGTGTTTTTTATTTTCTCCTCATGCTGGTGGTAGTCCCCGCATTTGGTCAGGAACCTATATCAGTCGGTGATGATAAGCGTATAATCGCTGATGCTAATGTGTGGCACGAATTAGATTACTCTTTTGATACATCAAATCTCGAATCAAAAAATAAGCTAGCAATTTTAAAAGAGGCTTATGAATACGCCGCGGTTGTGCCATCACTGGGTGGGAAGTCGGGAAGTTACTTTACCAAAGTAGTCTTAGATATTTCACAAAAAGGGCAGTACTTTGTTGTCGTTAATGCCAACTTCATTGATGTTGGTTTAGCTTCATATTCGTCGCCTGTTCAGCCTGAACTTAGCACTCAAGTCTTCTCTCAACTTCTTGATGACAGCTCGCCGCCGGTGCTTCATTTTCAAGCCGTGACGGTGCAAACCGTTATGGCAAATGAGCGAGTAGAATTATGGCTGTTTATTAAGGCCAAGCAGTTTCCTACGCCAGTTTCCATTACTGTGTTAGACAGTACAGAGTTTTATCGTTTCCAAAAATTTAATAACGGTATTTCCATAGCTGGCATTACCACCATGTTCATTTTGTCCTTGCTGGCCTTGCTCATCTATTCTGGGACGAGGAAAAGAGTAGCATTAACCTGTGCAGGCTATTTGGGTATTCACGCTATTGGCTGGATGGCAGCTTCTGGAATGCTAGGTGATATCGTTCATTTCCCATTCAATACCAGTTATTGGGGAATGCTACTTTTTCCTTTCGCTATTGCCTGTGCTGCTCAGTTTGTCTCAGATTTATTTGAGTGCAAAACCGACCACAAAAAGTTGTTCAAATTTCTTAACACTTTGAGTCTAGTAAGCGTTGTATTAGGCGTTGGCATGTGGTTTATGCCATTTTCTATCGCATATTTACTATCTCACTTATTGGCTATGTTCTGGATAGTGGTGACCATAGCGGTGGGTGTGAGCATGATTAGACAGCAAGATTTCCGCGCGAAATATTTTTTGGCAGGCAATCTACTCTACAGTGCATCACTTGGCTACTACATTGCTGCTCACAGCCAGTATTTCGGTGAGCTAGCGTACCCCGAATCTGTTGTTATATTTGCATTGTCGCTAGATTGCTTATGTATTTTGTTGTGCTTAACTGAGTGGTTTAAATTAAAGCAAAAGGAGTTCAATCGAAACCAGTACTTATCGCGCATAGACTCAATGACTCAGCTTGGTAACAGATTCTCTCTAACAGAATGCATTGAAGCCTTAGATGACTACTACGTTATTATTTTCATCGATTTAGATGGTTTAAAGGCCATTAACGATAAACACGGTCATGATGAAGGCGACAAACTTATTATTAAGGCTGCGAGCCTATTGCAACAATCGTTTTACTTTTTGGGAGATATCTTCCGCTCAGGAGGCGATGAGTTTGTAGGGGTATTGCAAGCCGATTCGACCAGAGAAACCCGAAACGTGGCTGATAGCGCCTTATCAATAGTATCGAATGTTTCAATGGAGCTTAGCAAGCAATGGAGTGATGCGGGCGTTAGCTTTGGGATTGCAACAAGCCTTGAGACTAAGGTGCCTTCAGAATGTATATCGTTGGCAGATAAACGTATGTATCAACACAAAGCTAAATCGAAGCATCCGCGCTCTGGCTAGGCGCTTAGTGAAAAGGCTTTTTGTAAGAGTTCTTAATAAGGGCTCAGTGGAAACGCTTAGCCTCTGTAAATAATATGACTTCGCTTTTAGTTTCAGTGCCAACTATTTAAACCGCCAAGCGTGGAGAGCCAAGCTTTATCGTATTAGGTGTTGAACTCAGTAAAAATTACGCATTTCACCATCACAGTGAACATTATCAAGGTTTCTTTGAAGCTTTACGGTGATGCTGAGCGTAAAAAAAAGCGGCTATCATCAAGGCCAAGGGCAGTAAAAAGATTAATTCAGGTCTCATGCTCAACACCCACTGTTTTGTTCACTTAATAGATAGATCAATGATTAATCATGTATTTGCAAGTGGCTCAAGCGTCCAGCCCGCTCAAATGAAAAGTCGCTCGCCTGGGGGGATCGGCTCTCATTTCTGTCTTCCTATGGCGCCTTTTTCCACATCCTTGTTCGCCTCCTTTTCCGACCCCGTTGATTTTGTGGTAACGTAATTAAATCGCACAATTTATCATAACGCATTAAAAGGACTTAACTTTCATGGCGCTGCAGCGAATAAAGGTACTATGTTTTTTTCTACTATCAATCAGCCCAATCTCCTATGGGCAAGATGCTTCTGTAGAAGATGAAACACAAAGCTTCAGTTACACCCTAATTACCGAAAAGCTAACATCGAAGGTATTATCAGAAGAGCGCACTGTGGTTGTTCAACTCCCTAAAAGCTATGCTGAAAACCCAGATAAAAAATACCCTATTATTTACCGTCTTGATGGCGCTACTACGCTCGTCATGTTGAATGCGGTTCTTGAAAGTTTGCAATCTCAGCGGGCGGCGCCAGAAGTTATTGTGGTGGCAATCGAAAACACCGACCGTCTTCGGGATTTATACCCTAACGTAAATAAAGACCCCAGTGGTCCCGTGGGTTATGGCGGCGGAGGTGCTAAGTTTTTACAATTTATCACTTCAGAATTGATGCCGATGGTGGAAAGTAAATATCGGGTGCATGATTTTCGAGTTATTGCAGGTGCATCGGCTGCAGGCGCTTTCTCATTGTATGCAATGCAGCAAGCGCCTGAATTGTTCAATGCTGCCTTAACTTACAGTGCTGCGGTATGGTGGGCACATGGCGCAACGGCAAAGACTACGGTTGAGTTCATAAAGAATAATAAAAAGCTCGATCATTACCTTTATACCGCTATTGGCAACGAAGGTGCGCCCATGCGCCCTTATTACGATGCGATGATTTCAGATATCCGTAAAAACAAGCCGGTGGGGCTACGGTGGCATAACGATGTATTCAATGACGTACCTCATAACCTTGTGACCAATGCAGCAAGCTTTAAAGCGTATTACAGTTTATTTTACTCAGAGTATATGCGCCCGAAAGACTATGATGGTGATTTGAGTTCGATTGAAAAGTATTACGAAGTGGTATCACAGCAACGAGGCGAGAAAATCGAAGCGGCGGAATGGGTAATAAGAGAATTAGGTTATCACTTCGTGACAGAACAAGATTTCGATGAAGCTATAAAGCTATTTCAGTACGGTATTGAACGTTATCCCAATTCGCCTGATGCATACAATGGTCTTGCCTATGGCTACGAGCAGTCAGGCCAGTTTGAAAAAGCACTGGAGCAGGTGAATAAGGCATTAGCGCTAGCTTCATCGGATTACGATGGCTATGACGTTTACGTGGGTAGACGGGAACGGTTATTGAACAAGCTGGGTGAGAGTTAAAGCGCAAATGTAAACGGGCAGGAGAGTTGCTCAGTTGTACTAGCTCAGTCCTAGCCCGCTTATGCCATCTTAAGGCTTTAATGCCACATCTGAATCAGCAATTAAATATATACTTGCTGCATAAGCGGCAATATTTTGCGCTAATTCATTGGGATCAATCTTATCAAGCGTATCATCAGGCGTATGATGTAAATCGAAGTAATCCTGTCCATTTTGGTTTAATCGAATGGTCGGTACACCTTTTTTAGCCAAGGGAATGATGTCAGGACCACCGCCGGGAACATCTGATCCTCCTCTCACTATGCCAAGAGGGGACAATATTTTTCCTACTTCATCCATCAGCAAGGTAGCTTCTGGATTGACGTTTGATACTAACTGCCAAATGGTTTGCGCACCAAAGTCAGATTCGGTTGCCAAAACATGGTTTTGTAGGTTCGCATCATGTTGTTTCGCATAGGCGAATGCACCAAGTAAACCCACTTCTTCTGCACCAAACATTACCACCCGAATGGTGCGCTTGGGGCGAGTCGGTAAATTAGCAATCAACGCGGCAGCTGCGGTAGTGATGGCAACGCCTGCGCCATCGTCAACCGCGCCAGTGCCTAAATCCCAGCTGTCTAGATGGCCACCAATAAGTACGATTTCTTCAGGCTTCTCACTTCCCACTAAATCGAGAACAACATTTCCGCTTTTCACTTCGCCTTTCCATTTTGATTCTGAATGCAGTGAAAGACTTATAGGCTTGCTTAATCCATGTAAGCGGCGAAGGTGATCAGCGTCAGGATTTGAGATAGCGATAACTGGAATATCTGCCCATTTGTCACCGTCTTTACTCATCATCCCTGAGTGTGGGAATCGATGTGAGTCTGAACCGACAGAGCGAACCACCAATGCGCTAGCGCCACCACGCTGCGCATGTTGCCAGCCAATTCTTCGACGTTGATTGGCTTGGCCATAACCTGCGCCGGTTTGGCTTTTAACCATTTTGTCGCCATCGACAAAAGCAATTTTTCCGCTAAGGCTGCCATCCTTAACATCTGATAATGCGTGAATATCTCTAAAATATACTACATCGGCATCAATACTCTCTTTTGATGGAGCGCCACCACCTAAAGCAGTACCGTATAAATCCTGCTGGTAGGGCGAGGTTAGCGATATGTGTAGATGCCCTCTATCCCAAAAAGGCATCGTAAATGGTTCGATACTGACGTTGTCGAATCCCAAACGTTCGCCTAACTTTACCCCCCAGTCTCTCGCGCGTTTCTCAGCTTCAGAGCCTCCCAATCGAGGGCCTATTTCTGTTGTCAGCGATGTCACGATGTCCATACCTAAGTCACTTTTCAGCGCAGTTTCTATAAGGTCGTTCGCAGTTTGTTTTTGTTCGTTTGTTATCACATTAGAAGCTGCCAGTAGCGGAAAACTAAAAAAAGCTACAATAGCGGTAAAAGTGAGGCGTCTAAGTTGATGCATGTGTTCTCCATTAATACTGTTATTTGGGCCGAATTCTTATAGTAACTGCAACGTACCCCAAAATTGTTTTTTATTATTTAAGCGCTCTTTTCTAGTTTTAACGGTTTAGGCCGTAAAGTAATGCGAATTTGCTCGCGTAGAAGATGTTGCCGTTTACAGCTACAGTCTCTTAGCTAAAAGAAGAAAACCCTGAGCGCGACCAGAATATGAAATTCAACCTATAAATACTACTTTTTACATCAAAGGTAAGGTATTTCTACTGTTATATAAGCTATGTTAGACCTTCAATAGTCATTCTATTTATCGAATTAAAACAATTAGAGCAAACGAGCCATGAATAAGAGATGTTTAAGCAAGTCGGCGTTAACACTAGTCATAAGCACATTATTAACTGCCCATTCGGTTTTGGCAGACGAATCTGCAAGTAATACTTTGTCTTTAAAAGACGTATTTAATCTTGAGTATGCTACAAACCCAGTGGTAACACCTGATGGCAAACATGTTGTGTACGAGCGTCGTAGCATGGATATTATGACTGATTCAATGCGACGGAATCTGTGGACAATAGCCTTAGATGGAAGTGCTCATCTGCCTATTCTCTCTGACAGTAAAAACCACTTTAATCCTGTGTTTTCACCTGATGGCGCTAAAATGGCTTACCTTTCAAGTAAAGAAGGTAAGGTTCAAGTTTATCTAAAAGATTTAGCATCAAATAGCACAACTCGCGTAACTGATGTCGCAATGCGCCCGAGCGGTATGAGTTTTTCACCAGACGGTAAATATTTAGCTTTTGCTATGTTTACACCCACTAAAGCCAAACCGTTATTTAATTTAGATTTTAAGCCTAAAGGCGCTAAGTGGGCAGAAACCCCACAGTATATCGACCAAACCAATTTCCAACGAGACGGCATGGGAATGAAACGCCCCGGCAACATGCAAATATATGTTGTGCCAACCATTGGCGGAACGCCAAGACAAATTACTTCTGGGGAACATGACCACGCCGGTACCATAGCATGGTCTGACAATGGTCAACAGATCATTATCTCTGCTAACACCAGCGACGAAGCTGATTTCGATATGCTTAATAGCGATCTGTTTAGCATTGATGTAAAAACGTCAAAGGTGACTAGATTAACTGATATGAGTGGCCCTGAACGAAGCCCTCATTTAAGCCCTAACGGTAATAAAATTGCCTTTGTTGGTAATGAAGATAATGGAAAATCAAATCAGCTAAGCCATTTATATGTAATGAATTCAGACGGCACGGGCATCGAAAACCTGACTAGTGAGCTAGACCGCTCTGTCGGTGCAATTAAGTGGGCTGACAACGGTAAAGGGGTATATTTTAGTTATGATGATATGGGTAAGAAAAGTGTCGCCTATGTTAGTTTGTCAGGTAAAATTTCAACGAAAACAAGTGATTTAGGTGGCACTAGTTTAGGTAGGCCGTACACATCGGGCGATTACGATGTAACCCCTAAAGGTAGCGTTGTTTATACCGCTTCAATGGGCGATCGCCCTGCTGATCTTGCAATAGTGACCAGTAAAGGGAAGGTTAAACAACTGACTGACTTAAATGGTGATGTGTTTGATCACAAAACAGTGAATAAACCAGAGTTGGTGGAACTAAAAAGCAGTGTAGATAATAGAGACTTACAAGCTTGGTTGGTTACCCCTCCTAACTTTGACCCTAAGAAAAAATACCCGCTAATTTTAGAAATACATGGCGGGCCTCACACTGCGTATGGCCCCAGTTACTCAACAGAAATACAATTAATGGCTGCTGCTGGTTATGTTGTTTTATATGGCAACCCTCGTGGGTCTACTTCTCAAGGTGAAGAGTTCGCTAGTTTAATTGATAAAAATTATCCATCACAAGATTATGACGACCTTATGGATATGGTGGATGCCGCTATTGCCAAAGGTTATGTGGATGAGTCTAACTTATTTGTTACTGGCGGTTCTGGCGGGGGGACACTGACCTCTTGGATCATCGGAAAGACCGACCGTTTCAAAGCCTCTGTAGTGGCGAAACCCGTTATAAACTGGACAAGTATGATTGGTACATCTGATATCTATGCGTATATGAGCAAGTATTGGTTTACAGACTTACCTTGGAACGATTACGAGCAATATTGGAACCGTTCGCCGTTATCATTAGTGGGCAATGTAACAACGCCTACCATGGTGCTCACCGGTGAATTAGATGTACGTACTCCTATGTCTGAAAGCGAACAATATTATGGTGCATTACGCTTACAAAGTGTAGATAGCGCACTGGTGCGTATTCAAGGGGCTTATCATGGTATTGCAGCTAAACCTTCTAACTTAGCACGTAAAGTTGGATATATTTTAGCGTGGTTTGACAAGTACAAAGACGACACGAACAGTGAAAAGAAAGAAGACTAGAGATTAGTTTTCTTTAGAAGTAAAGCTTAAAAATAAAAGCCCTACATACTGTTTTAGTATTAGGGCTTTTTACTTTTTAAATGCCGTTAATTTGGCTAAGCATTTGTTGCAAATAAGCTATCTTTTACTAACCGTTTTATTGCTTATTTAATGTTTATTTAAAAAGCTTAAAATATCTTTAGATACACGTTTCACATCTTCCACCATAGGCATATGGCCAAGATCTTCATAAATAAGTGTGTTTGAATTGAGCATCAATTTCCAGTGGGTAAAATCGTCTACCGGTAACAGCTTATCGTTAAGCCCCCATATCAGCATCGACTCAGGATAATCGAAACGGTAATCACGAGAGTAAAAATCCCGCAAGTTGAAAAATTGATGGAACATGTGGGTATATTGCGCTCGCTTATTAATATATTCCCATGCGAGTGCGCGCAAAATAAACTTTGGGATAAATGGTGGTTTAGCCATGATTAAATCATAGAATTTAAAAAAACCCTGTTCAACTTCATGTTCAAAAGGATTTAATTTATTGTCTATCATATTCTGAGCAAATGGTGACTTAGCGCCTGCTGGGTCGATCAATACTGCTTTTTCAATTCGCTTAGGCATTTCATCAAATAGTTTAGCCGCCATCATTCCGCCCATAGAATTACCCACTATGCTGAAGTGCTTAATGTTTAATTGATCTAATAGTGCCAATAACATCTGGCATTGGCTGGGAACAGAATAATCATCATCGGGGTGGTAAGCAGTTTGGCCATGGCCTTTAAGGTCAGGAATAACTAGGTGATATTGAGAAGAGAATCTTTTGGCAAAACGATTCCACACATACTTATCAGCACTGAAACCGTGTATAAGTACCAGCACAGGCTTGTCGCTAGAAAAGTGTTTTGTATTGCTATGGTAAAACACTTCAAGCCCATCAATTGAGCGGCTGTCACAATACAATCTTGCTAACTTAGCTTCTGTACGATTAACAAAATCAAAGATTAATCGACTCAATAGCATACGACGCAGCTTAGTCGATAAAATAATCATCAATCCTACAATAACAGCAGTAATCAATAAAACGATGATAAATAATTCCTAATGATTTCTATATTGGCTTACAACGATGTGCAGACTTTTGCTTTTAGATAGGAGTTTAATTGGAATCTAATGCGTTGACTAGTAACACTATTCGGACGGAGAATTTTCTAACAGGCGGTTAGTATTGCGATAGACGCTTTTGGCAAGTAACTCTTCGCAGGGCGGCAGCTAGCTCTTAGTTAGCTGCCGCTAGCAGGTTAAGCCCCTTGTTTAAGTTACTCAGCATATTCAGTTTTATCTTTAAATTCACACAAGTCTTCAATAATGCAGCTTCCACAACGAGGTTTGCGGGCAATGCAGGTATAGCGGCCGTGAAGAATTAACCAGTGGTGAACGTCTACCTTAAATTCTGCTGGCACTACTTTTAGTAGCTTCTCTTCCACTTTCTCAACGGTTTTACCCATAGCAAGTTTAGTGCGGTTACTTACGCGATAAATGTGGGTGTCTACAGCGATGGTAGGCCAGCCAAACGCGGTATTCAGTACTACGTTAGCCGTTTTACGGCCAACGCCAGGCAGAGCTTCTAAGGCTTCTCGGCTTTCGGGTACTTCACCATCGTACTTTTCAACCAAAATTTCACTAAGGCGATGTACATTTTTGGCTTTTGAGTTAAACAAGCCGATGGTTTTTATATATTCTTTTAACCCGTCTTCACCAAGAGCAGCAATCGCATGGGCTGTATTGGCAACGGGAAAAAGTTTGTCCGTGGCTTTGTTTATGCCAACATCGGTAGATTGCGCCGATAAAGTGACCGCGACCAACAGCTCAAAGGGCGTGGAGAAATTAAGCTCAGTGGTAGGGTGGGGGTTATCGTCCCGAAGTCGGGTTAAGATTTCACGTCTTTTTGTGTTATTCATTTTTATTTAGCTCGTTCTTTTTCCACTCGGGCTTTTCCATTCAGGCTTAGCCATTCAGGCGTAACCATATTCTCTGCCACTAGCCGCTTAGCATTTATTATGCGTCGGCGGTAACACGTGCGCGAGTGGCTTTTTCTTTTACCGTAGTCTCGCGGGCTGCTATTCGAGCATCAATCATATTCTTAAAAGCAATTAAAAGCCCCATGCCCAAGAACGCACCGGGAGGCAATATTGCTAGCAAGAAAGGAGAATCGGTTTCAAATAAGGTGAGTGTCCAGTTACTGGCAATGCTGCCGAATAGCCTGTCGGCACCTGCGAACAAGGTTCCAGCACCTAAAACTTCTCGCATACCGCCAAGCACAACAAGTACGAAGGTGAACCCTAATCCCATCACTAGGCCATCATATGCTGATGCGCCCGCACTGTTTTTAGAGGCAAAAGCTTCCGCTCTACCGATGATTGCGCAGTTAGTAACAATCAACGGAATGAATATGCCCAGCGCAAGGTATAACTCGTAGGTAAAGGCGTTCATTAAAAGCTGCACTATGGTAACAAAGGCGGCAATAATCATAACAAATACAGGAATGCGTATTTCGTTTCGAACAATATTCCGTACCAATGAAACGGTAACGTTACTGCCAATCAATACTAGCGTGGTAGCTAAGCCTAACCCTAGTCCATTTATAAAGGTGGCGGTTACCGCCAGCAAAGGGCATAAGCCTAGAAGTTGCACTAGGGCAGGGTTGTTCTTCCAAATACCTTGGAGGGTAAGGTCGCGATAATCTGTCATTCGCTTAACACCTCATTGGTTGGTAATACGTCATTTTCAATACCGCACATATTAGGAGCGGAAAATAAAGTTTGTTGGTTATCTTGCACGTAAAGCAGTGCATTTTTAACCGCGCTAACCACCGCTCGCGGCGTTATTGTGGCACCAGTGAATTGATCGAACTCACCGCCGTCTTTTTTCACTTGCCATACAGGCAAGGCACTTACTGAAAAGTGTTTTCCGGTGAATGACGTTATCCAATCGCTGATCGACAATTCTATTTTATCACCCAGTCCTGGGGTTTCTTTATGCTCTAACACGCGAACACCAAGCACATTCATTTGCGTATCTACCCCAATGACCAGCGCAATATCACCGCTATAACCATCTGGTGCGGTAGCTTCAATGGCTAGAGCTGTAGGTTCGCCGTTTATCCGTGCTCGATAAACCGTATGAGGTTCTTGGGTGCCTAAATTGGAGCTTACCACCGCCGTGCAATCAGCATAAAGCTCATTGTCATGTAACTCATGCGGCACCACTTCATTTAATATACTAAGCAATTTTTGCTTTTGTTGCTGTGCAATACGTTCGGCTGTACCGTTATAGGTGAGGGCGATGAGCGCAGTACCAATTATCGCAAACGCACTTAGCATCAAACCATTTTTTACTAGCGTCTCTTTTACCATTTACTCTACTCGCCTTGCTTTCTTAGTAACCTGATGCCCGTATGTACGGGGGCGGGTATAGTAATCAATCAGCGGCACGACCATATTCATAATAATGACTGCAAAAGCAATCGCGTCTGGGTAACCGCCAAAAACTCGAATAATAACCACCCAAAAGCCAATGGCTGCGCCATAAATTATGCGCCCTTTTGGTGTGGTTGACGCAGATACCGGGTCGGTGGCAATAAAGAATGCGCCTACCATCACTGCACCGTTAATGAGATGAAAAAGCGGCGATGCATAATGATCGGCATCAATCATATAAAGCAATAATGCAAAAACCGCCACTGACGCCAACATGCTGCCTGGAATATGCCAGCTAATCACTCTTAACTTCACAAGCCACAGGCCGCCGAGTAAATAACTTAAACTTACCCATCCCCAACCTGCACCAGCAGATTGAAATAGCCCCGTGGAAAAAATAGGTCTGAGCAATGATTCTGAGTACGTAATACCCAAGGTTAAGTCAGTTTTTAGGGTGTCGAGCGGTGTGGCCATTGTTACACCGTCTGCCACAGTCCGTAACTGGGTAACATCGTAACCTGTGGTCGAAAAGTCGGTAAAAATAAGTGCCGCAGAGTCTAAGAAGCTAGGTGTTAAGCTAGCTAGGTGCTGCGGGGGTAACCATAAACTCATGGCGGCCGGGAATGAAATTAACAGTACTACATAGCCAATCATCGCTGGATTGAAAATGTTAAACCCTAAGCCACCGTATACTTGTTTGGCGACGGCAATGGCGAAAAATACGCCTGTAATCGTCATCCACCATGGCAGTGTAGGCGGAATGCTAATAGCAATTAGCAGGCCGGTTAGTATGGCGGAGTAGTCGGTTAACGTACGCTCGATAGGGCGTTTACGTAACCAGAGGATAACCCCTTCAAAAACGAGGGCACTGGCGACCGCTAAAAAGGCTTGAATGAGTGTACCCCATCCAAAAAATACGGTTTGAGCAATAATACCAGGCACCATGGCATAAATGACCAAGCGCATGACCTGGCCAGTATCGCGCTTCACTCTTTGATAGGGAGAACTCGATAAGATTAATTTCATGATTGATTGTTCTCACTTTCTGCCGCTGCTTTTTTTGCTTTAGCCTTAGCGACGGCCGCTGCAATACGGCTTTTTTTCTCAAGAGCAGGATCGTTTGCTTCTTCAGATAGTACTGATTGTGGAGCGGTTTGCTCGGCTTCGCTTGTAGGGGTAGGTAACTCGGCTTTCTCTGATACCTTTACCTGCTCAGGCTCAACATCTTGACTAGCAGTGCCTGAATCATCAGTTTGCGTTTTCTGAATTTCCGCTAAACGTTTTTTCGCTTTAGCTTTTGCTACCGCCGCAGCTATTCTGGCTTTCTTGTCATCCGCGGTGTTCGTGGTTTCGTTGTTTGACGCTTTTTCGACATTGTCAACACTACTGTTTGGCCTTTCAAGAGGCTTTTCGTGTTCTGTATCAATATGGCTAGCTTTAGCTTCAACAGTACCTTCAGCATCATCTGACGCTGTTTTAGGCGCTTTTAAATCGCCACGGCTCTGCTGTTTTTGTAATTCTGCTTTCTTAGCTTTTGCTTTAGCAATTGCGGCGGCAACCCGGGCTTTTTTCTCATCTTGCAGTTGCGTTGATGAAGCTGAGGTAGAAGCCTCTTCCTTTGCCTGACTTTGTGGTAAATCGCTTCCAATTACTTCAGCGCTGCTTTCGTCTAGTTGTTGGCGTGCTGCTTTTTTGGCTTTTGCTCGCGCGATGGCGGCGGCAACTTGCGCTTTCTTATCGTCGGCAGCCGTGCTTACATTTTCAGCTTGGTTTTCAACTTGGGTTTCAGTCGCTTGTTGATCTGTCTGTGCTGTCGATTGAGATTCTGAAAAAACTTCATCAGATTTAGGTGCTTCAGACGCCGATTCTTTAAGCTTCTGGGCTTTTTTAGCTTTAGCGCGTGCTATGGCGGCGGCAACTTGCGCTTTTTTATCATCAGCAGGTGAGCTTGCGGTAGTGCTTGTGCTATTTGCGGCTGCAGGTTTTGCGTCAGCTACGCTTGTTTCGTCAGAATTAGCGCTCTGAAGGGCTGCTTTTTTCGCTTTGGCTCTGGCTAATGCAGCCGCGACTTTATCTTTAGAGCTATTTTGCTCTGTAGAAGGGGCTGGTGATGCAGATTGGCTATCGGAATTATTCTTTGCAGCAAGTCGTGCTTCTTTAGCGCGGCGGTGTTTGGCTTCACGCTCTTCTTTTTCCCGTTCTAGGCGCTCGTTTCGCGCTTCAAAACGTTGTTTCGCTTTTTCTGCTTTGTTCTTTTCGTCTCGTTGCAATCGTATTTCAGATTTAGCTTGGCGGTAATAATGAACCAAAGGTATTTCACTGGGGCATACATACGCACAAGCACCACATTCGATACAGTCGAAAAGATCGTAGTCTTCAGCTTTGTCGTATTCTTTTGCTTTGGCGTGCCAAAACATTTGTTGTGGTAGTAAAGAAACAGGGCATGCGTCAGCACACGCACTACAACGAATACACGGGCGTTCGGCGTTATCGTCTACCAGTTCTTTTTTGCTGGGTACTAATAAACAGTTAGTGGTTTTCACCACAGGTATGGTGGCATCCGCCAAGGCAAAGCCCATCATAGGGCCGCCCATAATCACTTTAGGCGACGTTTGCTTTTTAGCTTGGTAGCTGGCTTCTTCTAGCAAGTGCTTTACTGGTGTACCAAGTAAAGCTCGAAAATTAGCAGGCTTAGCTACGGCATCACCGGTTACCGTGACAATACGTTCAATAAGTGGCTTACCGTGTAAAATAGCATCGGCAATGGCAAAACAGGTCCCCACGTTAAACATCATGACGCCAATGTCTGCCGGAAGACCGTTACGGGGCACTTCGCGGCCCGTGATAACTTGAATTAATTGTTTCTCACCACCTGCAGGGTATTTCGTTTCAATAGGTACTACCCGATACGCATCCTTGTCTTGGCAGGCTATATTAAGTGCTTGAATGGCTTCAGGCTTGTTATCTTCAATGGCAATAACAATCGCTTTAGGCTCAATAATATGCGCTAAAATGTCTAAGCCTTGGCGAATCTGCCACGCGTGTTCGCGCATAAGGCGATCATCTGCAGTAATGTAAGGTTCGCACTCAACGCCGTTTAGCACTAAAAACTCAACGGGCTTACTGGTGGCGGTTTTAATATGGGTAGGAAAGCCTGCGCCTCCCATGCCAGAAATGCCGGCTTGGCAGATGGCATCTACAATCGTATTTTTATCTACCGCAGTATAATCAGCTAAAGGTGATAGCTCGCCCCACGTATCTTTATCATCGGGCTTAATGCTAACGCACATTTCCGTAAGACCACTAGGATGAGCAACCACGTGAGGTGCTATAGCAACGATATGCCCCGAGGTGGGCGCATGCACTGGCACAGCGTAAGGTGTTGTAGCATTAGATAGCGCTTGGCCTTTGTAAACATAGTCACCTACGTTTACGCAGCATATACCTTCTGAACCCACATGTTGACGTATAGGCAATGTGAGCAGATCTGGCATTGTTGGCTGCACAATAGCGGCCTTGTTCGACAGTCTCTTTTTATCATCAGGGTGCACGCCGCCTGGGAACGAAAAGAGTTTCCCTGAATTTAGGCGTTCAATAATGTTATCAAAATCTGGGTAGTTCAACGCTTACGACACCATTTTAATTGGAATGTCACCTTTAGGTGATGAGGAAAAATCCCACTTCCATGTTGCTGTGGTTGGTGTAACAGGCACCATATCGATACAGTCTACTGGGCAGGGATCTACACATAAATCGCAGCCCGTACACTCTTCAACAATCACTGTATGCATATGCTTTGCTGCACCTAATATGGCGTCAACGGGGCATGCTTGAATACACTTGGTACAACCAATACATTCGTCTTCTCGAATGAAGGCGACTTTTTTCGTATCTTCTTCGCCGTGAGCCGCATCGAGAGGTTTTGGTTCTACCCCCATCAAATCGGCAAGTTTTTTTATGGTCGACTCACCACCTGGGGGGCATTTATTAATTTCATCACCATTAGCAATGGCTTCTGCATAGGGTTTGCAACCAGGGTAGCCACATTGTCCACATTGAGTTTGGGGCAATATTTCATCGATTTGATCAACCAATGGGTCGCCTTCCACCTTAAATCGAATACTGGCATAACCTAAAATTAAACCGAAGAGAAGCGCAAGCGCGCCTAATGCGATGATGGCGTATGTCATGGTCATTATACTTTCACCAAACCGCTAAAGCCCATAAATGCCAAAGACATAAGGCCCGCCGTTATCATTGCAATCGATGCCCCTTTAAATGAAACAGGCACATCGGCAGCAGCTAAACGTTCTCGCATGGCCGCAAATAGAACTAGCACTAATGAAAAGCCAACAGCCGCACCAAAGCCATAAATAAGGCTTTCCATGAAGTTATGCTGCTCGGTAAGATTCAGCAAAGCAACACCAAGCACAGCGCAATTGGTGGTAATAAGAGGTAGGAAAATACCTAATAAGCGGTAAAGGGTAGGGCTGGTTTTATGCACCACCATCTCGGTGAACTGAACCACGACAGCAATCACTAAAATAAACGCTAATGTTCGTAAGTAGCCAATACCTAAAGGCGCAAGTAGATAAGTCTCTACTAAGTAGCTTGTGGCCGAGGCTAGCGTTAATACAAACGTGGTGGCCATAGACATGCCCATGGCAGTTTCGAGTTTGCTCGACACACCCATAAAAGGGCATAAGCCAAGAAACTTCACCAGCACGAAGTTATTAACTAATACGGTACCAATTAATAGTAATAAAAATTCAGTCATGAAAATCGCAATTCCTACGAGGAATTAGTTGAGTCTCGGCATAATGGCCGTACTCGAAATTGAAACAGGAATAATTTGTCTATTATCGCTTTTTAGGCGCAGATTAACAACTTGATTGAATTAGGGTTATTTAATGAATATATAAGCTATTTCAGGAAGAAAAAAACGTATGAGATAATAGAAGAAGTATAAAGCGGTAATGAGCCAACCAAGTGGCTCCCCCTCCCCGATTCGAACGGGGGACCTGCGGATTAACAGTCCGTCGCTCTAACCAACTGAGCTAAGGGGGAATTGCACTTAAAGTTGTCGATGAAAAGTTGGCTCCCCTTCCCCGATTCGAACGGGGGACCTGCGGATTAACAGTCCGTCGCTCTAACCAACTGAGCTAAAGGGGACCTGCTTTTCAACGGGGCGGAATATTAAAGAGCATCTGGGTTTCTGTCAACAACCTTAATCAATTTTTTATGCTAAGTGGTCAAAAAATAGCTTTTCAGGGGTTTTGTGCTCAAGTTTGCACCAAAACCAAGAAAGTGATGCTTAATTACTGAGCGAGTATTCGTATCGCCGTATTTAACTGTATTATCGAAGGAGTGAATATTAACGAACAGCGACTCGTTTTTTGGAGTAGCAAAATACGAAACCTATATAATAAAATAGAATAAAAAATGTTTTGTATACTGGTATTGTGTACAGTGTTTAATAAATATGTAACCTACGGCTTAGTATCTCAAGGTTAGTCTTCACTTACATAATTAGGAAGGGGTTACCCAGCATAGGGCGTAATTGCTGGGGTAGAGCTACTTATCCACTAATTCTGTGGATAACTATGTTGATAGTTATTAACTTGAGGATAAATTGGTAAGATCATCGTGGTCATGATCGTTAACTTCATATGCCCGTTAGCACTAAAATTAAAATCATTTCAATAACTTATGTGTTAACGCTAGATCTCTTGTTAAGATCTTAATAGATCTGTTGGACAAAAAATATCTTGTGTGTTAATTCGTCGACTATCAGTTACTTTTTCAACGATATAACAGTCAGAAATGAAAGGTTTACATAAATTTTACATTTTGTTCGGCATAGTTCTTAAGGCAACCTAGGGTTAATCGACCGAACGACTGTCTTAAAAGCGCAATCTAGCCGTAATGAAATTGTCATTACAGTAAATTGGCTTAATTTATAAACTAACCTGACAAGGCTTCTAACATTAGCTAGCAAAAAAGTGTGTTCAACGACATCTGCGCCAATGTCTGCCTAAAACGTGTAAATTAGCCATTAGTATTAATTTAAAAGATGCTCAGGTGGCAAAACCGACACCTGACCAAGCCCAAACCTAGCTTGGTCGATTTAACATAGCCAATGTGGTCAGTCTCACATAGACTACTGTCAGCATCTTGTTGTGAGGCAAGTTTAGTTATATACGATAGTCAGTATTTATTAGCGCCAGTTATTTCTACCAATCAACTATTGAGAGGGTTTGTGAAAACAGACGAGTCCCCGAGCCGAGCAGCGAATCTTTTAAACGGTGATATTCCTTCTACCCTAAAACGCATGACAATACCTATGATACTGGGCATGGTCATGATGATGAGTTTCGGGTTAATCGATACCTTCTTTGTCAGTTTACTCGGCACTGAGCCTCTCGCTGCCATTAGCTTTACTTTTCCCGTCACCTTTACCGTTATTAGTTTAAATATTGGGTTAGGCATCGGTACGTCGGCTATTATTGGCAAGCTGCAAGGCAGTAGAGAATTAAGTGAGTCGAAGAATTACGCGACTGGTTCGCTGATGCTTTCTACCCTATTAGTGGGTACGCTGGCGTTAATTGGTTACTTCACCATTGAACCCATTTTTACTTTGCTAAACGCCTCGCCAACATTATTACCCTATATAAGGGATTATATGTCCTTGTGGTACGCGTCGAGTATTTTCCTTTCATTGCCTATGGTGGGAAACAGTGTACTAAGGGCCTGTGGCGACACGCGTACCCCAAGTATTGTTATGGCAACCGTAGGGGGCTTAAATGCATTGCTCGACCCCTTGTTTATTTTCGGTGCAGGTCCGGTTCCCGCAATGGGCATCAAAGGCGCTGCCCTTGCTACGTTATTAGCGTGGATGGTGGGTGCAGTGTGGATACTTTATTTACTGGCGGTTAAACGAAACCTTATTCTGCCCCGACTTCTTTCATTGCTAGAACTAAAGGCAATAAGCGGGGATATATTAAAAATAGGCTTGCCGGCGGCTGGGGCTAATATGCTTACGCCGATAGCTGGTGGCGTAATGACCGCAGTGGTGGCCAGTTATGGTGCCGAAGCGGTAGCAGCTTGGGGAGTAGGAAGCAGAATGGAGTCTATTGCCAGTATTGTGGTACTTGCTCTTTCTATGACTTTACCGCCATTTATTAGCCAAAACGTGGGTGCAAATAGATTTGATAGAGTGCATAGCGCTTATATGGTGTCGTTAAAATTTGTGCTTTTCTGGCAGTTGTTCGTATTTGTTGTTATGTGGGTGTGTTCCGGCTGGATTGCTGTTGCCTTCACCAGCGAGCCGGAGGTGAGCCGACTCATTCAACTGTTTTTAATGATAGTGCCTTTAGGGTATGGCATGCAGGGTATTATTATTTTGACGAATTCTTCGTTAAATGCGATGCACCACCCTTTGAGTGCATTGGCATTGAGTGTTATCAGATTGTTTGTATTTTTTGTGCCAATAAGTATCGCGGGAAGTTACTTTTTCGGTTTAACCGGATTGTATTGGGGAACGGTAGTGGCAAACATTGCCATGGCGACCGTGTCTTTTGTTGTATTTAAAAATACGCTCTCGGTATTTAAACAGGAACAACATGCTACCTAGGTGGCAAGGTAAATAAGGTATTTAATAAATGAGTAAAGGTTTTGAACTTCATTCAAGCTACAAGCCAGCGGGCGATCAACCCGCTGCCATAGAAACCTTGGTGGATGGCCTAGAAAGTGGCTTAGCAGCGCAAACCCTATTAGGTGTTACCGGTTCTGGTAAAACTTTTACCATGGCGAATGTTATTAGCGAAGTTCAAAGACCAACGCTCATTCTGGCGCATAACAAAACCTTGGCGGCACAGTTATACGGGGAAATGAAAGATTTTTTCCCTAACAATGCGGTTGAATATTTTGTTTCTTATTACGATTACTACCAACCAGAAGCATACGTACCAAGTACCGATACGTTTATTGAGAAAGATGCATCGATAAACGATCATATCGAGCAAATGCGTTTGTCTGCAACAAAGGCATTGATGGAACGCCGAGATGTTGTGATTGTAGCCAGTGTTTCGGCTATTTATGGTTTGGGTGACCCCGAGTCGTACATGAAAATGCTTTTGCATTTGCGACAGGGCGATACTATGGATCAGCGAGATATTTTGCGCAGACTTGCCGAGCTTCAATACAAGCGTAACGATTTAGCCTTCGAGCGGGGGACATTCCGTGTGCGTGGCGATGTGATTGACATATTCCCTGCGGACTCAGAGAAACAAGCGGTGCGTGTTGAGCTGTTTGATGATGAAATTGATAAAATTAGTTTGTTCGATCCGCTGACAGGCGCAGTCGACAAATCGGTTGTACGGGCAACGGTGTTTCCGAAAACCCATTATGTAACCCCAAGAGAAAAAATCCTTGATGCCATCGAGCACATAAAAGGGGAATTGAAGTCTAGAAAGGCGCAGCTGCTAGAAATTAACAAACTAATAGAAGAGCAGCGAATTTCTCAGCGTACTCAATTTGATATTGAGATGATGATGGAGCTTGGGTATTGCTCGGGCATAGAAAACTACTCACGTTATCTCTCTGGCCGAGCGCCTGGCGAGCCGCCCCCAACGTTATTAGATTACTTTCCTGCGGATGGCCTCATGTTCATTGATGAATCCCATGTAACGGTTTCTCAAATTGGTGCCATGTACAAAGGCGATCGCTCTAGAAAAGAAACCTTGGTGGAATACGGGTTCCGTTTACCTTCAGCGCTTGATAATCGCCCACTTAAATTTGAAGAATTTGAGCAAATTTGCCCACAAACGGTATACGTATCGGCTACTCCTGGTGAGTATGAACTTAAAAAGACCCATGGCGACATTGTAGAGCAAGTGGTGCGCCCCACAGGGCTGTTAGATCCCATCATTGAAGTGCGCCCCGTCGCTACCCAAGTTGACGACGTATTATCGGAAATTCACAAACGAGTGGCGCTTGATGAAAGGGTACTTATTACTACGCTCACTAAGCGAATGGCCGAAGATTTAAGTGAATACTTAAATGAGCATGGCGTTAAAGTACGGTATTTGCATTCAGATATCGACACGGTAGAACGCATTGAGATTATTCGTGACTTACGTATTGGTAAGTTCGATGTGCTGGTAGGGATTAACCTGCTTCGTGAAGGCTTAGATATGCCTGAAGTTTCACTGGTAGCAATTCTTGATGCCGATAAAGAAGGCTTTTTGCGCGCAGAGCGCTCGCTAATTCAAACGATTGGTAGAGCGGCACGTCACATCAACGGTCGCGCCATTTTATATGGCGATAAAATTACTAAGTCGATGAAAAAAGCCATGGACGAAACTGAGCGTCGCCGTGAAAAACAGATTGAACATAATAAAGCGAATAACATCACGCCGATGCGCTTGAATAAGCCGATTACCGATATTATGGATTTGGGTGAAGGGGCTCATCCAGCGTCCGGTAAAGTAAGGCTTCGCAAAGTAGAAGAGAAGAAGAAACAGAAGAAGGCGGCAAGTGCGACTGAGTTAATGGATCAAATAGCCGAGCTTGAAAAGCAGATGTTTGAATATGCCAGAGAGCTTGAGTTTGAAAAAGCTGCGTCGTTAAGAGACGACGTAGAGGCTCTAAGAAAGCAGGTCGTTGCGTTGTCGTAATGAACTCGTTGGTGATTCTGCTTAGAAAATAATCACGTTAATTTTGTTTAATCGCATATAACAGTATGTTTATCGCAGAGATTCACCTTAAATTGTCGTTGTAATCGAGGCGCCAGTTGCATATAGTTGATACTTAAGTATCTATAACTATACCTATAATGGTGCCTTTATGCTAAATCGTCTTCAAGAGTCGGATATCAAATTGTTACGTGTGTTTTATGCGGTAGCAAGTTGTAATGGTTTCACTGCTGCAGAACCTGTGTTGCGCATGCAACGTCCAAATATCAGTGCTGCAATTAAGAAGCTTGAAGAACGTTTAGATTTGGTATTATGCCACCGCGGTCGTGGTGGCTTTCAAATGACAAAAGAAGGCGAAGTGGTTTTCCAAGAAACCAAGCGTATTTTCAACGCCTTCGATAATTTTGTATTTAATTTGAAATCATTGCACGACGACTACTCAGGTCACATTACGCTAGTGCTTATGGCTGGTCTGCCGCTTTCTATGCATTTAGCGGTGAGTAAAGCCGTTAAAAGCACGATGAAAAAATTTGATGACATCCACGTTAATATCCAAACACGTTTATACAATGAAGTAGAGCATGTTGCCTTATCTGGTGAATGTCATTTGGTGGTATCGACCTACGATATGGTAAAACCCGAATCTGTGACTTTTCATCCTATAGGGATCACCACAGATGGGCGTTTATATTGTTCACCTACACACCCGTTAGCCAAATATCGTGATACTGCATTGCCTGAAAATATTAAAATTGAAGACTATCCGGCCATTGGTATCTCTGGTTTATCTTCAGCAAACTACATCGATAATGAGTCTCGTCTTGCTATTCAAACCTTTTCAGACTCCTTCGACGCTGCAATGTCTGCCATCATGACAGGTGAGTATATTGGTTTGTTGCCTGACTACATGGCAAAAGAGCAGGGCGCAGCGCTAGGGCTAGTACCTATCGCCAATGGCAGCTTGTATAACTTTAGCCACGATCTATTTGTAATGAATGGTAAAAACACGCGATTAAATCCAGTGTTACGGCACTGTATTAAGGAACTCACTTACTTTATAGGCGAAAGTCAAAAGTAGGTTGGGTACGCGAAAATCAAATACTGTATGAAAACGCCTTGTGAAAACAGGGCGTTTTTCGTTTCAACCAAAAAGGAATGGTTTATCTTCTTCTTAGTTAAATTAGTGTCGTTCTTTTTCGGAACGTATTTGTGCTTTTCACTGCATCATTATTTTAATGTCCCAGTAGTGTTGGCCGCTGCTTTTACGGGTTTAGTTGGCAGTTTTTGGCATTGGCCTAAAAAGTATGGCAATCACCCTCAAGCCGCTATTTATGCTGGCGCTTTCGCTGGTATGTGTTCAAGTGCAATTATCACGGGGTGGGAAGCGCTATTATTTATTTCTGTGGTAGGGGCTGGCGTCTATACCCTAACGCGCAATATTTTCGAAGGTTTTGGTGGTCGGCTAGGGGCTATTGCATTTACCGCAGTCAGTAGCCTTATTTTTCTAAGGGCGTTGTTTTGACGGAATTATTAGTTGTTATCACTACCCTTGCCGGCGCGTACACCACTTACCGGTTAGCCAAGCTGCCAAGGTTTAATGTAATTCGAGCGTCCAGTTTACTCACTATTGTATTTTACTTTTCAGTGCTACTTATTCACAACGTACTAATAAGTGAAACTCGTTCATCCGATGCAGCTGAATTTTGGGCCACGGTGTTTTTCGGAGGTAGTTTTGTAGGTATGAGCGCACCACATCGTTTTTCGTATTACTTGCTAACTATTTCGTCGTTATGTTTTGCCGTCATTTTTATGGTGTTGCTGCCATTGCTAGATGGAATTGGTGGTGCACTGGGGTGTAGTGCTTTTATTTCAGTGGCCATAAGCCACTCACTTCGCCTAACGGTGAATAAGCTAAAAGGCGCCTGAGTAGGCGCCAAATCGATTATTCGTAGCTAAGGGGGTCAGTGCAGTGATTCTCTCTGAACGCCTCTAAGCGTTCTTCACAGGCCCCGCATTTGCCGCAAGCTTTCTCTCTTCCGTTATAACACGTCCACGTTTCGCCGTAGTCTAAGCCCATTTTCAACCCGTCGGTTAAAATCGCTGTTTTGCTGTCTTTAATATAAGGCGTCACAATCTCTACCGGGGTGTAATTGGCAATGCGACAAACATCACTCATCTTTTCCACAAACTCAGGTCGGCAGTCTGGGTAAATAGCATGATCGCCAGAATGCGCGCCATAATAAACTTCGTTTGCTTCTAAACTTACGGCATAGCCCACGGCTAACGACAGCAAAATCATATTACGATTAGGCACGACCGTTTGCTTCATGCTAGGTTCTTCGTAATGCCCTTCTGGTACATCGATATCAGAGGTTAGCGATGAGCCACCTATTAAGCTATTAATAGCACTGATATCCACAATTTTGTGAGGCACGTTTAACGATTTACACACTGCTGCCGCATAATCTAATTCTTTCTTATGGCGCTGACCATAATCAAAAGAAAGGGCGTGAACGGTCTTACCATCACGTAAGGCTTTGTGTAAAACAGTGAATGAGTCCATTCCACCTGAATAGATAACAACAACGTTTTCTGACATAGTTTTAAAGTTTTGAGAAATTATGCCCGAATTTTATGTGATCCTTGGTAAAATCGAAACATACAATCGTTAAAGGGTGACATTTTGTCGAAATTAATCACGCTGAACATCAATGAAATGTTCGAAACCATCCAAGGGGAAGGGGCACATACTGGTATCCCGTCTATCTTTGTTCGCTTACAAGGATGCCCTGTAGGTTGCCCATGGTGCGATACCAAACATACTTGGACGCTGGACAATGCCTTGGTAACCACGGCACAACAAGTTATTGATAAGACCAACGAGTCTGAGCACTTTTTTGAAATTGATGAAAACAAGTTATTGTCGCTGTTTTCTGAACAAGGTTATGTGGCAAAGCATGTGGTTATCACCGGCGGTGAGCCTTGTATGTATGACTTGCGCCCACTTACCACGTTGCTACACAACAATGGCTTTTCTACTCAAATAGAAACCAGCGGTACTTATGAAGTGTTGTGTGATGATAGAACTTATGTGACGGTATCACCTAAAATTAATATGAAAGGGGGCATGCCAGTTTTGCTGAGTGCCCTTGAGCGCGCGAATGAAATAAAACACCCTATTGCCATGCAAAAACATATTGATGAGTTAGATGCGCTACTAGCAGATGTATCTTCGTTAGCAGGTAAGCAGGTTTGTTTACAGCCGATAAGTCAGCAACCACGGGCCACCCAACTTGCAGTACAAACCTGTATAGCCCGTAATTGGCGGCTATCCTTACAAACACATAAATATATTGGCATAGAATAAATTACATAAGCGTGAGCAAAGGAGTTCGATAATGGCGTTGAAGTATATAAAAACGGTACTGCTTTTGTGTGCGTTGCTTATATCAACACAAAGTGCCGCGGCGTTGTGGACTATTAATTACCCCAAACCGCTAGATGACTCTGATGCTCGCGCCGAATATCCCATTGCCTTGCTTAAACTAGCCCTTGATAAAACCGGTGTAAATTACGAGCTATTGCCTTCAGATCGTATTCTTCTGTCTTCAAAGGCACTGCGTCAACTGCGCGAAAACCGTGAAGTGAACGTGGTGTGGAGTATGACAGATAGTCAACGTGAAAAAGACCTTCTCCCTATTAGGATCCCGATTGCGAAAGGACTCATTGGCTTGCGGGTATTTGTTATCAATGTAGATAGGGAAGCGGAATTTGCTCGGGTTTCATCAAAAAATGAGTTAATGAACTTCACGCCATTGCAGGGTGAAGAATGGCCAGACACTAAAATACTACAAGCCAACGGCTTTAATGTTGCTACGGTTCCCAATTTCAAAGACGCTTATTCATTGTTACTTCAAAACAAAGGGGATTTCTTTCCTCGCTCGGTCATAGAGGTAACGGCTGAACTTGAAGGGCGATCGGCATCGCTCAAGTTAGAACCTGATATGGCAGTTTATTATCCTACTGCCATGTATTATTTCGTTAATAAGAGTAACCCAACGTTAGCACGGTTAATTGAAACAGGATTGAATCGTGCAATTGAAGACGGCTCTTTTGAAGCGTTATTTAAATCTTCGAATGAAGCCATTTTAGAGCAACTGGACATCAAGAATAGACGAATCTATACGTTAGATAATCCCTTATTGCCGCCTGAAACGCCGTTAGCCGATGAACGACTTTGGTACGTACTTGATAAGTAGAGTTTGTAATACGACCTAAACGCTATCTTGAGCCCATATAGAATTGATAAAGATAGAACTAATAAAAATAGAACCCATAAAAAAACGCGGCAAGAGCCGCGTTTTTTATTTAAAGATTTTGGTGACTAGAACTAGTCAGAGGCACCTGAATGCACGTCTTTCATTGAACGACCTGAAGGATCGGCATTGTTCTTAAAGCTTTCATCCCACTCAAGCGCTTCAACCGTACTACAGGCAATAGATTTGCCACTAGGTACACATCGAGCCGCGCTCTCTTGCGGGAAGTAACCTTCGAAGATAGTACGGTAGTAGTAACCTTCTTTGGTATCTGGTGTGTTCACTGGGAAGCGGAACTCAGCAGAAGCAAATTGTTGGTCAGATACTTCGTTCTCTACGAAATCACGGATAGAATCAATCCAAGAATAGCCTACGCCATCACCGAACTGTTCTTTTTGACGCCATAGCACTTCGGCAGGCAGAGTATCGCCGTTGTCGAACGCTTTACGTAAAATCCATTTTTCCATTTTACCATCAAGACACATTTTATCTTGTGGGTTTAAGCGCATGGCCACGTCGATAAAGTTTTTATCTAGGAATGGTACACGAGCTTCAACACCCCATGCAGAAGTTGCCTTGTTTGCACGAGCACAATCGAACAAGTGAAGACGATCTAGCTTACGTACCGTTTCTTCGTGGAATTCTTTCGCATTTGGTGCTTTGTGGAAGTACAAGTACCCACCAAAAATTTCGTCGGCGCCTTCACCAGACAATACCATTTTAATGCCCATGGCTTTAATCTTACGGGTCATTAAATACATTGGCGTTGCCGCACGAATGGTGGTGGTGTCATAAGTTTCTAGGTGGAAAATCACGTCACGAATGGCATCAAGGCCTTCTTGTATGGTGAAGTGAATTTCGTGGTGTACCGTACCAATCATATCAGCCACTTTCTTCGCAGCTTTCAAATCGGGTGCACCTTCAAGGCCTACCGCGAAGCTATGTAGGCGAGGCCACCATGCTTCTGTTTTATCTTCGTCTTCAACACGTTTAGCAACATACTTTGCCGCAATCGCAGAGACTAATGATGAGTCAAGACCACCCGATAACAATACCGCATAAGGTACGTCAGACATCATGTGAGACTTCACTGATTTTTCAAACGCTACACGTAAATCGTCAAGGTTAGTGGTGTTGTCTTTTACTGCATCGTATTCCATCCAGTCACGTTTGTAGTATTTCGTGATCTGACCGTCTTTACTCCAAAGATAATGCCCAGGAGGAAATTCGCTAATGGTTTTACAAATAGGCGCCAAGGCTTTCATTTCTGAAGCAACGTAGAAGTTGCCATGCTCATCGTAACCTGTGTATAGAGGAATAATACCCATATGGTCACGAGCAATTAGATAAGCATCTTGTTCTTCGTCATAAAGCACAAACGAGAACATGCCTTCTAATTCATCAACAAAACTCACACCTTTTTGTTGAAAAAGCGGAAGAATAACTTCGCAATCTGAGCGAGTTTTAAATGGATAAGGTTCTGCTAAATCATCAGCAAGTTGCTTGTGATTATAAATTTCGCCATTGACGGCTAAAACTTGTTTGCCATTTTGGCTGATAAGCGGCTGAGCGCCGGTGTCCACATCAACAATAGCCAATCTTTCGTGACAAAGAATGGTATTGTCATTATTCCAGATTCCCGACCAGTCAGGGCCACGGTGGCGCAATAATTTTGTTAATTCGAGGGCTTGGGTTCTGAGTTCAGACACATCGGTTTTGATATCAAGGATACCGAAAATACCACACATAAAACGGATTCTCTCTGTTCACTTGTTGAAAAATAATTGAGGTTTTTTCTGTCGGGTACTCGCGAACGAGTTGGCGAAGGTATTGTTGTTTTTTTTAATCGCGCTTTCGCATGCCTTGAATGTGCCAGTCTGACAGGAAATTGCAAGTACAATATGATGAGAAAATGGAAATTATTATTCCAAAACACGATGTTCTTTGGCCAAAGCGTCGCTGCTGTTAGTGTCATTAACTAAAATGTCGCACAAATACTAGGCAGTATACAAGTTTTACCTCCTGTGTTTATATCAAAATTTATTTTATAACTCGTTGATTTTGTAGTTTTTATATTTGTATCTCTTTGCGTTCTTTGGGCGCATAATCTGCCGGTTTTTTCAACACCTGGTAAAGGGTATGCAATTTTCAAACGACCGAGTTTCGGTATATGTTATTCCTGATGTAGATAGCCTTCAAATGGACGCGAGTGTTCAGGGTTCACGCTATCGTGATGCCATGCACATTGAAGTGACAGGCGGTGAAGCTTGGCTTTTTGAGTATGGTGTGGTGGTTTTTTGGGGTGTCGTAGAAGAGGAGCGTGTAGCCTTGCTAAATAGGTTACAGGTTAGCCCTAAGTTGTTGTCTGGTATTCATCAAGAGCATCTGCAATTTGCATTTACTAGTGATGTACTTAGATTGCAACGGGACTTAATTACGCTCTCGATTGACGATCCATTACTTCGGTTATCAATCAGCCACGGATTAGCGCAATCAATAAAGCTCAATGAATACGAGCATAAAGCGCAAGATACTATTACGCGCTATGCGTATTTGCCAAAAGCGTTGGCCGAAACAGGCAAGATAACGTTACGTCGACCCGCATTGGCGAAAATCCGCGGGCATTTATTTAGCACAAAGAGCGACATCTTTTTGCATTATGGGTTGCTTGATACACCCGAGTTCTTTTGGGAATATCCAGAATATGAACATGCTTATAATGCCACGGCGCGATACTTAGATATCCGCCCCAGGGTAGATGTTCTCTCCAACAAGCTGAATGTTATTCATGAGTTGTTCGAGATGTTAGCTGAAGAGCTAAATCATAAACATTCATCGTTTTTGGAATGGATAATTATAATCTTGATTGCGTTTGAAATAGCGACGTTTGGCGCTGAAGAACTCAAAGGGTTGTTCATGTAAGACGCACTATTTAAAGCGTGTTGTATTAGCAATAAAAAAGCCCTGTATCTACAGGGCTTTTTTTATTAAACGCTAGTGTTAACTGAGGTTAAAACTCAATTTTTACGTTGAAACTCACTGGTTTCTTTCCAGGCTGGCCACTGCTCGGCGTTAGCAACGTTAAAACCTACATCAAACAATAGCTGTGTGTCTTGCACAATGCCGCTTAAATCCCAATCGTCACGGTATTGGTCACATACTTGGTGATAACAGCCCGTTACAATCACATTCATGCGTTTACGGTATTTAGCCGTTGTTTCGTCAGCCGGCTCATTACCACCTTCTGCATACAGGGCAGGCACGCCTTTTTTCGCAAAGCTGAAGTGATCGGAACGATAATAGTAGCCAGCTTCAGGACGATCTTCCTGCGTTAACGTTCTGCCTTGTTTATCAGCTGCAGTTTTAAGGTAATCTTCTAAATCTGACTTTCCCATGCCTACCACGGCGACGTTCTTGGTTTTACCTAACACGTTCATGGCATCCATATTGATATTGGCCACCGTATCTTCCAGTGGAATGACGGCGTTATCTGCGTAGTATTTACTGCCTAGTAAACCTTGTTCCTCAGCCGTGACTACTAAAAACGATACAGAACGCTTCGGCGCAATATCTAAGTTGGCGTAGGCTTTTGCCATCGCTAAAATAGCAGCACTGCCTGTAGCGTTATCATGTGCACCATTGTAGATATTGTCGCCTTCTTTAGATTCATCTTTTCCTAGATGATCCCAGTGCGCGGTGTAAATAACATGCTCGTTGGGTAGTTCTGAGCCAGGTAGTGTGGCAATAACATTGTGGCTTTTAGATTTCTTAAATGTATTTTGCACGGTTACCGAAGCATTGATATCCATCGCTTTATGATAAGGCCCAAGCTTGGCTTGATTCTTTTCGTCTTGAAAATTAAAACCTGCGTCAGCAAATACTTTTTCTGCGGCACTTAAGGTTAGCCAACCTTCAATGGCAACGCGGCTAGCGCCTTTGTCCTTAGATACTAGCCCATACTGAGGGCCACTCCAGCTATTCGCCACTACTGACCAGCCGTAAGAGGCCGGAGCCGTTTCGTGAACAATGAGTGCGCCGGCAGCACCTTGGCGGCTAGCTTCTTCGTATTTGTAACTCCAGCGACCATAGTAGGTCATCGTTGTGCCTTGAAACTTCCCACTTTCAGGGTTTTCGAAACCTGGGTCATTCACCAATATCACGACGGTTTTGCCAGTAACATCTAAGCCTTCATAATCGTTCCAGTCGTATTCGGGAGCGTTAACGCCGTAGCCAACAAATACCAGTTCTGAGTTTTCAAGTGAAACGGTTTCTTGCTCACGCTTAGATGAAGCAACCATGTCATCTTTATACGCAAAGCTATTATCACCAATTGTCATGGTCATTTCAGGGTTAGCGGTAATTTCCATTAACGCCACTTCTTGAAGGTAGCTGTCGCCATTACCCGGTGACAATCCCGCCTTTTCAAACTCCCGAGTGAGATAATCCAGTGTTTTTGTTTCACCAATGGTGGTGGGCAAACGACCTTCAAATTCATCAGATGACAGTATTTTTAATGGTTCTCGAATATCTGCATCTGAAATGTTGGCGTAAACTGCGTCGAAGTTAGTCGCGATATGCTTTTTTTGAGTTTGAGTTTGAGTTTGAGTTTGGGTTTGAGTTTGAGTTTCAGGCTGCGTCGTGTCTTTTTCAGGCGCGTTATTGGGGCTGCAAGCACTTACCACTGATACGGCAGTTACCAGCAAGGGCAAAAACATTTTTTTCATTGTTAGTCTCTGTTTGCTCTACAATACCGACCAGTATAGAGAAAACCTTAAGACGAACCAATATTAAGTATGCCAATACCTGTTACTCCTTGGTGTAAACACCATATTCAAGATAATGCGTCTTTACCAGTACATACGCTGTTGAAAGAATTCATGTTGTTAGACGACACTGATTTTCCTAGTGCTGCAAGACTTAACCTTTTGCGTGAAGCGTTTCAACCGCAATGGCAGGGTCCTGCGTTTATAGCGCAAGGAGAGCTTGATAAGAGAACGGCCAACAGTTGTGACAAAAGTACAGAAAATGACAGCCGTTACTATGAAGAAATTATCGCGTGCGACAACTGCGTACCTACGCGGGAAAATAGCTGGCATGATTTGTTCAATGCCCTTATCTGGATCCAATTTCCCGCTACAAAAGCGTTACTGAATGCGCTACACATGCAAGATATTGCGCACCATGGCACACACCCAAGAACCGAGCGACGAAACCGCATTACGCATTTTGACGAATGTGGCGTAGTACTGGCGCTTGAGGAAGGCGACGCGAGTAAATCAAACATGTTGCTGAATACGTTAGCCCAACATCAATGGCAGGATAGCTTTGTTATCCATAGACATGAGTGGGGAACCCACATGACCCCCTTTATTTTTGGGCATGCAAACCTTGAGATGATGCTCTCGCCTTTTATCGGGCTTACGGGGAAGTGGTTGGCAGTGAGTGTGCCTAAAGGGTTTAGCGAGATGAATAAATGGGAACAGCGCCAAGAGGTAGACAAATCATTGGTAAAACGTATCACTGAGCTTGATGCGTTTAACAAATCTCCGCTACTAAAACCTATTCCTTTGCTTGGCATACCAGGGTGGTACGAAAACCAAGATGAAGCTTTTTATAACAATAGCGAGTACTTTAGGCCTATTAGGGCGGGAGCGAAACCGTCTATTCAGCTACCGCTTTTCGACATAACGACGGTTTGAACTCACTTCTTACACCAAGCTTAGGTGTAAGAAGCGCGTTGCAAGTGGTATAGCATACTAGATAAGCGCGAACACCCCCCAAATACCGTAAATCACGACGTATGGCGCAGAAGCAATAATTGCCGCCTTTTTCGTAGAGAATGAGGTCCATTGGGTAATGCCTACCATAGTGAGGTAGATAGTCCAAAACAACTCAACACGAATAGCTTGAGCAAATGCAAACCATGGTGATGTCATTTCGACACCGAGTAGGTAAGAAAGTGACAGTGGAGCAAGTATTGCCGGTGATATTTGATGATCGCCCGCAAACATAATAAGTGCCGCCGCGATAAGGCCTGTTACTACGTAAGGCATAGATACCCACCAGGTAAAACCATACCAATCTGTAAAGCCGAAAACATGACTGTCATCACTGCGTGTCGTTAAATTCAAATAAACAGCAAAAATAGCGTTAACGATAGTAAGAGCAAAGAATGCGCCTACTAATTGGGAAAGCATGAGGGTGTTTCTGGTGAAAAAGGCGCGCATTTGGTCTTCTTCTGCTGGGCTCATGGCATCTTGGGCTGCAATATTAATATTTGCAAACCATTCGATATCAACGAAGTTAACGTATAGATATTGAGCCGCTAACGTGATCATCATAACAATAAGAAAGGGGAACCAACTCCAGTTGTTTTTTTCACCGACGGCTTTAAACACGCCATTAGGCCGAAAAAATATATCATTACACGCTTGAAAGGGGTTTGATACCGAATGCATCCGTTGCTCCGAGATAAAATATTATATTAGTTTTGTTTAGGTTACTGATATACCAAGGCTAAGTACAGGAGCGGGTTAAAGAACTGTACCTCTTTTTAGTAAAAACTTGTGTCGAGAGCCTAGCTGAGAAACTCAACTGTACTTACAGCAATGCCAAAAACGTAAAAAGGCCAGTATTACATACTGGCCTTTTGATAACGTCATCTATTGGATAGCTACTACTTAGTAATAGCGGTTTATCGTTACTGACTTAAATACGTTAAGTTCAATAAACACAGCACGATAGCGCTATACAGTAACGAGATAGGTAGCCCTATTCGTATAAAGTGGCTAAATTTATAATTAGCCGCATTAAACACCAATAAGTTCGTTTGATATCCAAACGGCGAAATAAAGCTAGCACTTGCCGCAAAGGCAACCGCTAAGGCGAATGGCATAAGCGGTGCGCCTATTATTTCAACCAGCCCATATGCGAAGGGGAACATGAGCGCCGCTGCTGCGTTGTTGGTCACAAATTCGGTTAATAGTAGGGTAGTAAAATACACTACAATTAACGCAATAAACCAATTGGTGTCGGCTAAGTAGGGAATCAATTGCGCAGTAGAAATGGCAATAACGCCCGACGACTCTAATGAGGTGGCTAAGCTTAATGCTCCAACAATAACAATAATAAGGTTCAGCGGTAAATTACGCTTCATCTCACCGTTGTTCGTTACCTTTGAGCCAATCAATACGGCCGCCAAAAACAACAGCCCGATTGCGAGTGAAATAATATCTGCCGCGGCTAATGTCACAACGGTAAGGAAACCGCCAAGGGTTATCCATTCCTGTCGGTTGGTAAGCGGGCGAGAGATTTTTTGCTCAGACAATATAAAGAAGTTCTTACTTAAATTTTGTCGCGTATTGAAATCTGGGCCAGCGGCAAGTAATAGGAAATCACCTGCTTTAAGTTTTATTTCACCGAGCTTGCCTGATAGCTGCTCGCCATCACGGCGAATAGCCACTACGGCTGAATCGAACAAAGCCCTAAAACCGAGGTTTTTTATGGTTTGTCCAATAATTTGAGCGCGGTTTGCTACCACCACTTCGGTTAAGCTTTCACGCAAAATGCCATCGGTTTCGGCAAAGGTGGTTAACCCTTTTATGTGGCTTAAGTTATCAAGCTTTTGCACATTGCCGGTAAAGATAAGTTTATCGTTTTCAGCAATCACTAGGTCGGGGCCTACGGGAGAAATAAGGTTCCCGTCACGAACCACTTCAACCAAAAATAATTCAGGTAAGTTACGAAGGTGGTTTTGCTCAACGGTTTTGCCAATGAGTTCTGAACCCGAATTTACTTTCGCTTCTACCATGTACTCTTGGTAGTTGTCATTCTTGTTCGCAATATTAGGTAGTAATGGTGTAAGCAAAAACATCAGTACGCCGCAGCTTAAACCGGCTACTAGCCCATATAGCGTGAAGTCAAAAAAGTTAAACCCAGGATGACCATGCTCTTGCAAGAAACTATCTACAATTAAGTTGGTGGAGGTACCAATTAGGGTGACTGTTCCACCGAGTATGGCGGCATAGGAAAGCGGAATAAGTAAGCGCGAAGCAGGGTGATATTGATTCTGCTTAATAGGGCCTATAAGGCTGGCCACAATAGCCGTATTGTTTAATAGCGCTGAAGAAATGAAGGTGAGTGAAAACAATTTCCAATATGATTTAGAGAAGCTCGTACTCACTAGCTTTCTACCAATACGCTTTATTAACGCAGTTTTATCAATTGCACTGCTGACTAGCAGTAGCAAGACAAGGGTTATTAACCCTTTGTTGGTTAAGTTCAGCAAAATGTCGTCAAGCGACAACTGCTGAGATACCAATAGTAATAACACGGCGCCTGAAAAAACAGTAGACGGGCGCTGATTTGAAAAAATCAGCGCAAAAATCGTGCTGGCGAAAATCGCCAGCACGATAAACTGGTTAATATCCATATATTTTCCAGTCCTGCTTTTACAGCTTGCTAATGTCCACAGCGCTCCAATGAGGGAAGTGCTTACGTACTAGTGCATTAAACTCTAATTCAAACTCTGAGAAGTCTGGAGAAGCGTGTTGTGCATCTTTAGCAAGTTCATCAATGATCATACCTGCACCAACAGTACTGTTAGTCATGCGATCAATAACGATGAAAGAACCAGTAGGGCGATTACGCTTGTACGGGTCGCACGCTACGGTTTGGGTAAATTTCACATCTACCACACCAATTTCATTCAAGTTAAGGTGCATCGCGTCTTTTTCTTCAAGGGTGTTCACATCAATTTGGTTATCGATATGAGACACAACACCTGTCGTTGACTTGGTCGCAAACTTAAACAAGAACTGCTTGTTTGGCATAAGTGGCTCTTCGTCCATCCATACCAAATGTGTTTTAAATTGGGTAGAAAGTAGTGGCAAGTTACCTGATTTAACAATCATGTCGCCACGTGAAATATCAATTTCATCTTCCAGTGTAAGGGTAACCGCTTGAGGTACATAAGCACGCTCTTGGTCGCCTTCAAAAGTCACAATCGATTTTACTTTCGACGTTTTTCCAGAAGGAAGAGCAGTTACTTCGTCGCCTGGTTCAATTTGACCAGATACCACCGTACCGGCAAACCCACGAAAATCTAGGTTAGGGCGGTTAACGTATTGAACAGGGAAACGGAAATCATCATGATTATCGTCTTCACCAATTTTTGTGTTCTCTAGCATCTGCATAAGCGGAATACCATCGAACCATGGTGTGTGTTCGCTCACGTTTACTACGTTATCACCTTCAAGTGCAGAAAGTGGTACGAATTGAATATCTGGAATATCCAATTGCTCTGAAAACTTCAGATAGTCTTGCTTGATCTGGTTGTACACTTCTTCAGAGTAATCCATCAAGTCCATTTTGTTGATAGCAACAATAACGTGCTTAATACCTAACAAAGATACTAGGAATGAGTGACGCTTAGTCTGTACTTTTACACCGCCACGGGCGTCAACAAGTATGATGGCAAGGTCGCATGTAGATGCGCCAGTTACCATGTTACGTGTGTACTGCTCATGTCCTGGAGTATCAGCAATAATAAACTTACGCTTATCAGTAGAGAAGTAGCGGTACGCTACGTCAATCGTAATACCTTGCTCACGTTCTGACTGAAGGCCATCAACCAATAAGGCTAAATCGACTTTCTCGCCAGTTGTACCTGACTTTTTGCTGTCTTTAGTAATGGCAGCAAGTTGGTCTTCATAAATCATTTTTGAGTCATGAAGTAGGCGACCGATTAGGGTACTTTTACCGTCATCTACACTTCCGCATGTAAGGAAACGTAGCATGTCTTTTTGTTCGTGTTGCTCAAGGTAAGACAGTATGTCTTGCTTTAATAAATTGTTTTCGTTGTTCATGTTATGCGCTCACAAGGAAAAAGGGGTTTAACACAGACTCTTTTTGGTTGTAAGTAAGAGCGTCGGCGTTGTCATTTAACGGATCGTTCGGGTCTAGCACAGTCACATTGGCACCTGCGGCTAGGGCTACAGCATGAGCTGCGCCTGTGTCCCATTCGGAAGTTGGGCCTAAGCGAGGATAAAGGTGAGCTTCACCTTCAGCCACTAGGCATAACTTTAATGAACTACCCATGGCCACTAATTCAGTTTCACCCTCTAGTTGAGACAGTAAATTTTGAATTTCAGGGCTTTGGTGAGAGCGGCTACCTACTATTTTCCATACTTCAGCACCATCGTGCTTGCGTGCAGAAATAGCAGTAAATTCGCCGTCTACTTCAGTCCATGCGCCTTCACCTACAATACCTACATAGCTTTTGTTAAGTGCCGGTGCGTACACCACACCCATGGTAGGTTTGCCGTCTTCAATCAACGCAATGTTCACGGTGAATTCACCATTCTTTTTAATGAATTCTTTCGTGCCGTCAAGCGGATCAACAAGCCAATAAGACTGCCATTGTTTGCGCTCATCCCATGAAATGTCTGCCGACTCTTCAGATAAAATAGGAAGGTCAGATTCTTTTCCAAGGGCATCAACAATTACGTTGTGCGCCGCTAAGTCAGCTTCGGTTAGCGGGCTGGTATCTTGTTTTTCGTAAATAGCGAAATCTTTATCGTAAATCGCCATTATCTTATCGCCTGCTTCTTTAGCAATGCGAAGAATGGTTTGTGCCAGTGTATTAGTCATTGTATTAGCCTGGGCCATTACACAAGTCCTTTTTCTTGCAGTAACGCATATAAGCGTTCAGCAGTTTGCTCTGCAGGTTCATCTTGATACGTTAAATGTATCTCAGGCTTTTCCGGTGCTTCATAAGCAGAGTCGATACCAGTGAAATCTTTAATCTCACCGCTACGCGCTTTTTTATAAAGCCCTTTCGGGTCGCGCTTTTCACACACTTCGATAGGTGTGTCGATAAACACTTCAACGAACTCACCGTCTTCTAAAAGACCACGGCAATAGTCGCGATCCGCTTTAAAAGGAGAGATGAACGCTGTTAATACCAGCGTGCCAGAATCGACAAATAGTTTTGCTACTTCACTGATTCTGCGAATGTTTTCTACACGGTCTTTATCGCTAAAGCCCAAGTCGCCACATAAGCCATGACGCACATTGTCACCATCTAATAGGTAAGTGTGCTTAGCTTGCTCGTGAAGCTTCTTCTCAAGCAAGTTGGCCAGAGTTGACTTACCAGAACCACTTAGGCCGGTAAGCCAGAACAGGCGAGGCGATTGATTCAGCTTTGCAGCGCGGGTGGTTTTATTCACCTCATGCTTGTGCCAAACAACGTTGTCGGTGGCCATTAGAAATACCCTTCCATTTTCTTCTTCTCCATAGAGCCAGAGCTATCGTGATCGATCACGCGGCCTTGACGCTCAGAGGTTTTAGTCAGTAGCATTTCTTGAATAACTTCTGGCAAGGTAGCCGCAGTAGATTCAACAGCACCCGTTAGTGGGTAGCAACCTAGCGTACGGAAACGTACTGAACGCATTTCAGGCGTTTCGCCTTCGTTCATTGGCATACGTTCGTCATCAACCATAATCAATACACCATCACGCTCTACAACAGGGCGAGGCTTCGATAAGTAAAGCTGAGGAATGTCGATGTTTTCTAGGTAAATGTACTGCCAGATATCAAGCTCAGTCCAGTTAGACATAGGGAATACACGAATGCTTTCACCTGGGTTAACTTGAGAGTTGTAGATGTTCCAAAGCTCAGGACGTTGGTTTTTAGGATCCCAACGGTGGTTGCTATCACGAAATGAGTAAACACGCTCTTTCGCACGAGATTTCTCTTCGTCACGACGTGCACCACCAAAGGCAGCATCAAACTTATATTTGTTTAATGCTTGCTTAAGTGCAGCAGTTTTCATGATATCAGTGTGCTTTGCTGAACCATGTGAGAACGGGCCTACGCCTTGTTCAACACCTTCTTCATTAATGTGTACTAGCAAATCGAAACCATGTTTCTTGGCTTGCTGGTCACGAAACTCAATCATTTCCTGGAATTTCCACGTAGTGTCTACGTGAAGCAATGGAAATGGAATTTTACCAGGGGCAAAAGCTTTGCGCGCTAAATGCAACAACACCGAAGAGTCTTTTCCAACAGAATAAAGCATTACCGGATTATCAAATTCCGCAGCAACTTCACGGAAAATTTGAATACTCTCGGCTTCGAGTTGTTTCAGATGCGTAACAGACGGGATACTTGCAGTCATTTTCGAGTCCGATTTATGTTATATAAGATTAAGTTATATACGAGTTATTTTTATGCATAGAACAATAACACATTTATTTACTAATGTAGTATGCGATTTAGCTATTTAAAATAGCTGCCTTATTCCAAGAAATAAAACTGTCATACAATTTTGGCATAAGCGCCGAATTTTCAGTCAAAGGTCGCCGGTGTTACATACTCTAATTGTCAGAAAATAGTGCAATTGTTAACGGGTGAAACCTACAAAAAAGCCCCGTAAAACGGGGCTTTATATAATTTCCTATCGACTATCTATGTGATTCAAGTTTCTTTTGAAACGCATCGAAGGTTTCAAGCACCCCTTCTCGAGGCGTACCTGATTTGCTCAATATTATAATGGTCAGACTAGATAGGATGAACCCAGGCACAATTTCGTACATCCAGCTTCCTAACGATTCTCCGTTAATAGTTACCGGTAGGTAAATCCATAATAATACGGTAACCGCACCCACAATCATGCCGCCAAGGGCAGCACGACGGGTCATTTCACGCTTGAACAAGCTGAATAATACCAGTGGACCAAATGCCGCACCGAAACCAGCCCACGCATTACTCACTAAATCAAGAATACTGCTGTCTCTGTCGTAAGCTAAGAAGATTGCAACAAGGGCGACCGCCACCACGCTAACGCGACCGGCAATGACCAATTCCTTATCAGACGCATCACGTCGAACAAAAGTCTGGTAAAAATCGTTAGTTAATGAACTTGATGTTACTAACAGCTGAGATGAAATAGTACTCATGATGGCAGCGAGAATAGCTGCTAGCAAGAAGCCACCAATTAGTGGGTGGAAGAGGATTTGAGATAAGTAAATAAAGACAGTTTCAGGGTCAATATTGTTCCCATTGCCCGTCACATAGGCTAGGCCAAACAAGCCTGTCATTAGCGCGCCAATAATAGAAACTATCATCCAACTCATGCCAATTCTTCGTGCCGTTGGAATATCTTCTACAGAGCGAATTGCCATAAAACGTACAATAATATGTGGCTGTCCGAAATAACCAACACCCCAAGACATCAAAGATATGATACCGATTACCGAGATAGCCTCATTGGTAGATGCATCCATAAAAGCATTGAATAGGGCAGGGTTAATAGTATCAAGTGCATCAATAGAAGCGCCTATACCACCTAATTCAGTGATGACCACTGCTGGCACAAGTATTAGTGATATAAACATAATACAGCCTTGCACGAAGTCAGTCATACTGACTGCCATAAAGCCACCTACCAGTGTGTAAGCAACCACTACGCCTGCGGTAACATACAAACCGGTTTCGTAGGAAAGACCGAATGAGGTCTCAAATAGCTTTCCACCCGCGACTACGCCTGAAGAGGTATAAAGGGTAAAGAAAATAACAATAACAACCGAGGCAATAACACGAAGTAATCGAGAGTTGTCAGCAAAGCGGTTTTCAAAATAATCAGGAAGAGTAATAGAGTTATTCGCAACCTCCGTATAAACCCTTAGACGAGGTGCAACCAAGATGTAATTAGCTAATGCGCCTAGTACAAGACCAACGGCAATCCACGCCGCGGAAAGGCCTGAAACATACATTGCTCCGGGAAGGCCCATGAGCATCCACCCGCTCATATCTGATGCACCGGCTGATAATGCAGTGACGGCTGGACCGAGTTGCCGGCCACCTAACATGTAACCTTCTACATTAGTATCTGTTTGGCGGTAAGCGAAAAGACCGATACCCAGCATGACAGCAAAATAGAGTCCCAATGAAATGATCGTACCCGTGGCCATATAAATTCCCTATGTTTTTTCATGCAATGCTACCATCAATAGCAAAGACTCTCTACGTAAGTCATTAACCTTGCATATGTTGGATACGTGCAAACCCCAATAAAGTTTTCTAAATGTAGAAACCTATCAAGGCCGAAATGGACGTTGATTTTATATGTTTTCATTCAAATAAGCGGGGAACGACATGGTTTCTATCTTACCTCTGCCGGTACTTTTAGCGCGATAGAGTAAATTGTCGCATGCCTTAATAATCTTATTGATATTACGCTCGCCTTTTACCTGAATGACGCCGGCAGAAAAGCTAGCACTAAATGTAGAGTCAGTTGCTGACCAATTCTTATTGCTCTCTAACGATTTCTTTATGTCTTCAAGCAAGGCATTCGCGTTTTCTTCTGTTGTATCGTGCAAATATAACAAAAACTCTTCACCGCCATAGCGGCAGAACTTATCTGTCTTTCTAATACGCTGGCGAACAACTTGCCCAAATTTTGTTAGTACTTCATCCCCAACCACATGACCATATCTGTCATTGACTTGTTTAAAGTGGTCTAGGTCGATGAGCACTAAACAGGATGCAATTTTGTTGGACATAGGTTTTGCGATTTCTTTGAACATAGCACGTCGAAAAAGGGCGCCTGTTAGCTCGTCAATTTCACTGGCTTGAGCACGCGAACGCTGTTCACGCCAAAACCAGAAAAGTAAAAACGTCGACATCAGGGCAGCTAACGCAAAAGTGAGGGCTTGGAATCGCTCCGCTTTTAACTTTAAGGTTTGTTTGTCTTTTAGTCGTGCCATTTCTTGCAACTTGTTAATGGTGATGTCTCGTTGCAACGGTGAATCGATACTTAACTCATCCAAGTGTATATATGCTCTATTGGGCTGGCTTTTCAGAAAATCGTACTGATGCTGGTGGTAAAGCGCTTTCTTAAAATGGCCTCTTAACGTAAATAAATCTCTAAGAAGGGTATGCTTGTTAAGTAAAATAGACCTACTGTAGGAAGAACGCTTAGCTTGTGAGTCAAAATCCGACGTTAACAAATTCATGGCCTCTTCGAAATTAGCGTCGCTGCCTTCAAGGGCCAAATAAGTTGCTTTAAGAGCCGATAATACGGGCACTAAATTTATATTAGTGGGGAGTGTAGTGCCCTCAAAGTGAGATAAGTTTTCAGTTAGCGCGGCTATTTTCTCACGATCGCCCTGTTTATCTCTGTGAAGGTAAACACTGACTTTTAACCATAAACTGAATAGCGTTTGTTGAACACTTCGATTTTCGTTAGAAACTTGCTCAGCCTCCTCCACCAATGTGAAAGCATCGTCGAATCTTTGTAAGTGGTTTAGACTATTGATAATTCCAACATATACGTAGGACGTCGCAATGTCATGTTCGTGGCTATCTTCTATGACGAATCTCTGGTGAGCGACAGCGCGACTATAAACATCCATATTAGTATAAGCATCGGCGAGCCATGAATGCGCCGTTCTTTTATTAAGTGCAGTTTCTAGGTTGTACTCTTTATCAAAATGTTTCAAGAAAGGCAGTGCATATTCAATTTCCACGACTGCTTTCATTTGATTTATTTCGGAATATTCCATTGCAAGCCAGATGCTTGCAATGGCGACCGCATGATGATTTGTGGTTTTTAGGGCTTCTTGTTTGAGCGAATAGAGTAGGGGAATACTATATTCTAAACGTTCACTCGTTTCTAAATGCGCATTCGCAGTTTTATACATAATGAAGACGGCTTTTAAAGCAAAATACCGGCTTACATTAATATTCTTGAGATACGCCCAATCAGCTGGCGATGCTTCCTCAACCAAATTTAAGGGAAGTTTTGAATCTGGAGTAGATAGGGAACTGTCTAAGTGATAAAGAACGGTTTTGATTACCTTGCCAATCTCTGATGAATCCTGTTGAATTCCGCTCTTTTCAACCAGAGGAATGATCTCATCGTTACTCATCCCAGAAGAGCTGTTCCACATGTACATAACAGTGTTGACAAGATTGCCTAATTGGCGAAACTTTTCTTCTTCGATTTGAAAGTTATTAGCAACCGCATTAACTGAAGTAAGAGAGAGCAGGACTGCGAAAAAACAGAGGCGTGTCTTCTGAAAAAAGAAGTAGAAAAGAGGGGAAGCCGCACTACTAAAGCGTATATTCATAGGGTAATACTCGTTTTCTTATCTACTCTAGACGGGCGCTAGGGAAGAAAAACGACACCAAATGTTATTATTATTAGACAATAGTATAAAGTAAACTGCGCAGTGTTTAAATATACTGGGCCAGATAACTATATTTTATCTTATACTTAAGTATAGAAAATCGGCCGCAAGGGCCGATTGAAAAAGGTGGGTATAGTGGATACCGTTAAGCTATTCAACCTAAGCTAAAACAGCCAAAGCTAAAATAGAATAAGCTAAGCAGAAAAGTGAATTCTGTCGGTAATGGCTTTTTTCATTTCAGTTAAGTCAGCGTCTTTATTACCAACCACCATAATATTGGCGTGATGCATTTTTATGCTTTCGCCATGATATTGCTTGTCTTCAAACTCAGCCGGTACTCTCACATCACCGCGCTCGGGCACGATAAACACTGACATTTTCCCTTGCGGGGTATCAACAATAAGATGCAAACTTCTTACCGTACTTAAGTGGCAGTAGTTAACCACTTCAACATCACCAATCATGTCTGTAAAACTGCCACCAAAACTGGCTAGTTTTGCATTAACTTGCTCTAAATCTACAGGCAATAACGTATGCGCTCGCTCAGTCTCTGCGTATTGCATGTGAGCAAGTGCCTGCCCGCCAATACTAACCGGCTGGTGATACCACATAGTAAAACCTATCCCCACCGTAAAGGCAATACTAGCGGCCATAGCCACATACCAGCGACTACGCTTCTGGTAGCTTGCAAATTCGTTCGCCGATTGCTGCCAAATAAGTTTGTGCTTTAAATCTTCAGGCACGTCTACTTTTACAGCTTGTTTTAACTGCTTATCGAATTGCTTTTGTTCGTTCCAGAATTTACGTTTGTTTTCATCAGCTTTCGCTGCGGCGATAACATCACTGTCAGTGGTTTCTGGATCGGCGTAAATTCGACGCCTAAATTCTAATTCATCCATTTGCCTGACCTCTCTGTTCATTTTGCCTTTCTAACGCCTCTCTCAATTGGTTTCTTGCTCGAAATAATCGCGTCATCACGGTATTTTTATTCAAATTCAGTTGCTGTGATATTTCATCACCGCTAAAACCAAATATAAGCTGCAAGACCAGAGGCTCACGATATTCGTCGCTTAGTCCGCCTAACAAACGATGTAGCTCTCTGTCTTGTACATCGCCTTCTGCATCTTGGGTTTCATCATGCACCGACACATCATCGATATCGACAGTATCAAATTGCTTACGTTCGAAACGACGCGCATTTTCACGGCGCAATATGGTAATTAACCATGATTTGGCCGCTTTTTCATCGTTGAGTGAGTCGAGTGAGCGCCATGCTCTTAAAAAGGTTTCTTGCACAATATCTTCCGCAACCGAGCGGTCTTTAACCAGCCAGTATGCATAGCGGAATATATCTGCGTGAAACGCATTGACGAGCGCTTCGTATCGTTTGTGTTTTGCTTTCATGTTGGATAAGACCTGACTGCTTCCAGATCTATTTCGTGCAAACATAAAAAATCCCACATTTTTTTAATTTTGTTAATTATGACACAAAAAAGCAGCCGGAAGGTTATCCTTAAGGCTGCTTTAAGTTTCATTGCTAGAGGTTATTAAATTGCGTAGAAAGCGGATTTAATAACAAACGCGTCTAATGTTAGAACCCGTTTAATTTTGAAATACACAACTAGCTAACTTTTTTACTGGCTATCCAATTGTTGATATTTTCTTCTAAAATTGAAAGCGGAACAGGGCCATGTTTAAGTACTTCATCATGGAAACCGGCCCAGTCGAAATTATCACCTAGCTCAGTCATTGCTTTTTCTCTAAGCTCCATGATTTTGAGCTTACCAATCATGTAGGCTGTTGCTTGACCCGGCATGGCGATATAGCGCTCAATCGCTTTTTGTGCATCGTATTGTGGGTTAGGCGTATTTTCAACTAAGTAAGTTACCGCTTCTTCGCGACTCCACTTTTTAGCATGAATACCGGTATCAACAACCAGTCGGCATGCACGCCATAATTCCATCGCAAGGCGGCCAAAGTCAGAGTAAGGGTCTTGGTAGAAGCCCATATCTTTAGCAAGCTCTTCGGAATAAAGCCCCCAACCTTCGGTGTAGGCTGTAAAGCTTAAGAATTTTTGGAACTGAGGCACACCCTCAAGCTCTTGTGCTATTGCGCGTTGCATATGGTGACCTGGAATACCTTCATGGTACGCCAATGCTTCTAGTTGATAGGTTGGCATTGCGCTCATGTCGTAAAGGTTTGCGTAATAAGTGCCTGGGCGGCTGCCATCTTGCGCAGGGCTTTGGTAAAACGCCTTACCGGCTGATTGCTCACGGAACGCTTCAACACGTTTAACCACCATAGGGGCTTTAGGAAGAATGCCAAAGTAATCTGGTAGTGCTTCGCGCATATCGTCAATGGCTTTCGTTGCGTCATCTAAATATTGCTGACGTCCGGCCTCAGTGGCAGGAAGATAAAATTGTTCATCTTCACGCATAAATACGAAGAACTCTTGCAACGTGCCTTCAAATTCCACCTTTTTCATAATATCGCGCATAGCTGTATGAATACGCTCAACATTCTCAAGGCCTATCTGATGCACTTCATCGGCGGTTAAATCAGTGGTAGTAAACCAGTTTAAGCGGTTCTGATACCATTTATCGCCATCAGGCAAGCGCCATACACCATCACCTTCAGGGGTAATGGTTTTTTGATGTTCTAATTCTTGAATAAAGTCTTTGTAAGCCGGCATAACAGAAGTAACTAGCGCAGCTTTTGCTTCACCCAACAAGGTTGTTTTCTCTACATCATCAAGCTCAAGGTTATCAACCTTGGCATTAAAGTCTTCCCAAATAGTGGAAGGCGTATCGCTGGTATCAAAAGGGGCGCCTGTCACCACGTTCTGTGATGCAGCAATCATCTGATCATAAGCCCAAGCAGGGGGAAATACGCCAGCTTGCTCACGTAGCTTCATCTGACTAATGACTTGTTTGAAATACTCGCTCACATTGTCTAAACGGCTTATATAAGCTTGGGCGTCTTCTTTGCTTTTTACGCTGTGTATATTGATAAGGAAACTAGGGACTTGAGTATGCGCGGCACGAAATTGGTGTACGACATAGCTATGATGACGAAACTCGTCGTTAGCTAAATCTCTTTCAATACCTAATTTATACAAACGAAGGCTTAATTTTTCTTGCTCGTTCAGCTTAGTCGTATCGAAACTTTCAATAGTTTCAAGGCGGTTTTTGGCCTTAGCAATGTTCTTTTCTTTTTGCTCCTCAGAAACATCATTCCACTTGTCGTAGTCCCACTTAATGCCTAAATAGCTTTGAAACATAGGCGAGCTTTTAAGGTCTTCTTCGAAAGTACGCTCAAAAAAAGCATTAACCCGTGCGGAGTCAGTTTGAGTTTCAGTTTCTATTGCTGGGGCCGGTTGCTTGGCGGTTTGGCTCGTTTCTGATGCGGGTGAACAAGCCATTAGCCCAAGCATTGCAATAGCAATGGGGGATAACGATAACAGTGGTGCTTTCATGAGTTCTCCTGGTTAGGTGGTCGCGGTAGTATTGCTACCGTCTATTTTTTAGCTTTCTCTTTAAATTCGTACCCCTAGCACGAGTTAATGCTTATTGATAAGCCACTCGTGCCTAGCAGTCCAAGTAAAGCGCCTTTCCTTTGCGCAGTATCTAGGTAGAGGGGTACAAATTAGTTAAGGTATTTTTACCAGACTTCTTGTTTTTTAACCAAGTATCTCTGGCGTTTTTAATCGCACTTTGCATCGATTCTGGTTTCCAATCGCCTTTCGACTGACTAAACCGCGTTTGCTGCAATGCATTTAAATGAGGCTGAATCTCACTAGTTGCACCGTGGTCGGATGGATTTATAAACCCTCTTTGATTAGGATATAAACACTTCAACCAGGTTTGCAATGCTGGTGCAATTGCCGATGTATTACTCGCTTTTACTGACGCCATTAACGACTTAAATGCCGCCGCTTCATCACCTGAATTCGCTGCTGAAAAAGTATTAGCGGAAGTGGCCGTATAATCTGGCTTTTGCTTTCTTTGCATTAGATAAGTCGCTATCCAAGCGATAGCCGTGATCACCCAGAGGGCTGCAAATAGCCAAGTTAAGTAATGGGGAGTTTGCGCTTCGCCATTATTGGCTACTGAATTTTGTGATTCACTATTTAGCCCGCTATCACTTTCAGTTTGGCCAGCTTGATTAGCTGGCATTGAGGTTGCGTTACTAGCCGATTGATTATCGAAACCTGACTGTGTAGGCATAGAAGGTGACGTTGCACCAGCATCTGGTTGAACGTTGGCTGGCTGAACGGTGACTGTGCGGGCCGGGATAGTCGCATACTCTGTCTGTTCGGTTAAGGTATTAAACCAAGGAATAGTGACTTCCGGTAATACAAAGCTACCTGCTTGAGTTGGGATCACCGCCAGTGAACTTTTACGTTGTGCAATCAGCGTACTGTCTTTTTCTACCGTGGTAGTAGAGGATTGATCTGGATACAACTTAAAGTGAGGAGGATAAAACTCTGGTATTTCTGGTAACTGTTCTTCCACTACACCTAGTGCCGTAAGCGTGACCACGCGAGTGATCGGCTCGCCGACTACAAAGGCATCACCTTGGGGCCATTCTTCATCAACCCGTGCCATTTCAGATGGCAACCAGGGGTAATCAATACCCGCGGGGATCGGTTTAATATTTACCGTAATATCGGGTCCAACACGGTTAACTTGCTGAGTTCGGTTGAACAATCCAAAACGCTGATTAGTATTAGCGGCAGCCACTTCTGCAGTAAAAACTGGCCCTCTAATGGTAAATTCACCTGAAGCTTGGGGCACAATGGCAAACTGGCGTTCGATAATTTGGTAACGTCTACCATTTACAATGTCGGTATATTGTTTGTCATCACCTAACTGCTTTATTTCGGCGTTTTGCATGGTGGGTGATTGCAAACTCCCGCGCTCAATATTCGTCGCCAAATGCAGTTTTATGGTGTAGAAAAGCTGTTGGTTTAAATAGGCTTCTTTTAAATCAATATCGGTAGTCACAAAGTAATCGCGCGCGACATTATCAGACTGTTGAACAGGAATAACACTCACCGACATAGGCGCAGATTGTTTGCCTTCTATGTTAATAGCCGGAATGGTAAAGGTACCTTCTTTACGCGGAAACAAGGTGGTAGTCCAGGTAGTGGTTTTCTTGGTGTCGAAGTTCACAATAGATGTTTGACTGCTTACCGACGTTCTACCAACAACGAAGTCTTTTAGTAATATTGAGCTATCAAAAGACTCACGGTCTGCGCCGCCATTTGCCACAACGGTTAACCGAATAGCCTCATCAAGCATAACCGGATTTTTATCGATAGTGGCTTCAACCGAAGTCACATCTGCCAGCACAACCATGCTGCGTAAAAGTAAGAAAAGGGTTGTAGTGAATAAAATTGCTTTCATCTACCAATCACTCCGATTTGAAGGCATGCGTTGTCTTTGGCGCTTCTGCGCTTCTAATTGCATTTTTCGTTTTAATAAGAACGCGGGGTCATCTGGTACTCTGCGCATTAAATTTTCAAGACGTTGCTGTTGTTCTTTTTCAGCATCTGTCATCTCACCAGCTTGGGCCATGGCTGCATCGGTTTCTTGCTGGGTTTCATCTGTACCTTCTTCATTTCCAGTATTTTGTGGGGTGCCTGAGTCTTCTTTGTCGTTTTCTTCACCGTTGGCACCATCTTGCGCGTCCGACTCATTTTGGTTCTGACTATCATCTTGTTCACCCCCTTCATTTTGTGAAGATTGGGGGTCATTTTGGCTATCACTTTCATCACTAGCATTTTGATTATCAGACGCGTTCTGCTCGCCATTTTCTTCAGATGAGTCTTCACTGTTTGAACCATCATTACTTTGGCTATCTTGGCTATTATCGTCGCTACCTTCTTGATTTTCACCTTCGCCAGAATCTTGTTGGTTGTCACCCTCATTCGATTGCTGATTTTCTTGATTTTGCTGTTCTTGTTCTTCTTGTTGCTGCTTCAACTGTTCCAATAACGCTTTATTTTCTGCAGCATCTTGATAATTAGCATCTAGTGATAGCACTTCATCATATTTGGCGATGGCCTCATCTAGCTTGCCCAGGCGAGCCAATGCATTGCCTTGGTTGTACAAACCTTCAATACCGCCTTGTTGTTGATAAGCGGCAAGTGCCTGTTCGTAGTCGCCGGCTTTGTAATGTGCCGCGCCTTGCCACGCAGGGTCTTCAAAAGTAGAGGCGGCTTCATCAAATGCGTTATCAGCGTAGTTTGCTAACCCTTCTTGATTGGCATTTAAAAAAGGTTTTTCCCACCACGACACTGACGAGGACGTCGAATTCTCTGACGGCGGTTCTTGGGCGACAGATTGCGCCATCACAGATTCACTGCTCATCGGCATGTAGATGGCTGCTATGACTGCAAACACTAAACCTCGCCGAAACCCAAGGGCTATTAAGGGAAGTAAACCCAATAATAGATAGGGGCCAAATTCGCGCCATTGGTCGCCTTCGGTATCACTCGCACCTTCCTCAGATTCGCCGTCTCTATCAAGTAACGACAAGGAAGCGAGTGAAGTAATATCGTTATCATTAGTGGTGATTTCACTAAATTTACCGCCGCTAGCTCTTACAACGGCATTGACTGCACTGCTATTAAGTTTAGGGATCACAATAGCGCCACTTCTGTCTTTAAGTAATTCACCTGTTATCTGCCTAATAGGAGCTCCGTCATCTGTTCCTACCGCCAGCGCATTTAAGGTGAAAGGTAATTCGGCCACGTATTCTTGTAGTTCTTGTTGCTGGCGAAAGTCAACGCCATCGGTTATCCAGTAGATCATACCTTTACCGTAGCCAGCGTTCGTTAATAACTCAGCTGCGGTTTCAATACCTAACAAAGGGTCGCTACCAGGAACGGGCATGATTTCAGGCGATAGACTTGGAAGCAGGGTAGTGATATTGGCTGCATCTTGAGTGAGTGGACTCACTACAAACGCGTCTCCCGCATAAGCCACTAAACCCATTTCGCCTTCGCCTATTTGATTTACAAGATCGATGGCTTTGTATTTTGCACGGGTAAGTCTATCTGGGGTAATGTCGGTAGCACGCATCGACAGAGACATGTCCATCACGATGACATGGCCCATTTTCAGTTGATAAACCGGTTGGGGGAGGCGTTCCCATGTTGGGCCTGCTAAGGCAACAACCGCTAGCAACCATCCTAATGCAAGCAGCCAGAATGGGGGCTTCTGCCCTTTCGTAAATTTCCCTATCACCATATGCTGGTATAAATGTGAGGGTATAACCGACTGCCAGCCCGACTTTTTCGACGTATTTCGCTTAAGAGCTATATAGAGTATAAGCGCGGGAATAAGTGCTATAAACCACTCGGGTCGCAAAAAATGGACATTGTTAATAAAGTCTTCCATTACACACTTTCCTTTTTATCGCTTGATGAAAGAGGTGTGCGTGACAGTGATTTAATCAATGTACTTCCAATCATTACTAATGCCCATAAGGTAGATAAAGCTAAGGCTACCGCCAATGGAAAGTAGAAAAGAGCGGTAAGTGGCCGCATTTTGCGTGCTTCACCCTGTATAGGTTCTAATGCATCTAACTTTGCGTAAATGGCTTCTAATTCATTTACATCTCTAGCGCGGAAGTATTGCCCGCCTGTAGAGGTAGCAAGGTCACTAAGCATGTCTTCATCTAACTCCTGCGAGGGGTTCACCTGTCGGCTACCAAAGAAACTTTGAATAAGCATTTTATCTGCGCCTACGCCAATGGTGTAAACCTTCACTTTTTTATTTACCGCCAACTCTTTTGCTTGCTCAGGAGTAATAAAACCAGCGGTGTTTTGTCCATCGGTAAGCAAAATAAGTACATTGTTTGACTCTTCTTTTTCATCAAATCGTTTTACAGCCAAACCAATAGCATCGCCAATAGCGGTTTGCTCTCCCACCAAACCAATCACAGATTCGCTAAGTAAAGTCGAAACTGTATCTCTGTCATAAGTGAGTGGCGCTTGAAGGTAGGCTGTATCGGCAAACAATATTAAGCCTAAACGGTCACCCACGCGGCGCTGGATAAAATCGTACAGCACAGACTTTGTCATGGTCAGTCGATTCACTTGCCTGCCATTTAACTCCATGTCATCAATTTTCATACTGCCGGATAAATCTACCGCCAACATCATCTCTCTGCCTTCACTCGGAATGCTTATGGGCTCTCCCAACCATTGAGGGCGTGCCGCTGCAATTACCACGCAGAGCCAAATTAGCGATGCAATAACCACCGGGATTTTGCTGCTTTTAAGCGGTGAGGGAGTGTCTTGAATACCCGGCCTTAAAGCAGGCACTTGTAGGGCAGCCATTACGTGCTGGGGTTTCGCGGGCACTAAATATCGAACCAGTATAGGAAGGGGAAGTAGGAACAAAGCCCACCACCATGCGAACTCAAGCATGGGTTGCCTCCTTACCTTTTTGCTGTTCAAACGATGATGGCTGCTGTGAAGCGCGCAATCTCTTATTATTAGAAGGCGAGGTGACGTTAAAGTGTTTCACCCACGCAATTGCTGCTTTACTACATTCGTTAAAATGCTTGTTATCACATTTGGGCGCGTACTGCTGCGAATGCAGCGTTGATAGTGAGTCGCTCATAGTATTTTTGCGTCTTTCTGGCAGCGTATTCAATAGAAAATCATGCCAACTGTTCCCATAAAGCCCTGCTACTTCTTGTGGTTTGAAATAGGTCACGGCGGTACGTTTTAGTACACTATTGATTTGCATAGGCCAGTTTTCATCTAAAGATGAGATACTTCCAAGCAGTTTTAGTGCATCGCGACGAGGCTTGTTGAATTTACGCTTTTTAACAAGATAAATAATGAGACTTATTGTGCCTGCTAAAAATAACGCAATTAAGCACCACCAGCCCCAGTCCAGAGGCCAGATGTCTACATTGTTAGGAACGTGTATATCTTTAAGCTGTGCAAGAGGATCGGTTTGCGACATACCTTGGGCTGATTGCATCAAAAGCGCTCCTGTTGCATGCCTTGAATTTGGGTATCAAGAGGCAGTCCCGCAGAAATATGGTAACGAGAAATATTTGCTTGTTTAAGCGATTGTTCCATTGCACTGTTTTGTTGTTCACGCCAACGTTGATAGGTATCTTCTTCTTTTCTGTCACCTAATAGCCATCGTTGTTGGTTAATGCCATCGGAAACGCTTACCCGTTGAATGGAGCGAGTTTGAGGCAGTGTATGCTCAATAGGATCGTCGACAATAATTGCTCTCACTTCACAATGACGTGAAAGCTGACTTAAATGCTGCTGTGCTGCACTGCCTAAATGCTGAAAATCAGACAGTAGGTATACTAGGCTACCGGGGCGAGCTAACCGACGAAGTCGAGCACACGCATCGGCAAAGGCTTGGACATCAGCCTCATTACTCGCTACCTGCTCATGGCTAGTAGCATGTAAATCCATCAATTCGTGACAAATGTGCAAAACAGCTCGTTTTCGAGCAAGGGGCTTCACTTCTTTATGCTGGCTTTGGTTAAATAACAAGGCACCTACTTTATCGCCATGGGCTGCCGCAGACCAACTTATCAACGAACAGATGTGGGCAACCTGCATAGATTTAGTCAGTAATCGTGTGCCAAACATCATTGACGGCGAGAAGTCGCAAAACAAAAATACAGGGCGTTCTCGCTCTTCACGATATATTTTGGTGTGGGTTTTACCGGTACGGGCGGTAACTCGCCAGTCGATCGCACGAATGTCGTCGCCGGGCTGATAATGTCTCGCTTCGTCAAACTCCATGCCGCGACCCTTGTGCTTGGTTAAATAGCTGCCAGCAAGTCGGGCTTGAGGAGAACGCTTGGGCGCAAGACTAAATAATTTTGCCAACTGCTGATACCGCAATAGTTCAGCAGTAGACAAATTAACCCCGTTGGTTTGCAGTAACGCTAACTGCGAATGAACATCACTCATCGTTTATGGAACAGCTACGGTAGCAACAATTTGGTTAAGCACATCATTCATAGTAATGCCTTGTGCTTCTGCGTGATAAGACAAAATAATGCGATGGCGAAGTACATTATGTACCACCGCTTGAATATCATCAGGGCCAACGAAATCTCTGCCACTTAACCACGCATGTGCGCGTGCGCATCTGTCTAAACTAATGGTGGCACGAGGGCTAGTACCCATCGCAATCCATTCGGCAAGGTTGGCGTCAAATTTAGCTGGCTGTCTGGTCGCCATCACCAATTGCACTAAATACTGCTCAAGTTCGGGCGCCATATGTAGTGCTAGCGCCTCTTTACGTGAAGAGAAGATATCTTGCTGGGTTAATTTAGGCGGCGTTACTGGCGGTACTGATAATGCTTCACCACGGGTCAATCGCAAAATCTCTAACTCTGTTTCGGCATCTGGATAATCAATATCGACGTGCATCAAAAAGCGATCGAGCTGAGCTTCTGGTAGTGGGTAAGTCCCTTCTTGTTCTAGAGGGTTCTGTGTCGCCATTACCAAGAATAAAGGAGGAAGCGGGTAGGTCTTGCTGCCTACCGTTATTTGGCGCTCAGCCATGGCTTCCAACAGTGCCGATTGTACTTTAGCTGGAGCACGGTTAATTTCATCGGCTAATACTAAGTTGTGAAATAGGGGGCCTTTTTGAAAAACAAATTCACCGGTTTCAGGGCGATAAATATCAGTGCCGGTTAAATCAGCAGGCAGTAAATCAGGGGTAAACTGAACGCGATGAAAGTCACCGTCGATACCATTAGCAAGCGCGTTAATTGCTCTGGTTTTTGCAAGACCTGGAGGCCCTTCTACTAAAAGGTGCCCATCAGCTAAAAGCGCAATAAGGAGGCTTTTGGTAAGTGCACTTTGACCAATGATTTGCTGGTCTAAATACTTCTGCAGTTGCTGAAATTGTTCCGCTGCCATAATGCAATTATTCCGTTGAAATTCTAGTTATCAGGAAAAGTAAACCAATTAACTCGCCCAAATGTATGTTACGAGTAGATAAATTGGCATAAAACAGACTATGTTTTTCTTATATGGTTCCCTTGTCGTCTAGTTCAAGTCGTTAAAAACATCTAATTTTCAGATAGGCGACGATTATTCGACACAAATAGGCTGAAAACTGTCCGTGAACGTTGATAATTTGCTATTTTGTTCATTGTTTGTAAAAATTGGGTTTATTACAGGTCAGACCACTTATTTCCCGTGGTCCTTAATTTAGGTGCATTATGTCAACAAGACAATCTGTTACTACCCGCGAGGGTGATCGTATCGCCATTGTGGCGGGGTTACGTACTCCGTTTGCAAAAATGGCGACATACTTCCACGGTGTTCCCGCTGTCGATTTAGGTAAAATGGTCGTAAACGAACTGCTCGTTCGCCATGGCATTCAAAAAGAATGGGTTGATCAGGTTGTCTATGGTCAGGTTGTTCAAATGCCTGAAGCGCCGAATATCGCCCGTGAAATCGTATTGGGTACTGGTATGAATGTGCATACTGATGCTTACAGCGTCTCTCGTGCATGTGCAACCAGCTTCCAGTCTACCGTTAATATTGCCGAAAGTATGATGGCTGGCCACGTTCAGGTAGGTATTGCTGGTGGTGCGGACTCTACGTCTGTATCGCCAATTGGTGTATCTAAAAACCTAGCACGCGCATTGGTCGATCTTCAAAAAACTAAAACTTTGGGTCAGAAGTTTAATATCTTTAAGCGTTTAGGCCTTAAAGATTTAGCGCCTGTGCCGCCAGCGGTTGCAGAATACTCAACAGGTTTGTCTATGGGACAAACGGCTGAGCAAATGGCGAAATCCCACCATATCTCACGTGAAGAACAAGACGCACTTGCGCATCGTTCACACAGTTTTGCCGCGCAAAGCTGGGAAGAGGGTAAGTTAGACAGTGAAGTAATGACCGCTTACGCAGAACCGTATAAAGGCGCGTTATCTCGCGATAACAACGTACGTTTCGATTCTAAGCTTGAAGGCTATGCCAAACTTCGCCCTGTTTTTGATAAAAAATACGGTACAGTAACGGCAGCGAACGCTACTCCGCTAACTGATGGTGCTTCAGCCGTTATTATGATGACGGAAAGCCGTGCTAAAGAATTGGGTTATAAGCCATTAGGTTACCTTAAGAGTTATGCCTTCTCAGCCATTGATGTATGGGAAGACATGCTGATGGGGCCATCTTACGCCACGCCAATTGCGCTAGATCGCGCAGGCATGACATTAAACGATATTACGCTTATCGAAATGCATGAAGCTTTTGCCGCACAGACACTTTCGAACGTAAAAATGTTCGCCAGCGATAAATTTGCCCAAGAAAAACTTGGTCGTGCAAAAGCTACCGGTGAAATCGACATGGACAAATTTAACGTTATGGGAAGTTCTATTGCTTACGGTCACCCGTTTGCGGCAACAGGCACGCGAATGATTACCCAAATGCTTAACGAACTTAACCGTCGCGGTGGTGGTACTGGTCTACTAACCGCTTGTGCAGCGGGTGGTTTAGGTGCAGCTATGATTGTGGAGACAGAATAATATGAGTCAGGACACAACAATGACAAATGACGTTCAAGCAACATCTGGTGCCTTTACGTTAACCAAGCAAGACAATGGCGTTGCCATACTCACCATGGATGTACCTGGTGAGTCTATGAATACGCTAAAAGCCGCTTTTGGCGATGAAATATCTGCCATGCTGGATGACATTGATGCTGATACCAGTATTAAAGGTGTAGTGCTGGTAAGTGGTAAAGCAAATTCGTTTGTAGCCGGTGCCGATATAAGTATGTTGGCAGCGTGTAATACTGCAGAAGATGCCACCACCATCGCGGCTGGCGGCCAAGCTATTTTTGACCGTATTGAACGCATGAAAGCAACTTTTGTTGCAGCCATAAATGGCCCAGCATTGGGCGGTGGTCTAGAGCTTGCCCTAGCATGTCACTATCGAATTTGTACCGATTCACCGAGCACTCAGGTAGGTTTGCCTGAAGTTCAACTTGGTCTATTGCCAGGTAGTGGTGGAACGCAGCGATTACCTCGTTTGATTGGTATACAGCAAGCCATGAAAATGATGCTTACTGGTGCGCCAGCGCGCGCCAAGCAAGCTAAAAAGTACGGCATTGTTGATGATGTAGTACCGCATAGCGTGTTACTAAAAGTGGCAGAGCAGTTCGCCCTTAAGCGTAAGCCTGAGCGTGAAGCGCCGCAAAAAAGCGTAATGGACAAAATGCTTGAAAATACCGGCCCAGGCCGCGGTATGATGTTCAAAAAGGCCCGCGAAGCAACGTTTGCTAAAACCAAAGGTAACTATCCAGCGCCAGGTTACATCATTGATGTCATCGAAACTGGCATGCGTGATGGCATTGAAGCGGGCCTTAAAGCCGAAGCTGAAGCATTCGGAAAGTTGGTGATGACACCAGAATCTTTTCAATTGCGTCAGATTTTCTTCGCGACTACCGATATGAAGAAAGAAAACGGTATTGAAGGCGTAGCGCCAGAGAAGATGAAAAAGGTTGGCGTACTCGGCGGCGGATTAATGGGCGGCGGTATCGCGTTTGTAACCTCTACTAAAGCTGGCGTGCCTGTTCGTATTAAAGATGTTCGCCCTGAAGGCATTGCTAACGCGATGAAATACAGCTACGACATTTTAAATAAGAAAGTGAAGAAGCGCTTCATGCGTAGTAGCGAAATGCAAAAGCAGCTGTCGCTTATCACTGGCACCTTAGATTATAGCGGCTACCAAGATACCGACATTGTGGTTGAAGCGGTATTTGAAGATTTAGATCTTAAGCAAAAAATGGTCGCGGATATTGAAGAAAACTGCAAAGAGAACACCATCTTTGCCTCTAACACTTCTTCTATTCCAATTACCCAAATTGCTGCCAAAGCAGCTCGTCCTCAAAACGTGATTGGTCTTCATTACTTTTCACCTGTAGATAAAATGCCATTAGCCGAAGTTATCGCTCATGAAACTACGTCGGATCAGGTTATTTCATCTACCGTCGAGTTTGCGAAAAAGCAGGGCAAAACACCCGTCGTTGTTAAAGACGGCGCAGGCTTTTATGTTAACCGTATTTTAGCCCCTTACATGAATGAAGCGGCAAGCTTAATTCTTGCTGGTGAGCCTATTGAGCACATTGATAAGTCCCTAGTTAAGTTTGGCTTCCCAGTTGGACCTGTGAAGTTACTTGATGAGGTAGGCATTGATGTTGGTACTAAGATCATTCCTTTCCTTGTAGAGGCCTTTGGAGAGCGTTTTACGGCGCCTTCAGCTTTCGATAAAGTACTGGCTGATGGTCGTAAAGGTAAAAAGAACCAAAAAGGTTTTTACAGCTATGAAGGTAAGAAGCCAGGTAAAGAAGTAGATGAAAGTATCTACTCGTTATTGGGCTTAACACCGTCAACGAAATTAAGTGAAAAAGAAGTGGCTGAACGCTGCGTTCTTATGATGCTTAATGAAGCCGCTCGTTGTCTAGACGAGAGTGTTATTCGCAATGCCCGTGATGGCGACATTGGTGCTATCTTTGGTATCGGATTCCCACCTTTCCTAGGCGGACCTTTCCGTTATATGGACACACTGGGAATTAAGCATGTTGTTGAGCGTTTGAATCATTACGCTAGCACTGTGGGTGACAAATTCGCACCTGCAGATGTATTGGTGAAAATGGCTGAAGATAATAGCACCTTTTACTAACATGTAAGCTACAGATAAAAAGCCGGGAGCCTGAAATGAAGGTTCCCGGCTTTTTTGTGTGTAATAAGTAATTTTGCTGGTTTGCTAGTCAATTATCAGTACAATTCTGCGGCTTAAAAAAATACCAGTCAAAATATTGGCGTTATATTTAAAAGATTTTTTTATTTCCCTTAAGAGTGAGCTAAGTAGGAGAGTGTCTTGTTTGTTTTAATATCGATAAGCCTGTTAAGCAGTGCTTTCTTTTATGTAGAGGCTGTAAAGTGGGGAATGAATGCCAAATATTGGGCAGTGCTTGCTTTAGTGATAGGGCCTTTTGTATTCCCTATGTTTGGTATTGCCAGACATATACATTGGCGCAGAGCGGTAGGATTTAATAATTTGATGGTAGAAGCTTAAACGGCTACGGATTGGCTAGAGAGCGGTTAGAGAACGATTAGATAAAGACTAAAGAAAGACAATAGAACGGCTATAGAAGCCCTGTTGTGGTTAAAGGGGTTAACCCTCTCTATTTCTCATTGAGGCTATACATTTAGTGCACAGCTAAATTGCAGGCATAAAAAAAGAGAGTCTATACTCTCTTTTTTGGAATTCTTGAAGGCTATTATAAGCCTACACCGTAGCCATTGCCGGTTTTAGGGCGGTAGCTTTGAGGTTGAGTAACAGACTCTTTTTGCTGCTCAGGGGCTTGGTTAGCGCCTTCTTGCTTATCAGCAGCAACAGGGGTAGCGGTAGATAGTACTAATGCAACAGCATACTCTTTTAACATTTTAATATTCCTCTGATTTTTTTATTTTAAGAACGAACAAACAAAACCGATAGAAAGGATGTTTACCGGTTACAGAAGATATTGCGAGAGATGTGCCAACTTTTTAAGTTGTTGATGTGTAGTGATTTAATTTGTTTTCGGTGCATTTTTTGACACTTGAATTAGTCAAAAGTAGTAAGCGCCAAAAAATAGTCAGATATTTGAATGGCCAAGCAGGTTGTGAAGTTTTTGATTTTCAGTCAGTAATTTTTCAAATCGCTCTGCGTTAAGGGGGCGACTGTATAAAAAGCCTTGCAACATCTCGCAATCATAGCGGCGCAAGATATTTAATTGCTCTTCTTCCTCAACCCCTTCAGCCACTACTTTTAAGCCTAGGTTGTGGGCGATATTAATTATTGCTGCTGCCATATGACGATCTACGCTACTTTTAGCGATATCGTCAATAAAGGCTTTATCTATTTTAAGGGTATTGAGCGGGAATCGCTTTAAATAGGCCAAGGACGAGTACCCAGTACCAAAATCATCAAGGGCAAGGTGTATACCACGCTCTCTCAATCGGCTCATCATCCGAAGACCATTTTCAGGGTCTTCCATTAAGGTCCCTTCGGTAATTTCACATTCTAAGTGCAGTGGAGAAAGGCCTACTTCGCTTAAAATGCGGTTAATTCTGTCGTCTAAATCTGGAAGTTCGAATTGTTTAACAGAGATATTTACGGCTACTCGGCCAGTAAATAAGCCTTGAGAGACCCAGCGTTTGGTATCTATACAGGCTTTACGTAATACTTGTTCACCAATTTCGATGATCTGACCTGTTTGCTCAGCTAGGGGAATAAATTGCCCAGGACTCACTATGCCTTTCTGCGGGTGTTCAAAGCGCACTAACGCTTCCATACTCACCAGTTTGCCAGAGGCGATATCAACTTTCGGTTGGTAGTAAACCGTAAATAAGTCGTCTTTAATACCTTGGCGAATTAAGTTTTCGATTTGTAACTGACGAACCGCATTTTGGTTCATTTCACCGCTGAAGAATTGATAGCTATTACCACCATTATTTTTTGCAAAGTACATGGCTGTGTCGGCATTTTTTAGCATTTCTTGTGGCGTATTGCCATCGTCAGGGAAGAAGGCTATCCCTAAGCTTGCGCCCAACACAAACTCTTGCTTATTGATAATGAAAGGGCGAGCGAGGGTGTCTAGTAAGTTTTGCGCGTAATGGGTGACAGTATGAATATCTGCACTATCTTCCATTAAGACACTGAACTCATCGCCACCAAGACGGTAACAAGTCGCATTTTTACCCGTAATACGTTGTAGGCGTTTGGCAATTTGTTTAATTAAAATGTCGCCAGTTTGGTGGCCTAGCGAGTCATTTATCTTCTTGAAGTTGTCCATGTCCAAACACAGCAACGTGTGAGGCGCGCCTTTACGGACTAAGTTTTGATGACTTGCTTGGTAGAAAGAGCGGTTAGGTAGTTCAGTTAGCGGGTCAATATTAGCCAGCTTAAGTAATTCTTTTTCGGTACTCTTACGTGAGGTGATATCACTAAATACACCCACGAAGTGACTTATCTTTCCGTCGTCATCGTGCACTGCATCTATGTTTAGTTCCATTTCATAACGTTCACCATTAACGCGAACTGATTCTACTTCACCCGACCAATTACCTTTCGTTTTCAGGGTCTTTTTAATCTCTTCTGTAAACGCATCGGGATACAAATGGAAATGTAGGTAGCTTGCAAGGGCTTGTTCTCTAGTTTCACCTGTATAGCTACAGTAAGCGTTATTTACTGAAATAAACTTAAACTGTGTGGTGGTAATAAACACACCCTCAGAAATATTTTCAATTGAACGCTTAAACAGGTTTAGTTGCTCTTCAGCTTCTTTTAGGTGGTTAATATTCTTCAAGGTTCCGGTCATACGAACCGGCTGCTGGTTATGATCCCGTTCAACCACTTTTCCGCGATCGAGTAACCATATCCATTGGTTTTTGAAGGTTTTAGCGCGATAGGCAAGCTCATAGAAGTCACTTTTACCTTCTAAATGGCTACGTAAGGCGTCTCTAACACGGCCTATATCATTAGGATGGATATTCGCATCATAGGCGCCAGTGGTTCTTATATCGTCTTGTGGGAAGTCTAACGTGCCCCAAGTGTTTGCTCGATATACTTGACCACGGTATACATCCCAATCCCATAGCTCGTCGCCAGAACTCCATAAGGTAAGTTTGAGTCGCTCTTCTGATTCACGTATGGAAAGTTGATTAGATTTACGTAATTGGTATTGTCGAATGATAAAGGCCAAAACAATGGTAAGTAACAGTGCATAAAAAACTAATGCGACAGTATGAAGCCAAGGCGGGCGATTAATATAGATTCTTAACTCGCGACTTTTAGACCAATGTTTCCCCGGCTCGATAGCTTGGACTTCAAAAATATAACTGCCAAACGAAATGTTGTTAAATTGAGCAGTTCTGACATTTTCGTTGTAAACCCACAGATTATCCATGCCTTTTAGACGATAGCGGTATGAAACCTCTTTTGGGTAGACAGCGTTAATTAAACCAAACGAAATGCTGAATCTAGTTTCAAAATACTCTAGCATTTTTTCACTGTTGTAAGTGATATTCGCAAGAGATGTCTCTTCAGCAGCTTGCTTATCGATTCCTAGTAAACCAGTGTTAGCTTGATTTGACTCTCCGAAAATACGAAATTCGAATAGCTCAGGTTTGCTTGTCCGGTTTTCAGTTTCAACCGTCGAAACCTGATGTGCCTTAGATATCCTATTGAAGCCTTTGTTGCCGCCAAAATAGATATCCCCATTAGAGGTTGCTAAAACTGCACTCTCCCCTAAAGAATTAAATTCAAGTTGGGCATTCGAAACTTTGGATATTTCACTCAATGTAGATAAATCTATTTGATGCACACCTGCGCTGTCTGCATACCAAATACTGTCGTGGGTACCAATAGATGAAAAGATGAATCCATTTCCATCATCACGAGTTTGTCGCTGTACGACCTGCAGAGTTTTCTTGTCAACTTTAAGCACGCCATCCGAACGGGTGGTTAACCAGAACGCGTCAGGTGTTTCATACACGCCGTAAACGGGTGACGAGAGGCCTTTTTCTTTGCCAATTCTCTCTACTACCGTGTTGCTAGAGAGGGAGTAAATAAGAATGCCATTTTCCTGCCGAAGCCATAGACGATTGTTATTGTCAGTAAATATAGGGAGTAGAATATTTGAGGTGTTATCTACTTCGTGATGCACCGGTAAAGGTAATGCCGAATTTGTAGAGGTGTCTAATGAATACAAACCATTGTCTTCTAGCCAAACCCAAACTCTGTCTTTACCCTTATATATATAGTCAACAAACTGCCCTGGGAAATAACGTTTTAAAAGTTCAAGCTTATTATCTATTCGCTTATAGACACTTAAACCACCTGAACTGGCAACCCAAAAATACCCTTCTTTATCAATTTCAACATCCCAATAGCTAGTGCCAAGAGATATCTCCTCATCGAAAGATAAATAGTCGAAATCACCAGTGACGCGATCAAGCCTCCCAACTCCATCTTGTTGAGAAGCAAAATATATGTCATTGGAAGAATCTTGAGCTAGACCCCATATCGTTGAGTTTTTATCTCCATCTGTGTCTTTAAGTGCACTAGAATGAAAACGTATTTCTGAAAATTCTGAGTGGAATTTGAACGCATTTTGCATAGTGCCCAGCCACAGCGCACCGGATCTATCTTTAGTAATACCGAAAATAATGTTTTGAGTAAGCTTGGTTATATTTTTTTTGTCTGAACTTAAATGGGTAATGTCTGCAGAAGATATATTTTTTGGTGATTCAATATTGGTATTAACGATAAAAAGGCCATTGTCTGAGCTGAACCAAACATGCTCATCAAACTCTATGATAGAGGTGACATTTACGTCGCCATCAAGGTTCATTAACTCTTTACTTATATGCTTGAGTTGGCCGCCATTCGCACTGATAACATATACGCCTTCATTAGTGGCCAACCAATAATTGCCTTCTATTACTGTAATATCATGCAAAGCCCCTGTATCTAGACTGATCCCCCATGGGTTGACCATACCCAAATCAAAAACTTCGTTGGTATTCTTATCTAAAATCTTTGCACCAAGCTCATTTGAACCAAACCAAATTCTAGACGACTCATCAAATATTAACTTGATGGTACTTTCAGCTTTATAGATTTGGGAGATTATCTTAATTTTGTCGTTTTCTTTCTTAGATAAGGAATAGGCATATTTATGGTCCGAAAACAAAATGCTACCGTCAATACCTTCACTAATTGTTGTGATTACATCGAGTTTGATGACAGAGTTTTGTTTGGAAAATGTTTCAAAATCATCGCTTTCGGGTCGGTAACGGGCTAATCCTGAATGAGTCGCAATCCAAAGGATGCCATCAGAATCGACAAATAATTTTTGAATAAATCCACTAGGAAGGGCATGGGGGTCGTTATCTGACGGGTGATACTGATTAATTTCATAACCAGAGTAACGGTTAAGCCCGTTAGGTGTCGCAAGCCATATGTATCCCTTGTCGTCTTCGGCAATGTCGAGGACAACAGTATTGGATAAACCGTCTCGTTTATCTAACTCAGTAAATTGTAAATCAGCAACTTCTATGGCCGCCGCATCGGAGAAAATTACTCCGAGCAGTTGAAGCCATATGACTATAACTGAGTAAGCTAGGGTTGAGCGCACCTACACACCTTTGGCATTACGCCTTATCATTATAATTTATAGTTAGGCTGGCCGCATCCCTAACAGCCAGAATAATAAATATGCCGAAATAACGCGGGCTCTACAAGCGATTTTTAGTTATAGGAGGGTGATGGTTCAATTGTTAACCATCTTTTGCTAGTAATAAGGAATTTGGGATTTAAACTCTGAAATTCCATTTATGGTTCTGTGCTTTGGCGTTTCTAGTTTTTCGTGCTTTCCTTCTGCAAACAGAATCAACTCTCCGCAACGCTCTCGCTTGGCAAGTTGATGGGCGTAACTTTGTATATCTTCAAAACTTAACGCACTGATACACTCAGCAAGCTGTGTATTTCTATTAAAGCTTAAATCTTGAGTACCTAAGCTTATCCATAGTCTTTGCGACTTCATCGACAAATTAAGGTCACGTTCTTCAAGTTGCTTTAATAAGTTCTGTTTGATGGTAGACCAATAAAAACGATAAAACTCGATTTCTTCTAACTGCTGAAACAGAAATACGGTCATGGCATCAAGTAGCGTTTTGGCACTGTTATTAGGGCTTTGCACATAAAATGCCATCCCAGGGTGTTGATTGTGGGGAACATAGCCGGTTCCCACAATGTAGCCCAGCTGCTGTTCTGTTCGAAGCGCATTGAAAAATGGTGCCGCCAACATTTGCTCTAACACCATACAAAGTGCAGTGTCGTGTAGGCCTGCAGTAGGGGCTTGTAAATACAGCACAACAGCCGCATCGTCGTGCTCACAACTGACTTGATGATAAAAAGCTTCGCCAACGGGAAGTTTCGATACCGCGCGAGACAAAGGTGCACCGCTAGTGTTAACACATTTACTATCAATAGTGTGTGCGAATCCCATCGCTTGCTCGCTGGCCCAATTGCCATGCACAAAACTTTCTATGAAATAATCGTCAAATGCAGTGTCACGCACTTTAATCATATCTTCATAGGAAGTGTTGGCTACCGCTTGTAATAACTCCACAGGAGCTTGAGTATTACGTTGTATCAACACACTCAGCCTAGAGAACAAGCGGTTAGTTGGTTTGTTTAACAATGAGTTCTGTAAATTTTGAAGCTGCATTTGTTTGTAATGCTGAAAATTAAACTCTGATGGTTTGAACGATAAGACCGCTTCTAGTAACTGCTCAGCTAACAACATCTGCTGATTGGTAAAGCCTCGGGTATGCAGTGTAAAGCCAGCTTGGTGGCCATAAATTCGATAATGTAGCCCCGCAATTTCGGCGCGGTAATACTTGGCTTGCAAGTAGTCATTTAATGCACTTAACCAAATTCGCTTAGCAGCAACCGCGGTTAAAGAATCAGAAAAGTGCACCATATCAAACGAGACATAAATGTCGCCCTTGGGGCTAAAAAACTGTTGGTCTTGTGCAAACCAAAAGCGCACGCCGTCTTTATCAACCAATTTCGTAGGGTTATCGAATCCTGTTTCTGGTAACACTAACGCGTAGCTTTCCCCTAAATAAGGGTTCGGAGGGGGCAGCGATAATGCTTCAATCGTTATTGGTGACGCAAAGGCGTTCAATTGTTCTTCAGCAATAGGCTGAAAACGGTATCTTGCATTGTAATATGCGCAGCTTCTGTCGGTTTCTACATCCGGAGAGATTACCTTTAATCGAATGTTAAACGGCGTAAAGAACGACAAGGCCTCTTTCATGACTGTGCCGTCGTAGCTACCGATACTCGTGCGAAGCTTTCTTAGTTGCTCCGGAGTGAATAAAAACTGATGCTGAGCAAATTCGCTAACCATCGTTAACGGCTTGACGTTCTCTTCATATTCTAGTGCTAGTGCGGTAAGTTGTGCTTTCTCTTCGAATCGCCATGAATCATTTATAGAAAGCTTAACCAATTCTAAGTAACTAAATAGTGCCATTACCACATGGTGTTGGTTTGCTAACCCAAGCTCTGTTAACTGAAAGCTAATATTGAAGTCTTTGAATTTGTCGCCTTCAATACCCGAACCTGCAATTAGATTTACCGCCCAGTTTTGGCTCTTTAAGTAGGCAAGTAGACTGCCTTCGCCTTCATCGCCAAGTAAATGACTAATATAATTTAGCGGTTTGGTGTCGATATCATTGTGAATGCCTGGTAATGCAAAGGTTACTATCATTCGCCGCGCTGTTTGCAGCGGTTTGATATTAATTTGAATGCCAAGCTGAGAAGAGGAATAAAGCGCAGGCCAAGAATCATTGGCTAACACGCCGGCCTCAAAACTCGAAAAACTCTGTGTTATCAAGGCTTCTAACTGAACAATAGGAACCGGGCTTGAAATACACAAACACATATTGCGACCACAATAATACTGTTTATGTAGGGCTCTTAATGCCTCGCGAAGGCTACTCACTTCATGCTTTGAAAATATATCAGCATTACCAACCGAAAATTTTGAGAAGGGGTGGGCAGGATTACAGGTTTCTTTGTGAATCTGATAAAGCCGGCGTAAGTCGTCTTTAATCTTAAACTGAAACTCTGCATCAATAGACTTTATTTCATTAGTGAGCGCGGTTTCATTTAAAATAGGTCGGCGCAGCATATCGGCAAAGGCCGGAAGGGTTTGCGCTATAGCTGAGCCGTCACACTGATAGTGGTAGTTTGCATATTCAGTGCCGGTCCACGCGTTTATATTACCGCCATGCTGCTCGATGAACCCATTAATACTATTTGGGTTTGGAAAATGTCGACTCCCCATAAAGAGCATATGTTCTAGTAAGTGGGCTAATCCCTGGCAATCATTTGGATCATAAAAATGACCCGCACGAACCGCCATAGAAACATAGGAAGTGCTGGATTGTGGCTCATGGCATAACATAACCCTAAGACCGTTAGGCAAGGTAAGATGGTATGCATTATCAAATTTTTGAACGTTAGTCACATGATCTCATTGTAAAAACTCAAGACAAAATTGTCAGGAAACCACAAACTGCTCACAATCCCTGAAATGAAATAATACAGTTTAATAACCACTATTTAGGTTTTGTGCTATGCGTAATTAAAGCACTCTGTTATCGTAACTGCACTTAAAACATAGTATGCGTAATGTTATGTCAGGTCAAAGTAGCAACGACGACATTTTTTTATTTATCATGCGCCACGGAGAGGCAGAAGCACCGCGTTTGGATGACAAAAGTCGGCAGCTCACTCAAGTTGGTAGACAGCAATCGTCGGCCGCTACGCAGTGGTTGTGTGCGAATTATTGCCCTGATAACGCCGTGGATTTGGCGCTAATCAGCCCTTATCGCAGAACGCGTCAAACCCTTGATATGGTCTCCCTCGATATCGTCGCTGATAAAGTCGAAGTTAATGAAGATATTATTCCCGACGGCTCGGCAGAATTGGTGAGCGATTATTTGTCGGCGCGCATTCACAGTGCTGTGAATTCTAAACAACCCCTCAAACGAATATTGGTGGTTAGCCACATGCCGTTAGTTAGCTATTTGGTTGACGCATTGTGCCAGTCTTACACAACCAGTTTATTCGCTACTGCTTCCATCGCCGTCATCCGTTATTCGCTCAGAACACAAAAAGGCACCTTGGTAACACATTACCAAGGCTGAAGGTTCAAATAGCGATAAAAGGTCGATACACGTGGTGTATCTGGCTTGAATGACAATGGTTACATTAGACTAAAGATTTATTTGTGAATTTTGCTTCAGAAGTTTTGTTTTTGACCGATAATAATTATTGAGAGTGTCAAAGTTTATTCGAAAGCAGGGTGGGGAATGACCAGCAAATCTATTCCTGAACTCCTCAAGCGTTCATTGCAGTCGCATATGGCGGAAGCAGATTTGCGCGAAGACGAGGAGATGCAGGACATTATTACAAAATTGACTACGTTGTCTGACAAGGTTGCGGCTGCAAAAGCGCAAGTGCTTGCCAAACGTGCTCAAAAAGCAGTAGATAAAATCTAGTCTGAAGCGCCAGACTGGGGGGCGTTGAAGTACTCCGGCATAATGCGAACCGTTTTGATCATGTTTTCTGTAATATCGACAATCTCTAACGGGTAACCTGCCAAGCGAACACTCACTTTGTTCTCTGGAATCTCTTCTAAATACTCTAGCAATAGCCCATTCAATGTTTTCGGCCCTTCAGTAGGCAAGTTCCAATCCATTTCTTTATTAAGGTCACGAATATTAGCACTGCCGTCTACCAATACAGAGCCATCCTGCTGAACGTGTGCTTCTTTACTGTGATCAGGCACCATGCTGGTGGTGAAGTCACCGATGATTTCTTCAAGAATATCCTCTAATGTAACCAAGCCCATAATATCGCCATACTCGTCGACAACGAGCGCGATACGTTCTTTTTCTGCTTGGAACTTATACATCAACGTATGTAATGGCGTAGATTCTGGCGTGTAGTATATTTCTCTTACCGCACGAAGCAGACTCGATTTCGTGAACTGGTCTTTCGACAACAAGCGAAGGGCGTCGCGCACATGTACAAACCCTACCGCATCATCAATGCTATCGCGATAAAGCAGTACGCGGGTATGCTGAGCGTGGGTAAGATGCTTCTGAATTCGCTTCCATTCGTCGTTAATATCTATGGCAACAATTTCAGCTCTTGGCACCATAATATCTTCCGCTGTTACGCTCTCTAAATCCAAAATACTCACCAACATATCTTGGTGTTTTTTGGGAATAAGGCTTCCGGCTTCATAAACAACGGTGCGTAATTCTTCGCGACTTAAAGAGTCGTCATTGCCGTCTGCGGGGCTAATTTTGAGCAGCGCTAAAATGCCATTGGTGATGCCATTGATAAAAGCCACGAACGGATAAAGTATCGTCAACAAGGGTAATAGTATTACCGAACTTGGGAAGGCCACTTTTTCTGGGTAAAGCGCAGCTAATGTTTTCGGGGTAACTTCAGCAAAAATAAGCAAAATTAAAGTTAAGCCAAAGGTGGCTGCAAATAAGCCCCAATAATCGCCAAACAAGCGAATACAAATAATTGTCGCTAATGATGAAGCGGCAATATTAACAAGGTTGTTCCCTATTAAGATAAGACCTATAAGTCTATCAGGGCGGTCGAGAAGTTTTTGAACCCGTTGGGCAGATTTATTGCCTTCGTTTTGCAGGTGCTTAAGGCGATATCGGTTTATCGACATCATGCCTGTTTCAGAACTAGAGAAATACGCAGAAAGTAATATGAGTACGCCGAGCGCGATAAACAGCGTACTCGTAGATATGTCGTCCAACTATTGGGTTCCTATCATTTATTGATGTTCAAATACTGTAATTTGAAATTGGGTCTACATGTGCAATATACGCAGCATACGCAAGGTGTGCACGTAAATTTGACTAATTCATTTGGATTAATGGCGATTTATAGCAATATTTCTCGAACTAATTTACTACCGAAGTACGCAAGTGACAGTAAAATAACACCGAGTACTGTCATGAATATCACTTGTTTTCCGCGCCATCCTCGAAGCTTCTGACCTACCAATAATATTAAGTACACCACTAACGCGGCACTTGATAGCGCCGTTTTATGCGCATACGTTTTATTAAACATATCATCTAAGAAAACAAACCCGCTAAGAAGTGACACAGATAGCAAGCACGTTCCTGCCAGCAAAAGCTTAAACAATATGCCTTCTACTAACATCAAAGGTGGCAAAGATGAATGTAACAGCGTTGCGCCTTTTTGTTTCAATCGATAGGTAATGTATGACATCTGCAAGGCATAAAGAAAGGCAATAACCAGTGTGCAATAAGCAAACAAAGATAAGCTGATATGCACCACTAGCCCTGGTTGTAACTCTATATGCATAATATAAGACACGGGAATAAATAGCGAGGCCAGCACCGATAAGCTAGCAAACCCAAATACTACCGGAAGCAAAATAAGGTTGGGAATAGCGCGAGCAAATATCAGCATGGCGGTGGTGATTATCCAAGCTACTAATGAAAGCACGTTGGTGATACTCATGTCTTGGCCAGGCGCTACTATAATAACGTTAAGCAAAAACGCAATGTGCGCAACAACACCTAAGCTAGCAATGCCTAAGCCTAAGCGTTTGTTCGGGCCTTCTTGGTGTACAAACTTGCCAAGTAAAACAATGGCGGCCATAGCGTAAAGCGCAGCGGCGGCAATGGCGAAAGCGGTGTTCATGATGTTTCCTGTAAAAAATGGTGTTTATCACCAATACTGGCGGTATTGATACTGGAAGTTGGGCTTAAATTCAACCGTCTCCTTGTTTTTCTTTATGCAAGTACCATGTATTGGGGCAATAGAGTTCGTTTAATTCCCTCGCATGCAAGCCTACGAGATGAGACAATAACTATCTGGATTAGTTTAATGGCGGCTCATGGCAGGCTTGTATGCATGAGCAGTAGACAGAGGAAAGAAATTTCCTTCACTAGACGGTACGTTAAGTCGCCCTTTTACGTTACAATAGGCGCATTACGTCTGAAATAAATAGAAGTTTCATACTATGTTTGAAAATTTATCAGAACGCTTAGGCCAGACATTACGAAATGTCAGTGGTAAGGGGCGTCTTACAGAAGACAACATTAAAGAAACGCTTCGCGAAGTGCGCATGGCGTTACTTGAAGCGGATGTTGCATTACCGGTTATCAAATCCTTCGTTGCACAAGTTAAAGAACGTGCGGTAGGGACTGAAGTCACCAAGAGCCTTAAGCCTGGCCAAATCTTTATTAAGATCGTTCAGTCTGAGCTAGAAGCGGTGATGGGGGAAGCTAACGAAAAGCTAAACCTAGCTACCCAGCCACCTGCGGTTATTTTAATGGCCGGCCTGCAAGGGGCGGGTAAAACCACCTCTGTAGCTAAGTTAGCTAAATACCTAACAGAACGTGAAAAGAAAAAAGTCATGGTAGTGAGTGCCGACGTTTATCGCCCAGCGGCGATCAAACAGTTGGAAACTCTTGCTAGCGAAGTGAACGTTGCTTTTCACCCATCAACTATTTTGCAAACGCCTATTCACATTGTTGAAGGCGCCATTGATGAAGCGAAGAAAAACTTTTTCGATGTACTGCTAGTTGATACCGCGGGTCGTTTACATGTCGACAATGACATGATGAACGAGATTAAAGATTTACATGCTGCTGTGAAGCCAATTGAAACCTTGTTCGTGGTTGATGCCATGACAGGCCAAGATGCGGCTAATACAGCAAAAGCGTTCAACGATGCACTACCATTAACCGGCGTAATCTTAACGAAAGCCGATGGTGATGCGCGCGGCGGTGCTGCCCTTTCTGTTCGTCATATTACAGGTAAACCTATTAAGTTTATCGGTATGGGCGAGAAAGTAGATGCGCTAGAGCCATTCCATCCAGAGCGTATCGCGTCACGTATTTTAGGCATGGGTGATGTGCTCAGCTTAATTGAAGAAGTAGAACGTAAGGTTGACCGCAATAAGGCGGAGCAACTGGCCAAAAAAGTTCAAAAAGGCAAGGGCTTCGATCTGCAAGATTTTAAAGATCAGCTTGAGCAAATGAAGAACATGGGCGGCATGATGGGAATGATGGACAAACTGCCTGGTATGGGCGGTATGTCAGAAAAGATTAAAGAACAAGCTAACGACAAGCAGTTCAATCAGATGGAAGCCATCATTAATTCGATGACACCCGCTGAACGCTCTCGCCCTGATATCATCAAAGGGTCTCGTAAACGTCGTATTGCTGCAGGTTCTGGTACTCAGATTCAGGATGTGAACCGTTTACTTAAGCAGTTTACCCAAATGCAAAAGATGATGAAGAAAATGTCTGGCGGCGGCATGAAAAAAATGATGCGCCAGATGAAAGGTATGATGCCTCCAGGTGGTCCTGGCGGTCCAGGTGGATTTGGTGGCGGCGGAGGCCCAGGTGGCTTCGGCGGCGGTGGCGGTATGTTCCCCCCAAGATAGCTGTTAAAAATTGATTATTTTGAAAGCCTCATTTGACTAAATGAGGCTTTTTTTATTTTTTTGCATCTAATTCTATGTGCAAGTCGTTTGGTTTAAGTGACAGGGCGTTAGCAGTTTCACGCGTCTACTTAATCTGAGAGCACGTATAATGGAGTTACACTGCATGAAAATGGTAAATACAACATCAAACACACTTAAATTAACGGCTATTTCTGTAGCGGTGGCCATGCTGTTATCTGGTTGTAATGGCGACGACGGAAAAGATGGTATAGACGGCGTTGCTGGTATGGATGGCGCAGACGGAAGTAACGGCGCACCAGGCTTGCCTCAAGGCCAATTTCTTATTGCCAATAATGGTGAGAGCAATAGTGGCACCGTAAGTCTTGTTGACCAAAACGCGAACACGCTTGAAACGCTAACCACAGGCGCAAATGAAGGTGTCGTTTTCACCCAAACAGGCAGCGTAGTGCAAGCAGGAGACAGCGATACGCCCTTGTTACGTACTTTATGTTCCTTATCAAGCAGCACATCAGGCATGTATTCAGCAGATGCTGACACAGAAATTAGTGGTGCCAACACAGGACTAACTAACCCGAAAGGAATTGCAGTAGCTAATGACGCGGGCATTATCTTTGCTGCCGACTTTACTGGTATGCGCATTAGTATTTTTGGTAGCCAAGCTGCTGGCGATGTGGCTCCGGTAGCGGAAATTGTAACCGCAGCCCAACCTTGGGATGTGGCATTTGATGAAGATTCAGACCGCTTATTTGTGGCACTAACCGATGGTACCATTGCGGTATACGATGATGTGATAGCCTCTGAGTTTGCCCCAACAGTGACGCGTACTATAGTGCCTTCAGATAGCGATGGAAACCAAATCTCTGTTAACGCTCACGGTATTGTTTACGAGCCTATGTCAGACAGATTAGTGATATCGGATGTTGGTGATGCTGCCGTAGCTGACGATGGGCAACTATTTGTGCTTACCAGTGCAGCCTCTGCTGATGGTGCTACCGTACCTACCAGAACTATTGGCGGTGCATTAACGGTATTAGGTAATCCTGTTGATATTGCGCTTACCGGTTCTACTTTGCGCGTGGCTGAAAAGTCGAATGACGCTATTCTTGTCTTCACCAACATATTTAGTGGTGAGAGTGGCGACATAGCTCCTGACCTTGTTACCTCTACCAGTAAGCCTGAATCAATAGCTGAATTAACAGATGTAGAAATGCAAATGGACGCGTCTGACAATGGTCTATCTACCATGCCCATCAAGGGGCTTAGTGTAACCAGTAATCCTGGAGAAGCTAGCGATACCACCGGCGGTGTTACGCAGTATAGCGCCACATTAAGCAGTGAATTAGCTAGCTTCGATAGCACTATTAGTATTGAGAGCGCAACTTACACCGCCGTGGGGGACGGGTATATTACCTTTGATGATACGGCAACCAGTACAGGTGGCATATTGGTAGTAAACCGTCTTAAATCTACCCGTAATGACGGTATGTATAATACGTCTTACGACCATGAGATTAGCGGTGATAGCACGGGACTTATTGCGCCTAAAGGTATTGATGTTTCATCAAACGATAATCTTATATTTGTTGCCGATATAGATGCCAGCGCACCAGGTGTTCGCATTTTCTCAACGTGTGCCGCAGGTAATGTTGCTCCGTTGCTTACGCTAACGGCATCTAACGGCGCTAGCCCTTGGGATGTTGACTATGATGCAGAAACAGACCAAGCGTTCTTAGCGCTGACTAACGGTACTGTCGCGGTATTTGAAGATGTGGTGCGTAAACTTAATAGTGGAATGGACACTATTGACGGTGAAGACCGATTAATTACGCCCGCAATGTCGGGAACGGCTGTTGCCGCGCCTACGAATATTCATGGTATCGATTACGATGCACAAAGCGACTCATTGGTCATATCAGATGTGGGTAGCGCAGCAGATGCCACCGATGGAAAGCTCTATGTTATTCCAGGTGCTAAAAACGCAAGTGGCCTAACGGATATGTCGGTATCTATCTCTGGTCCGTTAAGCATGTTAGGCAACCCAGTCGATTTGATGTTAAGTAACGGTCATGTGTATGTGGCTGAAAAATCGAATAGTGCTGTATTGCGTTTCGATAATATTCTAAATCAGGCATCTGGTGATATGACGCCTAGCTACAGTGTTCCATTTACTGCACCTGAATCGGTATCTGTTTTACTAAATTAATAGCGCTATGCAGTCAATAATAATGCGAAGGTAGGGAAAACGGCAACTGAGTGATTCCTGCTTTGAAGCATTAAAGGTGCTAAGTTGAAATACTAAATTGATGGACTAAGTTGAAGTGCTAATCTGAAACGAAAAGGGGCTAGTTAATAGCTCCTTTTTTGTGCCTTCACATTGTGAAAAAACGAGTCCGCCACGGATAAGTTGAGTGAAAGCTCAAGCATTTAGTTAACTATCTTCTATATTAAAATAAAGCTTCTGATAAAACGGGCGAGTGCTTAGTTAAAATGAAGAATAAACATTATGTTATTAGACGAGACAATAATATTGTTGTCATCCACGTAAAAGGTGCGTGGGACGCAATGATTACTGAGAGCTTTAGCAAAGCCTTTAAAGATACAGGTCGAATGATAAGCCACGCGCCATGGGCACATTTAGTTTATTTTGATGAGTGGGCGTTATCAACTCCTGATGCAGAGCCTGTAATCAACGAAATGCTGGTGTGGGCGGAAGCAAATAATATGACCCATACCGCGAGAGTCTATAAAGACAACGCATTAAAAACCTATCAGCTTGACCGTATGATCGATCTGCAAAAACAAAAAGGGTCAACACGCCACTTTGAAACTGCATCAGATGGTTTTGACTGGTTGGCTGAACACGGGTTCAACGCTGAAACCGCAAGGGTATCAGAGTAAATAGATAACCCGATTAACTCACTTTTCTCCCTATAAATATGCTCACATCTTGTCCTGCTTTTGCCTAGCCTAGTTCTTTGGAACAAAGCGCATGTTAATATTGAGCAGCCTTTGAATAAAAAAGCAGCATTCATTTGCTCTGGCATGCCACAAACCCTTTTCCCATCTGTGCAAATCATTCAATTCATAATACACTGACCGGCTAATTAACCATTTAACAAGCGTGTCTAAAGACAGTAATAGTTTGTTAAACATGGAATGATAAAGACGGTTGATTAACGTGGTAGTAGCTTATTCAGGCTACATGCAAAGACTCAAAAATATAGGATACTGAATGGCAGGCTTAAAACGTATTGTTCTCATCGATACCCATTTACCGGGTGTAGTAGAATTGAAGCTTGATGGGCATACCAACATTTGTGGTACAAATGCATCGGGTAAAACTACCTTGCAGCGGCTCATTCCGGTTTTTTACGGCGAATATCCTAGTCGTGTAGTACCTGCCACCCGTGACAGTTTTGAACGTTGGTACTTACCTCGTTTATCTAGTTTCATTATTTATGAGTATGCGCGCGCCGATGGTGATTTGTGCCAAGCGGTCTTAAGCTCCAATGGTACGGGTGTTAACTATCGTTTGGTGGGTAAGCCGTTCGATATTGATGATTACTTAATTAAGCAAAAAAGTGGCAAGCACATTAGCGTAAGTAGCGCTGAACTTGCCCGCGCCATGAAACGCAATAACGTGATGGTAACCAGCTTACTTAACACCAAAGATTTCCGTGCAATTGTGCAAAACGATCATGGTGTATTAAACCAAAGCGGTAACGGCCGAGAGCTGTTAGGTTACGCTAAAATATTTAGCCTGTGCGAGCCAAGCAAGCACATGCGTCATATCGAAAAACTTGCAAAAGCGGTGCATTCGAAAGAAGGCAAGATGGAAACCATCAAAGCCATGATTGCCGCTATTTTGGAAGAAGACGGGGTAACACCGCCTACTTCAGGTTTAAGCCGTCACCGTGTTGATGACTGGATTAAAGAGTGCCAGTTAATCAAACAGTTCGACAATATTCGCCCTGAGTTCAGCAAGCTTGAACAAGCCGATATGGCGTTAAGCAGCACTGAGCAACTATTAGCTAACTTAAAGCACAGCTTTGAGTTGGATAAAGTGCATCTATCTACCCGCGTTGATACCACTAAAAACGAATTAGATGAGAATACATTTCAGCGTAAACAAACGGATAGTCAGTGGCACGATACCCGCGATCACCTTAACCAAGTTATTTCCTCTGCCCGTGCTGATGTTGAAAAATACACCAGTGAACTCGATACCGTTGAGCGTGAATTCGATAAATGGCAAGACCAGAATATTGACCAGTTAAAAGAAGACGTTGCCAATTTAGCGCAATGGCAAAACGCCCGTGAATTGGCCGACAGCCGCTATCTATTACTTACCGAAAAACACCAAGATATTGAATCAGCTTATAACAAACGATTGGCTGAACTAGGCGATAAGTTGTCACTTTCGTTAGAGTCGCTATCAGCGGCTAGGCAAGAGGCAGCGGAAACCAAAGCAGAGCAAACCCAACAAGAACATGAAGCCATTGCCCGCATTCGCGATGATTACGCAGGCCAGCTCAGCACCTTACAAGCAAATTATCAAACCGCATCTGGCGAACTTAAAGTCGCGGAAGCTGAACTAAAGGCCTCGCTATCTAACGCGGGTTACAACGAATTTGAGCAGTCGCAATTAGATTTGCTTGATGCCGCTACTAAAGAAGCGTCAGTTAACGAAGATGCAGCTCGAGCGGCTTACCGACAAACTCAGCAAGCCCATAGTAAAGCGGTCCAGTTTAGGCAAGATGCTTCAAACGCCCTTGATAAAGCGCGCGTTGCCTTTCAAAAAGAAGAAAGTGCAGTTTCAAAAATCAATAGTTTGCTGTACCCAGGTGAGGGCTCATTGCTAGAGTTCTTACGTGCCAATGTTGATGATTGGGAATTAACCCTAGGTAAAGTACTTCGCCCTGAATTGCTCGACCGAAACGACTTAAGCCCCAGCGTGACTAAAGCTGCCGAAGACGCTAAATCGAACGCTAAATCGGACGCTAAATCAGACACCAGCGAAACTAGCACTTCGCTGATGGGCATCAACTTAGCCCTCTCAGAGCTTGAAACGCCTGAATACGCGCAAACTGAACAAGCCTTGAAGCAACAACTTCAATTAGCCGAAACTCGTCAAGCGGCATCACTTGCTGCGCAAAATGAATGTGAAACGCGCTTAGCTAAAGCCAATGAAGATGTTCGCAATGCTGAATTGTCGATGACGCAAAAAGACAATGCGGTTAAAAGTGCTGAAGCTAGCCGTAAGCGCACTCAACAAGACCGTGATAGCCTGTTAAGTGAATATCAGCAGGCGCTTTCCGCGCGCAAGCAAAAGGCGAAAACAAAGCTTGAAGCTAATCTTCAAGCCCAAAAACAAGCCAAAGCCCAATATGAACTTAGCCGTGACGAAATAAAAGATCAGCAGCGAGAGTCGGAAACAGAACATAGCTTCCATTGGCAACAGCTAATTGCCGATAGCACAGGGCGTATTTCTCAAATTGATAAAGACATGCAGCAGGCAAAAGCGAATGCCGCTCGCGACCGTGAAGACATGCAGAAGTGGCTTGAAAATGAGCTGAATAATCGCGGTGTAGATATAGACGAAATAGGTCAGCTTAAAAAGCAAATTAATAAGCTGAAAGAAGATATAAACCGCACTGAAGCCCACCGCCATAAGGTGGCTGATTATGAACGTTGGTATGCCAACATTTTCACTAAACAAAAAGTGGTGTGGCAGGACGAACTAGCGAAAGCACGGAAATCTTTAGGAGAATCTGAACGCGGTTTAGCTCAAAAACAAAGCGAGTACAAAGCGACGCGGGAACAATTACAAGAACAGCAAGCTTTACTTGAAGCTAGGCTGAAGACAGCAACAGATCAACTAGAACAAGTTCGAACGTTAAGTAAGTCACTCAGTAAGCTTACCCTGCAAGCCGCGAAAGAGTTTACTGAAATTAAGCATGACGATGTCAGTGTGAACCAGCGTATTTCTGAAGTTCAAGGGCACTTGCAAGAACGAGATACCCTTTATAGTGATATTCGCGCCTATGTAGAAAGGTTTGATCAGTTAATAGCAGCGCAAGCTGGAACTGGGCTTTCTGATACATGGGAACGGGCTCGCGAAGAATGCGCCACCATTAACGCCCATGGAGTAAAGAGCTTCGACCATCGCCGTATGGTATCGCACTTATCTCAGCTGCTTAACGTGATAGTACCTCAGAAACTGCAAGGCCTACGTGAGCAAGGCAGAATATTCGGTGCCGATTTGTCTCAGTACTACTTTGTACTTGCAGATATAGACAAGCGTATTGTGTCGCAAAGCCGCCGAATTACCCAAGAAGTCGACGGTGAGTTGTTCCTAGATGGCGTGTCTGATTCAGCTGTGAAAATTCGATCTCGCATTAGCGAGCTAGAATTTTGGCCAGAACTAGAGCAGTTTAGAAAGCTGTACGAGCACTGGATGGAAGAGGGCGCAAATACCTTGCCTGATGAAGAGTACGGGCTAAGTATGCGTCGTGTGCTAGACATTTTAGGGCGCGCTGCACTTACTGGCGGCATCAGTAAATTGCTTGATATCGAACTTCATTTACGTGAAGGCAAGAGCGACTTGGTTATTCGCACCGATCGCCAGTTAAATGAATCGTCTAGTCATGGTATGGCTTACCTTATTTTATGTAAATTCTTACTGGCCTTTACCCGTTTATTGCGAGGCGATGCAGAAGCAACCGTACACTGGCCAATTGATGAACTAGGTACGCTGCATCAAAGCAATGTGAAGAAAATATTTGATGCCTGTCAGAATAATAACATTAGCGTAGTCGGGGCGTTTCCTAATCCTGAATCGGAAGTACTTACTTTGTTTGAAAACCGCTACTTAATTGACAAAGTAACCCGCCAGTTGCAGGTGGTTCAGCCTAGAACCAGTGGTATTGCCGCTCGCCTACAAGCAAAAAAAGCACAAGATAAAGGGAACGCCGCTAGCCAGGAGACATTATCATGATGACTGAACAAGGCCGCGTGTTAAGCGCACTATTGCAAGGAACGTTTATTTGTCAGGTTACTGACGAAGAAGCATGGCGTTTTTTAAAAAACCGTGAAAAAGCCCAGCAACTAGAGCCACATTTAGCCATGCTAAATCGCACACTTTCAAGCACAGCTGAAGGCGATGTGTTTTTTGCCAGTTACCTCACCATTGGTGAGGCAGAGCGCAAAATGCTAACGCAACAGTTTCAAGATACTGCGTCTAATTTAGTGCCGCTGGTGGAATGGTTATTGTTAGTACAACAAGCCAATGAATCTGATATGCCGGTTACCATGGGCAATGCTATTCGCTTGAACGAACTGCAAACCACTATTGAAGATACCCCTGCGTATGCCGAGCAACTAGAGAAAATTTCTCGTTACCGCATGTTTGGTTCTACCAGCGTGAATCTAGATGGTCAGTTAAAGCAGGTATTTAAGCGCCTAACTGAAATGGGCTACTTAACCAAGCCAAACCCAGAAAAGCAGATTTACCTTGCCACCGGTAAGGTAGAGCACCTTTATGAAATGCTGCGTTTTATTGATGAAACCGAAGCGCTAAGTTTATCTGAGCAAGCTGATGCTGCTATAACCCAGGGTAGTTTGTTATGAGCCAAGCGCTTATTCAAACAGGCACTCGCTTACTGAATGCATTGGGTAAGCACAGCGACCTTATCATGCAGGCTTATATTAGCGGCACGGTTGATGAGCAAAATCACAGCCCTAAAGTATTAGGGCAACTGGTGCAGCTTGGCGTGCTTTGGCGCCCAGAGTCACAAAGTGAGTTGCGGCTTAAAAGCGCGGTGCGTACGTTACTAGAAGGTAGCTTACAAGACGAAAGAAACCGTACGATTAATGCTAATATCGGTGCCTCGCTAGCGAGCTTAAAAACCTTAGCCGAGCATTACAAAGAAGCCCTGCATTATAATAAATACAACGAATCTGCTGCTCATATGAGCGATTTAACCGAACATGTGTATCAACTGTCTGAGTCATTATCGAACAGCGTACGTGTGTTGTTCGGGCGTATAACTAATGAGTTTGGTTATGTGTCGTCGGTAGATGCGAAAATTCGTGAAAACGAACTGGCGCAAGGGCAAGTTACTGACTTGCTGTCACAGCTGGAATGTTTCCGCTTTGACGAATTAAGTGAAATCGCTGGCTCAAACCGAGAGCTTCGCCATTTGCTGGTGGTGTCTTTGCAACAGCGCTTTTCAAAAGCCGCGCAAGAACTCTCAGTAGTACAAGCGCGCTTGATAGATTTACTCGGGCGATTCAGAGAATTCCAAGGTCGTACTCGCTTACTTAAGGGCTACTTGCTGCACATGGAGCAACACCCTGACTTTGCGCCGGGTAACTACACTAACTTGACGCAAGTGCCAATTCTGTTTAATCAATCGAACAGCGTGATTAGTGCTGCTGCGCCAGATGTGAATAACGTTGAGCACGAGAATGATTATCAAGAAATTGTGTCCTCGCTTACGCATATTCATCAGCGTAAAGGAAAACATGACGAAGCCGACGAGCCACAAGATATTGATGTAACCGCACAATCTACGGTATCTCTTGAAAAGGATGAACTACAGTTGGCCATAGAAGACTTTTTCTGTGAAGTCATTGATTCGGGCCAACCGAAAACCGCGTTAACCTACTACGAAGAAAAAGCATTAGGATTTGATCGAGAGGTCTGGATGTATCAAGTGATTGGCGGCTATCAAGCGCTTGCCGATCAAGAAAAGCAATTTTTTGCCCTCGATCCCCATGGTGAAAATGACAAAACGTTTACGGGGAACTTCTACATTAATGATATCACCCTAGGGCTGCGTTAGCGGCTCTATCCTTTTCAATTATATTCACACTTAGTTTGGGCTTCTTATACGCATATTTACTTGGATCCCACGGTAAAAAGACTATAATGAAACAGTTATTTTACATTTATTTCACACATTGAACTTAATTGTTCATGGTGTCGTAATATAGCTGTCAACGAGCAGGAGCAACATTAAAACTCTCGTTAGAAACATAAACTGCCTAGCAGGATGCGGGCAAGTAGTGGTGCCAATGCGTATGGCACGAAGAGGATGAAACTATGCAACTTTCACAGCAACAAACCTTTAATCAAGCACTTATCAAATTATCTGTTTTGCTATACCAAGTAGACGGTATGGTGACGCTATCCGAACAAGATTATCTCAATTCAATGGTTGAAGAATTAGACTGGCAAAGTCCAATTTGCCGAGAAGCTTTCTTAAACGATACGATTTATCAGACCAGACAAGCTATTGATACTGGCGATGAACTTGAATTCATGAGATCGCTAAAAGATGACCTGGCTTTTGACGCGGAAAAAACCCTAGAGGTTGCCATGGCAATTACTGGCGTAGATGGAGAGCGAAGTGAAGCAGAAACAGAGCTTTTATCAGTACTTACTCATAAACTGTTAGCAAAGGCATTGATAGCAGGCAGCAGTACGCTGCCCAATCAGGTTAGTAGCCAAGCTCCGCACTAACTTCCTAGAGCTCGTATGCATCATATGTATCTAGCGCTCGGTAAACGCCTAGCGCTTAGCACGATGTAAAGCACACAAGTTACTTTTTTGTATCAAAGCTTGGTAACAAGCCTTTTAATAAGATTGGCAACTAAGCTTGGTAGCAAAGGCAGGTAGCAAAGACTGGGTCACTGAATAGTGATTTCAGTACATTTTCTCGCTAGTAGATTGTCTTGCTAGTACATTGTCTTGCTAGAACAATGCATTAGCTAACAGCAATACCATGGTGTAGCCAACACTATAGGCAAGTAGTAATAGGCCAGAGTAACGAAGGAAGGAAGCAAACGTTAGCCCTTCCACTTTACTCATGGCCACAATGCCTGCTGCAGATCCTATCACCAATAAAGAGCCACCCACACCTACCGCATAAGTGAACGATAACCACTCGGGCGTCGTCATTGCTATTTCAGCTTTTAACAATGCTGCGGTTAAAGGTACGTTATCTATCATGGAAGACATTATCCCCATCAGATAATTAGCCACACTTACAGGCAATGAATCGTATAAATACATGAAGCCGTTAAGTGCATGAATATGTTCCAACATACCTACAAGCAATAGTACGCCTAAGAAAAACAGCAGGGTGTCGAATTCAATGTAACGAATGTAGTCAAGTATGGGGTCGTTGTCGTTATGTTTTCCGTAGAGCGTTGCCACCATGAACATAACTGCCATACCGGTTAAAAAGCTAAGTACGGGTGGAATGGAAAACATGACGTTGGCGGCCAGTGTAAATATTATGGTAGCAAGAAATATGGCGGCAATGATGTAATCTACGGTTGCAATATCATTTCGCTGTTTTTTAATTCTTACTTCCCCGGTAATGCCAATACTCAATAATGCTGCTAGCAACATCACGGTAATAAAGGAAGGACCTATCAGCATGAGAAGTTCGGTAATAGATACTTTGTGTTGTAGGAAAATCATCAACGTTGTGACATCGCCGGTAATTAATGACACCCCACCAGAATTGACGGCAAACACCACCAACACAGAAAAGCGGATGGTTTGTTTCAATGGCAAGCCCAGAGATAGCACGAGCGCAATTGAGACCAAAGTTGCCGTAATGTTATCGGCTAATGAGGAGAAGCAAAAACTGAAAATAGCAGTAAAGAACAATAATGCTTTCAGGCTAATTTTCTTTGGCATCACAATATTCATCACATTTTCAATTAACCCTTTTCGGTTTAAATATGCCACGAATGTCATCGCTGCCACCAAAAATAACCACAGTGTGGAAATCTCAGTAAGGTTAGTCATCAATGCGTCGTTGATGTGCTCGGTCTGAGAAATAGAGGAGGAAAATATAAATAGAAGCAACCAAGAGATAGTGCCAAGTAACAAGGTGGTTTTGGCTTTGTCTACATGAATAAGGTCTTCGAAGATAACGCACAGTAGCGCAAGAATGGCGATGACAATAAGTGCCACGTCTAACATGGTGTCAGTTCCTAACAGCAATTTTTATTCGCGCGGATTGTAAAAGCTAGGGAATGAAATAAACAGTGAAATGGGCATGAATGAACCATTTTATGCGATACTTTAACTATCAGTGTGATAACTTTTCGCTATCACTGATGGCAGAGTGAAAAAACGCTTTACCAATTACATAATCGGCGACAATGATAATCATGATGAAGCTTAAATAGTGCAGCCTTTATTAGCCGCTGAGTTATAAAAAAGCCCCGTTAAAAACGAGGCTTTTAAAAGGTACATTAGGTACAAATGAGTAAGCGAGTATTCACGCCGTCTGTATTGGCCTTAACTTACACTGGCTTCTTCGCGCAGTTCAGCGTCTCGCATTTCCCCTTCTAACCGCTGGCTTTCATCGGCGCGAGGTTTAGTAAATCGCGCTAGGGCAAGATAAAGTACTGGCGTTAGGTATAAGGTGAAGACAACTGCAATACCTAGCCCACCAAATACAACCCAGCCAATAGCATTTCGCGCTTCAGCGCCAGCGCCGGTTGAAAGTATCAGTGGCAGACCACCTAGTATAGTGGACACCAATGTCATCATAATAGGGCGAAGGCGAACCCGACCCGCTTCTATAATGGCATCGTAAACGCTATAGCCTTTGTCGCGTAACTGGTCGGCAAACTCAATAAGTAATATGGCGTTTTTCGCTAGAAGACCAATCAACATCACTAAGCCAATTTGCGAGTATATGTTAATGCTCGTACTGGTTAGGTACAGGGCATAAATTGCCGCAGCAATACCGAAGGGGACCGTTAACATAACCACGACGGCTGAATTCACACTTTCAAACTGCGCTGCCAATACTAGCAGTACAATAATAAATGCGAGTACATAAGTTAGGGCAACTTGCTTAGACGTTTCTTCATAGGTTTGCGCTTCACCTAAGAATACTAACCCCATGCCATCGGGAAGTGTTTCATTGCCAAGTTCGCGGATGCTGTCTACCACATCACTTAACGCTAAGTCTTCTGGCAAATCCATTTCGATATTAATGGCACGGCGCTGCGCTTGGCGTTCAAGCTCTGCCGCCACGCCTTCTTCAGTAATAAATGCGACACTGGATAACGGCACTAAGTTACCAGTACTGCTTTTCACATACAGATTAGTCAGATCTGATGGGTTAATAGAATTTCTATTATTAGTTTGCAGCATGATGGGAATGGCTTGGTCACCTACGTTTAAATCAGCAATATCATCACCATTTACTGCGGCGCGAAGGGCACTGGCAATATCTGGCAGTGGCACTCCTAATTCCTCTGCACGTCGCCTATCTATATTAACTCGCATTTGAGGCTGGGTAGGGTCATAGCTGATTTGCGGTCTACCCACTTCAGGTAACGCATTTTCTATTTCGTTAGCAAACGCCAATGCCGCTTTATGAATGTTTTCATAAGTATCACCAGTGAGTGCCAGTTCCAAACCACCGCCTTGGCCACGTAAATTAAGGCTGTTGCCGCCAAAAGCATTGCCCGGCGCACCTGGAATGGCTTGCAAGCCTGGGCGAATTTCACCCACGATGTCTTGTAACGATTTGTCGCGGTCATCCCAATGCTTAAGCGGAACAGTAATAAATACAATGTTAGGATCCCACTGGCCTACCACCGTATAAATTGAGTCGATGGTGCCGTTTTCCACATAAGGGAATAGCATTTCCTCCATCTTCTCGGCCTGTCGGTCCATAAAGTTCAGACCTGCGCCATCGGGCCCACGAGCAAATATCCGAATTGTGCCTCTATCTTCACTTGGCATTAATTCATTATCGATATTCTTGGCCAGCAGGTATGCACCACCGCCAGCTAGTAAGCTTAGTATGCCAACAGCCCATGCGTATTTTAACGCGAACACCAATGACCTTTGGTATAGCCGTAAACAAGCGTGACCGAAGCGGCCAAACGTAGCATCGAAAAAGCCCGACTTCGTAGATTGTTTTTTTGAAAGTCGAGCGGTAAGCGCGGGTACTAACGATAAAGCAACAAACGATGAGATAATGACTGCTCCGGCTAGCACGCCGCCGAATTCTCTAAATAAGCGCCCTGCGGTAGAAGGCAAAAATGCGATAGGTATAAACACCGAAGCTAGTACTGCCGTGGTAGCAATAACCGCAAAGAATACTTCGCGGGTACCAATAACCGCTGCTGCACGAGGACCAAGCCCCATAGCCCTTCTGCGCTGAATGTTTTCAGATACCACAATGGCATCATCAACAATCATGCCTGTGGCAAGCACCAACGCCAATAAGGTTAGAATATTAACCGAAAAGCCCATGGCCCAAATGATACCTAACGCACCTGCAAGTGAGACCGGAATACTCAGCGCTGGCACAATAGTGGCGCGCCAAGAGCCAATAAACACTAATAAAGTAAGAATAACCAAGGCTACGGTAAGACTTAACGACACCACGACTTCTTTCACCGAATCTCGAATAAATTCAGCGTCGTCAGATGTCACTACAATCTTCATGTCCGTAAAGCGTTTATCTAAGTCTTTCACCATAGAAAGCACTTCATCTGAAATTTCAATGGTGTTTGAGCTAGCTTGTCGGATAACGCCTAAGCCAATAACAGGGCGGCCATCAAGTCGAACCATACTGCTGGAATCGGCTGGGCCAAAATACACACTGGCTACATCGCTAATTCGTATATCACCTGAAATGACAATGTTACCTACGTCTTCAGCACTGACTGATGTCGCGTCTGCACGCACAATTAAGGCTTGGTCGGAAGATTGAATACTGCCTGCTGGCACATCAAAAGGGGCGAGTTCTAATGCGCTGGCAATTTCGGCCATCGATAGCCCAAAACTGGTTAAACGAAGGGGATCAACAGATACCCTAAGCACACGTTCTCTGTCGCCACTCATGCTGACATCGGCTACCCCAGGAATGCTCAAAAAAAGCGGAGCGACATCGGTATCAACACGCTCAGTCAGAGTTTCCATGTCTAGGGTGTCGCTTGAAATAGCTAGGCTTACTACTGCTTGGGCATCACTGTCTGCGCGAATAATGGCAAGCTCTTCAACATCATCCGGTAATTGTCGCTGAACACGGCTCACCGACTCTCGGGTTTCGTTGGCGGCATCTTCTAAGTTAACGCCAGCGCGAAACTCTACTCTTATCCGTGCTGAGTTTTCTTCGCTTTGTGCGGAAATGTTTTTCACGCCGCTGACCCGAGCTACCGCGCCTTCTAATCGACTGGTAACTTCGGCATCAACAGTTTCCGGTGATGCACCAGGGTAGGTGGCAGTCACCGTAATTCTTGGCGTATCTACGTCGGGAAGTTCTCGTACTTCTAGTGCATTTAATGCCGATAAACCAGCAATCGCAATCAGTAAATTAAGAACAACTATGAGTACCGGCCGTCGAATTGATAAAGAGGGGAGGTCATTGGTTGCAGGCGTATTACTCATTGGCGGGGCCCCCAACCAATTCAGTCGTAATCGCTTGTCCATTTCGAAGGCGTTGCACACCCTCAGCAATTAATGTGTCTCCTTCGCTAATAGCGCCAGACACTAATATTGCACCGCGTAAACGTTGATGAACGTCTACATCAACACGCTTTGCCTTGCCAGACTCTGCCAGCCAAATGTAAGCGCCGGTGGCACCCCATAATAACGCGGCTTCCGGGATCGCTGCATAGCGGTCGCCTTGAATACTTAAATTTACCCGAAAGCTCATACCAGGGCGGAATTTGTCTGCAGAGTTATCTAACAGTGCGCGGGCACGCAAAGTACGATCTGCTTCGTTAATACGCGAGTCAATTTGTGCAATTTCGGCTTTAATAGACACTTCGCGATCGCTCCACGGCTCTAGCGTCACGTCCGGCGCATTCATTAGCACAGGTAAAGCGGCTTCTGGGGCTTTGAAGTTAATGTAAAGCTTACTTCTATGGTCCAGAGTAGTGATTAACGTTTGTTCGTTTATTCGATCGCCCACTTCAATGTCAGTAATGCCTACAACGCCATCAAAAGGTGCTTTTATAAACCGGTCATCTAAGTCGACAATAGCTTCTTCTAAAGCAACTTCGGCTAGGTCACGCTGAGTGCGAGCAAGGTCAAGTTCACTAATAGGCACCGCGCCTTGCGCATGGCTAGTGATAAGCCTATCAAGTGTACGCTGTGCATCTTTCAATGTTAACTCTGCACGCTTAACGGCATTCTTCTGGCGACGGTTATCTAGCTTTATTAAAACTTTGCCAGCTTCAACGAGTTGGCCCGGAACAAAATTGACCTCGATGACTTCATCGGCAACAGCAGGGTAAAGTGCAATAGAGCGAAGCGCCTCAGCACTGCCCACAGCTTCCACTTTTCGGGTTTCATACATGAAAGAGACTGGCTCAGTTACGACTAACTTAGCCTGTTTGTCACCCATAAATTGACTGTAAGCCGGCACACTGGTTAGTGCTAATACCACACAGCACGCCGATACCCTCGCGTATCGGGAGATCATATTTGTCATTTTTTTTCCGAAATCTTTTAGTTTTTTATTTTTTTAATGATGATAATTAGTGGCTGTTATCGCGTTCTTTTTTTGCCACTTTACTCAAGCAAAATTCTAGTGTTATAGCACCATAGGCGGCTTAGCTAAGCAATTGCAGTTCAGCGTATTCCCTATACAGGGTATCGCTTTTCATTAATTCTGCGTGTGTGCCCATACTTACAATGCTGCCTTTATCCATCACAACGATACGATCTGCATGCTGAACGGTGGCCAGGCGATGCGCGATAACAATACTGGTCTTGCCTTCCATTAAACGATTCATTGCCTGTTGAACCATACGTTCACTCATGGCATCTAGCGCACTTGTTGCTTCATCTAAAAGAAGAATAGGGCGATTTGCTAATATTGCACGGGCTATAGCGATACGTTGTTTCTGACCACCAGAAAGTTTGATGCCACGCTCACCCAACTGAGTGTGATATCGGTTTTCTAGATTATCGATAAACTCATGAGCAAAGGCTTTTTTGGCTGCATTAATCACTTCGTCGTCACTTGCATTCGGGCTGCCATAGCGAATATTTTCCATTACGCTACTGGCGAATACTACAGGCTCTTGGGTAACAATGGCGATATGTTGGCGCAAGCATCTTAGCGGCATGCCCACAATGGGCGTGTCGTCAAACGTGATTTCACCGGTAGTGGGGTCATAAAAACGCATAAGTAATTGGAATAGTGATGATTTTCCAGCGCCACTCGCCCCCACTAGAGCAAGGTTCTCACCGGCTTTTATATTCAAGTTTAGGTTGTTAAATAATGGCTTAGTGCCTGGGTAGCCAAAACTCATGTCTTTGAACGCAATAGCGGGCGCTACCTGAGGCACTTGAGATGAAGCCGAGTGTTCAGACAGCGAGGTCACTTCTGATGTTGCATTCAGCAGCTGATAAAGGCGTTCACTGGCGCCAACGCCGCGTTGTACTTCTCCAATCACTTCACTTACAGTCGCAATACTGCCGCCTGCCATCACCGCGTAAAATAGAAAGGCAGACAATTCCCCAACGGTCATTTTGCCTTCTAATACTTGGCGTGCGCCTACCCAAGCAATAAATATTATCGCTGTTATGCTTAAGCACATAATGCAGCCGATTAATAAAGAGCGGTAATGTATACGATGCTTGGCCGCATCCATGGCAGACTCTACGCGAGATGAAAAGTGGGCTCGTTCTTTGTCTTCTGCGGTATACGCTTGAACCGTCATAATTTCATGCAGGCTTTCATCTATGTGAGAGCCTAAATCCGCCACTTTATCTTGGCTAATTTTAGCGAACTTGCGCACTTGCGGTGCCAACACTTTAATGGGGACAAGTACGGCAGGTACCGCGATAATGACGCAAAAAGTAAGTAGTGGGCTGGATATCCCCATTAGCACCAACGCGCCAACAAAGGTGACTACCGAGCGAAGCGTCATCGAGAGGCTCATGCCCACCACGGTTTGAATTACTGTGGTGTCGCTAGTGAAGCGTGAAATAACCTCACCGGTTCTAAGCTCTGCAAAAAATGAAGGGGGAAGTGAGAGCAAATGAGAATAAACCTGGTTTCTAATGTCGGCGCTAACTCTCTCGCCTAACCACGTCATTAAGTAAAAACGGGCATAAGTCGCGATACAGGCAATCAGTGTAATCACTAGCACAATAACCGTGGCCTGATTTAAGGTTTCAGAGGCGCTTTCAACGAAGCCACTATCGATAGCGTATTTAATGCCTTGCCCTAGCATTAACCATGCTATAGCAGCAGTAAACAAAGCGGTAATGGCCCCAGCAACACGTTTTTTGTATTGGCTTAAGTGTGATCCTATCCACTGCAGTACTTGTTTTGTAGACACTTCATTTAACGGTGTTGCCAAAATAACCTCTTTTAAATTTTTAACAGGGTAAAGCGACGTTACGGTAAACCGTATTTAATTTGCGCTATCGATGCGTTCGAACAGCAGTTAAGAACGGTTAAGTGTTCAGACTATACGCTGAATAAGGAAAAGTTGATTTACTCATGCGACTACAGCTGCAGTAAATCAGGTGGGTGGAGCTGACTTGCCCTTACTTGTGCCTGACTCACACCGGCTTAATTAAAAATTTGTTAGAGAAGCCGGAACCGAACAAAGAAATGAAAGAGCATATCAGTAAAAAGAGAAATGAAATGAGCGCCGAGAAAGAAAACGGCTAGGTTAAATGTGAGAAGCTAGAGGCTGGGGTTCCTTTTACAATCTAGAACCCCAACGCTCTTAAATATAGCTAAGCACTTTGATGTGTAGAGTGTAGCAAGTAGCAAATAGCAACTAGCAACTACCAATGTTTAGCTTTGGGCTTAGCTTTGGCTGGCAATAAGCGCTTGCTCAATGTCAGCCACAATATCGTCAATATGTTCGATACCCACCGAAATACGCACCATATCTTCACTAACACCAGCCGAAGCCAATTCTTCAGCATTTAATTGTCGGTGTGTAGTGCTAGCAGGGTGACAGGCTAAAGACTTTGCATCACCAATATTAACTAAGCGTAGAATTAGCTGTAGGGCGTCGATAAACTTAGCGCCTGCTGGCAATCCACCTTGAATCCCAAAGCTAATAATACCGGCCGCTTTACCGCCACAAATGCGTTGGCAGGTGTCGAAGTGCTCACTATCAGGCAGAGCCGCATAGTTAACCCAATTCACTGAAGGGTGCTTTTCAAGAAACGCAGCCACTTTTTCTGCGTTTTCGCAGTGGCGCTCCATCCGTAACGATAAGGTTTCTAAACCTTGCATAATATTAAACGCACTTTGTGCTGAAAGTGCAGCCCCTGTATTACGCAGAGGCACTACGCGGCAGCGGCCAATATACGCAGCTGGGCCAAGTGCTTCTGTGTAAGTAACGCCATGGTAGCTAGGATCGGGTGTAGTCAGCATACTGAATCGTTCTGGCTGAGCAGCCCAGTCAAAGTTACCTGAATCAACAATAATGCCGCCCACGGTAGTGCCGTGACCGCCAATATATTTGGTTAGGGAGTGAATGGCTATATCTGCACCGTGATCGAACACCTTGCAAAGAATAGGGGTGGCAACGGTGTTATCAACAATTAACGGCACGCCTGCGGCATGTGCAATATCGGCCCAACGTTTAATATCAACAACGTTTCCTGCAGGGTTACCAATAGACTCGCAAAATACCGCTTTGGTATTTTCATCAATAGCAGCAGCAAGGCCGTCGAAGTCATTTGCTTGTACGAAGGTAGTTTGAATACCTTGGCGAGGAAAAGTATGCGCAAAAAGGTTGTAGGTGCCGCCGTATAACTGTCCAACACTTACAATATTGCTACCGACTTCTGCGATAGCTTCTATGGCGTAGCGAATAGCGGCCATGCCAGAGGCTACCGCTAATGCCCCAACACCACCTTCTAATTCAGTTAAACGCTGCTCTAACACAGCATTGGTGGGGTTCATAATTCTACTGTAGATATAACCTGGCACTTTAAGGTCGAACAAATCAGCACCATGTTGCGTATTATCAAACGTAAACGATGTGGTTTGATAAATAGGAGTAGTTGCTGCTTTTGTAGTTTCTTCGCTAGTATAGCCTGCGTGTAATGCAATGGTTTCTGGTTTCATTGAACATACCTTAAAAGTTAATTCATATTTTGTGCGTTTAGATGTTTAGATGGTTAGACGTCTATAAAGCTTTTGATCAAGGTAATCCAAAAATCTTTACTTGTGAAGTATTAAAAATTTATTTGTTAATTAAATGTAGGAGAGTGTTTTGGAAAAGCCAGTGCATCAGCCCAGACAACAAGTAACACAGCAAGGTAGTAAATCTATTCTCTACTACGTGCACGACCCCATGTGCAGTTGGTGCTGGGCGTTTGTACCAGTATGGAACACCATAAAACAAAACCTGCCAGATCACATAGAGGTGCGATATGTATTAGGCGGGCTAGCGCCCGATTCTAACGAACCCATGCCAAGTGCTATGCAAGCTGCCATCAGCGGATATTGGAAAACCATTATGCAGCGGGTGCCGGGTACCACATTCAACTTTGATTTTTGGGAAAAATGCGAGCCACGACGCTCAACTTATCCGTCATGCCGTGCGGTAATTGCTGCAAGAAATCAAGATGCCAGTAAAGAAGAATCGATGATAAATGCTATTCAACAAGGGTACTATCTTCGCGCCATGAGTCCGTCCAATGACAGTACGTTGATTGAACTGGCCAGCGAGTTAGGATTAAACCCAGAGCAATTCGAAGAAGACTTAAACAGCGCAGAAACTCAACGAACATTAATAGAAGAAATAAACATGGGGCAAGCTATTGGCGCCCAGGGCTTTCCCAGCTTAATTTTAAAAAATGAATCAGGTTATCGATTTATTGCCCTTGATTATAACGATGCGAATGTAACGTTGGCTCAGTTAGGTTTATAAACTACAGCTATAAAACTCTCATATGACATGGGTCAACTTGGGCCCATGTCGCAAAACTGTTTACGCATTTTTAACGGCTTCTAATAAAACATTATTCACTAACATTCCCTTTTTTCGTCGCACTAGACATTACAGAACGCCCGTTTTACTCTCATTATTCTTCCTGTTTCTATTCAAGCCTTAAATGATAATAAATAAGAGAAAATTCATGATCAAAAGAATCAAATTCAACACTTTGTTCGTTGGCATGCTATTCATGTTTAGCCAAACCAGTATGGCTAATACTGCCACCGAGCAGAAAATTACAAAGCATATTAATGATAACCTCACCCAATCCCAAGCGCTGTTAGAAAAAACGGTGAATATCAATAGTGGCACCATGAATTTCGACGGAGTCAAAAAAGTAGGGGCTATTTATCAAGCCGAGTTCGATGCAATGGGGTTTGATACCCAGTGGGTTGATGGAAGTGAATTTAATCGGGCTGGGCACTTAGTGGCCAGCTATGGCAATTCGGGGCCAAAGATTCTGATGATAGGCCATTTAGATACAGTATTTGCTAAAGATGATGCATTTCAGCACTACAGTGTCGTTGATGACACCCATATTGCAGGGCCTGGCATCACCGATATGAAAGGCGGCGATGTGATTATTATTGCGGCACTGCAAGCGCTGAAAGCCTTAGATTTACTCGATAAAATCAGTATTAAGGTAGTGATGACGGGTGATGAAGAAAGTAGTGGCCGCCCCCTTTCGTTATCTAAGAAAGCCTTGGTTGATGCGGCAATATGGGCAGATATCGCGCTGGGGTTTGAAGATGCCGATGGCGATATTAAAACGGCCGTGGTTGCTCGTCGTGGCTCTATAGGCTGGCAGCTAGATGTAGTAGGTAAGCCTGCGCACTCTTCACAAATATTCACCGACAATGTGGGCTATGGCGCTATTTTTGAAACCGCCCGTATTTTAAATGATTTCCGAGAGCAACTAGCCGGCGTAGGCAATATTACCTTCAACCCTGGCCTTATTGCGGGTGGTACAGAAGTTGAAGTACAGCCAGAGAATTCTATTGTACAAGGCTTTGGCAAAACCAATGTGGTGGCCAAAGAAGTGACTGTAAAAGGGGGCATTCGTACCTTAACGCCTGATGAGCTAGCAAAAGCTAAAACGGTGATGCAAGAAATTGTAGCAGATAACCTTCTACACACATCAGCAACTTTAACGTTTGCCGATGGTTATCCGCCAATGGCGCCTACTGATAAAAACTATGCATTATTAAAGATGTATAGCGATGTGAGTGAATCTTTAGGTTATGGCCCTGTTGCGCCAGTAAATCCGCGAAACGCCGGCGCCGCTGATATTTCATTCGCTGCAGATCATGTAGACATGGCAATTGATGGTTTAGGTTTAATGGGGGACGGCGGGCACACCAAAGATGAAGTGGCCGATATGTCTACCTTTGCGCAAAACATGCATAAAGCCGCTATTTTACTTTATCGTTTAGGTGAGAAGGGCGCCCAATAACCTCACCAAATATCCGCTTCATAGGCGCTAATACCACATTAGTCATAAATAGGGATGCATAATCCCTATTTAACCCGCATTTATACTTGCATTCACACCCCATATCCGTATAATTCGGCGGCCTTCTCTTAGGCGCTTAATTTATAGGCGTCGAAAGAAGGCTTAAGTTAACGGTAACGCTACAACGAGTTTGAGGCATTTATGGTTACTATTCGTTTACAGCGTGGTGGCGCGAAAAAGCGTCCATTTTATCAACTAGTGGTGGCTGATAGCCGTCGTGCAAGAAACGGTCGTTTTATTGAAAACGTTGGTTTCTTCAACCCAACTGCACAAGGTCAAGCAGAGCGTTTACGCGTTGACCTAGAACGTGTTGATTACTGGGTTGGTGTTGGCGCGAGCTTATCTGAGCGCGTAACTAGCTTGGTAAAAGAAGCTAAAAAATCTGCAGCGTAAGTTGCAATTAACTGGTGAGTATAGATGAGTTTAGCGTCTGACATTGTGGTTGTTGGCAAAATCGGTGCACCTTACGGTGTAAAAGGTTGGGTCAAAATCAACAGCTATACACAAACACCAGAAGGTATTTTTGAGTACTTGCCTTGGTTCCTTGGCGAAGAAAACGAATACCAAATTGACCAATGGCGAACGCATGGTAAAGGCCTGGTAGCAAAGATTGTTGGTGTGGATAACCGAGATGATGCAGAACGCATCAAAAACTTGGATATAAACATTAGCGCTTCGCAACTTCCCGATTTAGGGGACGATGGCATTTATTGGCGCGAGCTCACTGGCATGAAAGTGGTAACTACGCAAGGTTACGACTTAGGTGTGGTGAAAGAAGTATTTAATACAGGTGCCAATGACGTGGTTCACGTTAAAGCAAATGTAGGCGATGCTTTTGGTCAAAAAGAAAGATTAATACCTTTTGTGTTCGACGACGTTGTACAAGAGGTTGATCGGGAAGCGAAGGTCATTAAAGTTGACTGGGATCCGGGGTTTTAAGTGACACCGGAAAAATGGTTCGGGGTAGTTAGCCTGTTTCCAGATATGTTTGCGCCATTCACCCAGCAGGGTGTAATCGGCAGGGCAGTTAAGTCTGGTAAATTATCGGTTGATACCTTTAACCCCCGCGACTTTACTCACGACCGCCATCGCACAGTTGACGATCGCCCCTATGGTGGCGGACCCGGCATGCTGATGATGGTTAAACCGCTTACCGATGCTATACAAGCTGCCAAGAAAGTTGGTGGCGAAAACAGTAGCGTGATCTACTTATCACCTCAAGGGAAACCCCTTGACCAAGCAGGCGTTCAACGTCTTGCTGGCATTGACCGTACGATTTTAATCTGTGGTCGATATGAAGGAATTGATGAGCGCGTAATCGAAAGCCATGTAGATGAAGAAGTCTCCATTGGTGATTACGTTCTAAGTGGCGGTGAACTGCCGGCAATGGTCTTAATGGACGCAGTTGCCAGATTAGTTCCCGGCGTGTTGGGGCATAAAGCTTCAGCAGTTGAAGATTCCTTTACCGATGGTCTTCTGGATTGTCCGCATTATACGCGGCCAGAAGTACTAGATGGTCAATCGGTACCTGACGTGTTGTTAAGTGGTGATCATGAAAAAATTAGGCAGTGGCGATTAATGCAGTCTTTGGGTAGAACCTTACTGCGTCGCCCTGATTTGTTAAATCACCTAGCTCTGACTGAGGAGCAGCAGCGGTTATTGGAAATATTCCAAACGCAGTTGCAGCGAGATGACAGTTAACTAGGACGAGAGGATATGATGAGCAAAGTCAGTCAAGATATCATCAAGAAAATTGAGCAAGCACAGCTTAAATCTGATGTTCCAGGGTTCGGCCCGGGTGACACAGTAGTTGTTAAAGTTCGCGTTACCGAAGGTGACAAAGAGCGTCTTCAGGCTTATGAAGGTGTTGTTATCGCTAAGCGTAACCGTGGTCTGCACTCGTCTTTTACCGTACGTAAGATTTCTAGCGGCGAAGGCGTTGAGCGTGTGTTCCAAACACACAGCCCGGCTATCTCTTCAATTGAAGTTAAACGCCGCGGTGCGGTTCGTCGTGCTAAGCTTTACTATCTTCGTGAACGTTCAGGTAAATCTGCACGTATCAAAGAAAAGCTTAACTAAGATTACTAATCCTTGCGTTATTGTTAACTTCGAAAGAGCCCGCTTATTAGCGGGCTTTTTTGTGTCTGCAAAAAAGCGGTAGGGATGTGGTGTTGGGCTCTCTGACTCGCCGTAAACCCATCCATGGGGGCTCTGCCAGCGCATCCTGCGCTGGAAGGTCAGCGAGCCCAACACCACATCCCTTCGGTCGCACTTTGTAGCCACGATAGGTGAGTTGAAGGATGGTGCCAATGACTCGCCGTAAACCCATCCGTGGGCGCTATGTCAGCGCATCCTGCGCTGGAAGGTCAGCGAGCCCAACACCACATCCCTTCGGTCGCACTTTGTAGCCACGATAGGTGAGTTGAAGGATGATGCCAATGACTCGCCGTAAACCCATCGTTGGGGGCTCTGCCAGCGCGTCCTGCGCTGGAAGGCCATCGGCACCTACACCGCATCCTCCGGTCGCACTTTATAGCATGAGTTGGTTAGGTGAAGGGAAAGGGCTTTGTGTGCCTCTGAAACCCGGCGTAAACCCATCCATGGGGCCTTCGCTACAGCATCCATGCTGTAGAGAGTTTCCGAGGCGCACAAAGCCCTTCCTTCTGAACAGCCGGTTAAGGCTCACCGTTGAATATTAATACTAGTCGCCAGTAGAAGCCCACGTGAAACGCGGCGTGAATCCATCTTTGGCGTTTTCGCAATAGCTCTATGTTGTGGAAGGCTTCTGATGGGGCGACTCCCTCTCCTATAAACGCTGACCCGTACCATGGAGTAGTGCGGCATAAACCCATCCGTGGGCGCTATATCAGCGCATCCATGCGCTGGAAGGTCACTGCCAACTACGTAGCATTCCGGAATGTATTCCTTGGTGTTGGCACAATTGCTCAATGCACGTTTGCGAGATAAGATGTTGAAAATAGATAATTAAAACAATGAGTGGCCCATGCGATTGCGTTTTTTCTGGGTAATAACGGTGTTTGTCTTTAGTGCTCTGGCTAGTACCGTGGCAAATGCTAACGTTGAATTCAAAATACCTAGAAGTACTGTTGTGGAGCTTCAAGACATTAAATCTAGCCGAACTTACCCCATTTTTATCAAGTTACCGAAAAGCTACCGAGCTAATACCAAAGCATCTTATCCTGTCATTTATTTGTTGGATGGTTCTTATGCATTTCAGGTTGTGTCCGGGGCAACACGTTTTCCTATGAACAGCGGCGTAATGGAGCAGGCTATCATAGTGGCCATATCCTATTCGAAAGGGTCTAAGGGTGCCTCTAGTCGCGTTCGCGACTATACCCCTTACCTTGCTGAAGATTGGAAGCTTGAAACTGGCAAAGCGGGGCAACATGCTGACTTTATCAATGACACGGTATTTACCTACATAGAGAATAACTATCGCGTGAAGGGAATGCCTAGAACGCTAGTGGGAAATTCTTTAGGTGGGTTGTTTAGTGCCTATGTGCTTTTTACTCGTCCAAATATGTTTAGTAGTTACATTATTGGTAGCCCATCGGTATGGTTTCGCGACCATGCTGTTTTGTCTGAACCGGTTGTTAAACCTAAAACGCCAATTAAGGTCTTTCTTGCCGTGGGCGAATTAGAACGCCCCGAATATGGTGAAAGGCAAGATATGGTGGAAGGAGCACAAAAACTGGCTCAAAAAATAACGCAGCAGAATGATAATCAGGTAAATCTGAAGTTCACACTTATTGGTGAGGCCACTCACGCTACTGCGTTTCCTACCACCGCTATTCAGGGGGTAGATTGGCTTTACGCAAACAAACCACATGGGAAGGTGCAGCAGTAAGCATGAGTGCTATTGTGCGTTTTGGGGGCCTGATTCACTAATCCAATGTTTTAGCGGTATTACCCATTCATCCATAGGACGATAGAAGGCACCATGTTCTTTTCCTGTAGTGATGGCTATCTCTTTAAACTCTTTAAGCTTGCGGCTTCGTGCTTCTAAAAGGTTGCATGAGCCAACGTCGTCAGAAGTTTCATAAATAGAAAGCACACGGCCGTATAGCTGAATATCGCGCTTACGATTAATTAATCCTGCACAGCCCGCTAAAATCACAACATTAACTCGAGAGTTTTTTAATTCGTTTGACGCGAGTATTGTAATCACGCCGCCCCGTGAAAACCCGGTAAGGGTAATGTTCTGTGGGGGAACACCTGCGGTGATAAGTTGTTTAACTTCTCCAGCAAGACGTTTAGCGTAGTCGATAGGACTCACACCTTCTGGTCTGTGGTGAGCTACTAAAACATAGCTTTCGTCTTCAAGTGCTTTTAGAACGCTAGGAAAATCATAAACACCCCACCTAGGGTGTATGGGCGTTCGCTCTTCCCCTTCTACAATAAAGCCATGTGAATAGAACACGTAGCGTTTGGCTGGGTCTATACTATTTGGAAACGCATATTCGCTAGACGCTGCCTGAGCGTTAACAGTAGTAACAACAAAGAATAAAATGAGTATAAATTTCATCTATAAAATAGGTTTGCATGTTTAAGACAATAATATTGACACGAAATTCGTAAATTAACGATCTGTACTCGACTATTCTCAGAATAAACCTATAACCAATGTGCGAGTGAGACAGGGATGACGGCAGATTACTTTCTTTTTTTAGGGCTATTTGGGGTGGCGTTCTTTGCGGTATCGGGCGCACTTATGGGGCATGAGAAAAGTATTAATGGTTTTGGCGTGGTTGTAGTGGCCTCGGTCACTGCACTAGGCGGTGGAACCATCAGAGACTTGTTGCTTACCCAACCTATTTTTTGGGTAGAAACGCCTTCTTATTTATATTCTGCCTATGGCGCAGTAATACTCACAGTAATATCCATTCGCTATCTACCGCCATTATCCAACTATTACTTTATTTTGATGGATGCCGCAGGGCTTGCCATTTTTAACATCATGGGCATGGAAAAAGCGCTGATAGAAGGTACAGGTATGATAGTGGCGCTAACTATGGGCATGACCACAGGGATATTTGGAGGTTTACTCAGGGATGTGATTTGCCGAGAGGTTCCATTAGTAATGCGTGGTGACCTTTATGCTACAGCATGTCTTTCTGGAGGTTTGGCGTATGCTGCCTTGTTTACGTTAGATGCGCCCTATGCATGGTGTATTTTGGGTTCACTGATAACAACCGTATTTATTCGTCTAGGTTCGCTACATTGGGGCTGGAAACCAAATATATTTAAGAAGGGCTACACGCCGAAAAGCTAAATTCACCATTGATTGAAAAGTAAACTAATCAAGCATGAACTTAACCGATCGTCATGTAAAAAACATATTTGTTGGACTTAAAGCAAAGTATTATACGTAAAAGCTTGCGTGCTTATTCGTTTGTTGTTAAAAAGTCAATGACGTTAAAGAAAATTAGAAAATGCCTGTTGTACATATAAGTTTACACGCGAAAATATACTCTTTTGACGTTTTATTTTTTCCCGTTTTTTAGTAGTTAAGAGAGCCCCATGATCAAGGACACTGTAAATAATATCCACGTAAGTGCAGAAGATGTGCTTATTACCCCAGAAGCATTAAGTGCTGAGTTGCCTGCCTCAGAAAAAGCGCTTGCTGCCATTTCAGAATCTCGCAAAATTGTTTCTGACATTATTCACCGTCGCGACCATCGTATGTTGGTGGTATGTGGACCATGTTCTATCCATGATGTTGAAGCAGCTAAAGAGTACGCGCTGAAGTTAAAAGAGCTGCATGAATCGTGCAAAGACACGCTGTTTATTGTTATGCGCGTATACTTCGAAAAGCCGCGCACCACCACGGGTTGGAAAGGGTTAATTAACGACCCTCACATTGACGATACATTCGATATTGAAGCTGGTCTGCGTAAAGCCCGTGAACTATTGATTTGGTTGGCTGAACTCGAACTTCCGGTTGCGACTGAAGCGCTAGATCCAATTAGCCCTCAGTACTTAGCCGAATTATTCAGCTGGTCTGCAATTGGTGCTCGTACCTCAGAATCACAAACTCACCGTGAAATGGCCAGTGGTCTATCAATGCCAGTAGGCTTTAAAAATGGTACTGATGGCAGCTTAGATATTGCCCTAAATGCCCTTAAATCAGCAGCATCAGGTCATCGCTTCATGGGTATTAACAAGCAAGGTCAAGTGAGTGTTATTGCCACCAGTGGTAATCCAGATGGCCATATTATCCTACGCGGTGGTAAACAACCAAACTACGATTCCGTGTGTGTGTCTGAGTGTGAAGTTGAAATGCAAGAAGCAGGGCTAACAGCTGGCTTAGTGGTGGACTGTAGTCATGCGAACTCTTCAAAAGATTACCGTCGTCAGCCTCTGGTTGCACAAAACGTAGTAAATCAAATACTCGAAGGTAACCAGTCTATTATTGGCGTGATGTTAGAAAGCCACTTAAAAGCGGGTAACCAAAAATCTGATGGGAAAAAGCTAAGCGAAATGGAATACGGTGTGTCTATCACCGACGGCTGTATTGACTGGGAAACCACAGAATCGCTTATTGCTCAAACCAGAGATAAATTAATAACTGTGCTACCCTTACGCCAAAATAAGCGCACCGATGTTGCCTAATAGGTGAGGTAGTCAGTGCCATTTGATTTGAGGGACACACTGAATGGCCGATTTTTCGCAGCAATTAAACACGCTGCGTGAAGGAATTGACGAGCTGGATACCCAGCTCGTTGAACTTCTCGCAAAACGCAATGCACTTACTACACAAGTAGGTCAGGTAAAAGCCGAAGCTGGCATGCCTGTTTATGTACCTTCCAGAGAAAAAGAACTCATTGCTTCACGACGAGCGCAAGCTGAAGCGTTAGGCGTTTCCCCTGATCTTACTGAAGACCTGTTACGCCGCATCATGCGTGAATCTTATCATACGCAAAATAATCGATACCTTGGGGTAAATGCTGACGTTGGTACCATTGTGGTTATTGGTGGGGCGGGGGCACTGGGTAAAATATTCGTAAGCTTGTTCGAGCGAAGCGGCTATTCAGTCTCTGTCGTCGAGAGAGAAGACTGGGAGAATGGTCATGCTGAAAACGTGCTTTCAACCGCTGCATTAGTGGTAGTGGCTGTGCCTATTAACCTTACTGAACAGGTGATAGGTCAGCTCTCGATGTTGCCCGAAAGCTGTATTTTAGCTGATATTACGAGTATCAAGGTTAAGCCCATTGAGGCCATGATGGCAGTGCATAAGGGGCCCGTGGTTGGCTTACACCCTATGTTTGGACCCGATGCTCCAGGTATGATTAAACAGGTCGTGGTGGTGTGTGAGGGGCGCGAAAAAAGCGCTTATGGCTGGCTTATCGATCAAATGAAAATCTGGGGCGCCACTATTCACAACAGCACCGCCGAAGAGCATGATAAATCTATGGCTTATATTCAGGTAATGCGCCACTTCAATACCTTTGTGTATGGTGAGCATTTACGTGGAGAAGATCCTGATCTTGAATCCCTCACTATGTTTAGCTCACCTATCTATCGGTTAGAGTTAGCGATGGTTGGGCGGTTATTCGCGCAAGCCCCCGAATTGTACGCGGATATTATTTTTAATAATCCTGATAACTTCGCTTTGCTTCGACGATTCTATGACCGTTTCGGTCTAGCCTTAAACGTGTTGGAAAAGGGAGATAAAAAAGCGTTTATCAAACAGTTTCTAACTATAGGAAACTGGTTTGGCAGTTACGCAAAAAACTGTCTGGTTGATAGTAAACAATTGTTGTTAAAGGCCGATGATGGCCAGCTATTGCGTAAAAAATAATAAGGTATGTTTTCTTTAAACTAGCAACAAAAAACGGTACTTCGATGGCCATTAACCCCGCAGTACCGCTCGTATAGCTGGTTTATATTATTCCGCCAATGCACTTGCCGCAGCGACTTTGGTAGGGCTAATTTCTTCGCTAGGGTAACAACCAAGTATCTTCAAATAACGGGTTATACTGCGTAGCGATTCAATTGCTTTTTGCACTGGCCCATCTTCTACATTGCCTTTCACATCAATATAAAACATTTCTTCCCAGGGGTTACCAGGAATAGGACGAGACTCTAGTTTCGTCATATTAATATTGTTTTCACTTAGCACTAAAAGCGCTTCAACTAATGCGCCAGGCTTTTGAACCGTTGACATAACCAGTGTGGTTTTGGCCGGAACTTGAAGTGGCACGACTACCGCTTTACGAGCAACAACAATGAAACGACTGTGGTTTTCTTTTTGGTTGGCCAAGTTGCTTTTTATTGCAGTAAGACCGTAAAGGTTTCCACCAGCCTCACTGCCAATAGCCGCAATGTCATCTCGTTGTAACTCACTTACTGTCAACATGGCCGATGACGTACTGTCCATAGTTTTCACTTCAATATTGCCAAGCTCAGCTAAGAAGTGACTGCACTGCGTGAATACTTGTGGATGCGCGTACACGGTTTTTATTTTATCTACGGTAGTGTCTGCGCCAACAAGCAAGGTGTGACGAATAGGGTGAGTAAGTTCGCCTATAATGCTCAAGTGAGTATGTTGAAGTTGGTCATAAACTTCATTAATACTGCCTGAAGTTGTGTTTTCAATAGGTAGAACCGCATAGTCGGCTTCTGCATTCTCTACTTTCTGAATAATTTCACTAAAGCTCTGACAACCTATCTCCAGTAATTCTCCAGGACGTCTAGAAAAGTATTTCTGGGTAGCAAGATACGAGTAAGAGCCTTTGTCGCCCAAGAAAGCCACGCGATTAAGAGGAAGCGTACTGCCAGGGTTGGCACGTTCAGCAAGCATTGCTTGCTGATTTAATACTGAGTCTTCAATGATGACGTGAAATATTTGGGTAACGTAGTGAGGGTCAAGGCCAGCGTCCTTACCTTCTTTAATCAGGCGAACAAGGAGTTGCTCTTCACGCTTCTGATCCCGAACTGGAATATGGTGCTTAATTTTAGTTTCAGCAACCTCGTTGGTGAGCACACGGCGCTCAGCCAATAAGGTTAGAAGTTCACTATCTAATGATGTTATGCGCTCTCTTACAGCATCTAAGGCGTTGTCAGACATAGTTTTCCACTTATCGTATTAGCTAAAAAAAAACCTCCCTTGAGGGAGGTTTTTATGCATGTAGCTGCGCCTCCCTATTTAAAGAGCATAAACGCAAAAAAGATAGCCACTGCATGTATATTATTCTGTTTCATACGATTGACTTTATGCGTACAGCGTTTCAGTGTCAACCTGTTTTTACATTGGTTTTGATTTTTATTGGGGGGAGGGCTTGATAGATACTAGTAGAAGGGGTAGGGCGAATAACGAATTTGCCTTAAAGCAGTAAACCGACGCTATGGTGTCGGTTTTCTGCTTTAATCAATATGGGGAGATTATTTGCAATTCGTAATGTTAGTTACCCAATAAGGCCGCTAGCATTTGACGAACTTCCGTAGGTTCGAATGGCTTATCACATAGCGCATTCACACCGGTCTGTTGAATATTGGACATATGGGCACTATCGGCTGCTTCAGACGTTACCATGATGATAGGAATATGCGTGGTTTCAGGGTTGAAACGGATGAACTCAGAGAGTTCTCGGCCATCCATTTCTGGCATATTGTAATCGGTAACCACTAAATCGAAGGCTTCATCTTTAATAAACGTGAGTGCCATTGCACCGTTTTCAGCTTCTTTTATGCGCTGTAGGCCCATACCTTCAAGTACACGGCGAATGTGGTTGCGCGCTAATTTACTGTCGTCAACAAGCAGCACCCTAACATCGTGAATATCGAATAGCTCTAGTTCAAGTTCGTCGTGATTGATTAAATCAAGGCTAGCGTTTAGAGCACGAGACAAATGAAGGGGCTCGAAAGGTTTAGGAAGAATGGCTGCAACACCTGCTTGTTTAAACTCTTCCAGTTTACTTAATCTGTTCTCACTTGATACCAGCATGAATGGAATAGATTTAAATTCGTCACTTTCTTTAATGAACTTGAGTAAATCTAATGCTGTGCCGTCTTCGAAATACATCGCGCTAACAATCAGGTCTGCACCGTGCGCTTTAACCGCTGACATAGCCTCAGAAAGGGTACTAACAGGATCAATTTCCCTTACCTTTTCTTTCAACAATAGGGTAGTAATAATCTTCCTCTGTGTATCAGAGGGTTCAACTAATATGATGTGTAAATCAGAAATTGACAGCTTTTCCATTCCGTTCTCTTTTTGGTATTTTAAGGAAAGTAGGAGGGTGAATTAACCCCCAGCAATTTTAGCGCTAAAGCCCTTATCTTGCAGCAAAGCTTTTAGCTTCTCACGGTCATCCGTTTGAACTTCAATTTGTCCATCTTTAACCGCGCCACCACAGCCGCACTTCTTTTTTAATTCAGTGCCTAGCTTTTTTAGCGCATCGGGGGCTAAATCGAGCCCTTTTATTATAGACACGCCTTTTCCTTTGCGGCCTTTTGTTTCTCTATGTATGCGAACAATACCATCGTCGGAAGTGGAACGCTTTGCTTCTTTAGGCGAAGGTTTAACTTTACCTTTATCGGTACTGTACACCAGCAGTGCATCTTGCCAATCTTGCATTTTATCCTCTGATTACTTTTCCTGTACGTTAAAAGCGCCATATTTAGGCTTATCTACAATTGTAGCATGGCAGGCTGAAATATCTGCGCTAGAATAAATTCAGTAAAGCCTAATTACACGCTGTGTTTTTCTCTGGAGAACAAAGTAAACAGTGTAGTCCACGTAGAAGGAGTCGTTAAATGAATGTCTCAATGGATAAAGTTAATCAACAACAGACTTTAATAATAGAAATGGGCGAAAAGTTTGACTTTAGTAAAGTGGAAGCCTTTCGCTCAGCCTATCAAGATTTAGACTCTGACGTGAAACACATCACCGTAGACTTGGCTAAAACAGAATATATGGATAGTTCAGCCTTAGGTATGTTGCTAAATATGCAAAAAGTATTATCACAACGAACGCTTACATTCAGTATTGAAAATAGCCGACCACCCGTTGAGCGAATACTAAAAATATCGCGTTTTGACAAAAAATTTATTATTCGTTGAGACGTAGCGGTAAGTAAGCCACAGGGCGCTAACATTAAATGAAAATTCTTATCGTTGATGACGAACCAATAAATCGCACCATGTTAGTTAGCATGTTAAGCGAGGCGGGGTTTACTGATTGTGTTGAAGCTGCATGCGGTGAAGACGCGCTAGCGATAGTTGAACAAGCGATACCCGATTTAGTGTTACTTGATGTAATCATGCCGGGTATGAGTGGTTTCGAAGTTGCACCACAAATTAGAACCTTAGCTGGCGGCCGATACTTACCTATTTTATTCATCACCGCGCTGGATGACAAAGAAAGTCTGGTTAAGTGTTTAGAGGTAGGAGGGAATGACTTTGCGACCAAACCTTTCGACAAACATATTCTCACCGCTAAAATTCGTGCTCACGAAAAAATTCGTAACCTAAGCGCGCATATCGAACAGCAAAATGAAGAGCTTAGATTTTATCAGCAACGGGTAGCAAGAGAGCATGCCATTGTTGAGCATATTTTCAGTCATGCCATTGTTAATAAAAGCCACATTCTTAAATATTTTGATCACGCATTAACGCCAGCTGAAACATTTAATGGGGATGTATTTGTGTGTGAGGCTAGCCCAAGTGGCGGCCTGTACTTTTTAGTGGGAGATTTTACTGGGCACGGGCTTGCTTCAGCCATAGGTGCATTGCCGGTAACGCGCGCATTTCAAGAGATGTCTTTAAAAGGGTTATCGGTAAATGAAATGGCGACAGAGTTTAATAAAATACTTCTGCGATTTTTACCCAGCGATATGTTTATGGCGGCGGTTATCGGCGAGGTTGGCTCTGATGGTTCTCGTATTACCCTTTGGCAAGGTGGCATGCCGCAGATGCTGGTGGTGTCAGACAAAAGGAAATTTATTAAAACTATTTCTTCTCCACATATGGCGCTAGGTATTCTTGAGCAGCACGAGTTTGACAGTGAATGCGAAATTTTTGAGATGTTGGCGAATGACAAGTTAATTATCTATTCCGATGGGTTAACAGAAGCGGTTGATGTACAAGGAAATATGCTAACCGAAGAGGGGATAAAGCAATGGTGTGCTGAGGTCAAGGATATTACCGCCGAAGGAATTTTCGATCACGCTAAAGCATTTTCGGCTACGCCTACTTTTGACGACGATGTGTCTATCGTTGTTTTTAAAAGTCAGGCTTTAGAAGGGATTAAGCCTTATAAAGCTACCGATGATATCCCATTGAATATCACCATCACCTTAAGTGCTAAACATTTAAAGCAGCCTGACATTCAAACTCGCATGCTCCATCAAACCTCTCAGTGTAGTGGAATTGAACATGTTCGCTCAGTGCTTTTTACCGTGGTTTCCGAAATGTTTAGCAACGCCTTAGAGCACGGGATTTTGAACATGGATTCACGTTTAAAGCACTCTCCAGAAGGCTTTCAACTATATTATGAGCAGCGAGAAAGGCTGCTTAGTGCCCTAGATAAAGGGACGATTATTATTAATATTGAGTCGGATCCTGCAAAAGAAATTGTCTTCCTTTCTATAGAGGATAGTGGAAATGGTTTTGAGTGGGAGCAACAAGCCAGCCCCGAAAGTAATGACTCATTCGGAAGAGGACTAGGCCTCATTAGAGCGCTAAGTAGTAAAGTGTGGTTTGAAAAAGGCGGGAGAAAAATAAACTGTTTGCTCAATACAGTCGTTGAATAACTACCACTAAACTAAAAATGCCAACGATTTGCCGTATATCCCCACTTCGAAACGGTGGATGTGTTATGCAATAGCTTCGTTGTTTATTTGGAGCGTCTAATGCTTAAATCTTTGTTACAGCTTTTCGAAACGAAAGAGTCAGAAGAGCAACAGAAACATACAGTCGAACTTGCCACTGCTGCTTTGTTAAGTGAAATAATAAGGGCAGATGATAATGTTACAGACAGCGAGCTCAATGCTTACAAGACGCATTTATATAAGCAGTTTGAGCTTTCTGACGAAGCGCTAAAATTACTTATGGAAGAAGGGCGTTCATCAGCAGAAGAAGCCGTCGATTTAATCCAATTTACCAAAATAATTAATCAAACTTGTGATCCAGACCAAAAGCGGGACATTCTTGAAGGCTTATGGGCTATTGCTTATGCGGATAACCAACTTGCTCCTATTGAAGAGCATACAATCCGGCGTATATCAGATTTGTTGCATGTGCCGCATTCCCATTTTATTAAAGCTAAATTGCGTGTTTCGCCAGAAAATTAAAGCAATACTTAACACACCCACATGCTATTAATTTTGAAAAAAAAGTGCTTGTTACACAGGTAATTAGTAAATAATAATGCTATAAATAAATCATGAATTTCCATGGTCTCATACACACTTGAGATTGTGATGACTACGTAAGATTTATTTGAAACATGATTGCAATCTATTACGCGGGTGGTGTTAGAGGAAGTGGGTGTGTTTAAGTCTATAAAAGCCCCAATTAGTATAGTCGTTACCTTGTCTATGTCTGTTATGGCTGCCGCGGTGTTGTGGTTTGCAGTATTAGAACATAAAGCGCTTTATCTCAAGTTGGCACATTCTCATACTGTTTCTCTTGCAAATGGTGTGGTGAAAAACGTAGCGCCAGCTATGTTATTAAATACACAAAAAGCCCCATCTATTTCGAATGTTTTGATCCTATTGAAGGAGCATGAACATGTTATTTCAGCAAGAATCTATGACAGTAACTTTACCCTTTTATTAGAAGAAGAAGGCCCATCTGCTGATAGGTTAAATGAGCCCTTTTTCAATACGCTCGACCCATTTGTTCTAAGCGAAGGCGTATCCTCGGAAAATGACGTTATTATAGCGCGAAGGGCTATAGGTTCTTCGCAAAAGCCAGACGGCTTCTTGATACTCTTCGTGGATGCTAAGGCACCTCTCACCGGTAGTGTTAAAAGTTTATTGCTGAATGTCGTTCCTCTTATCTTCGTGCTTTGGGTAATAAGCATTATTGGCACATTGTTTTTTATTAGTCGTGTATTTCGCCCTTTAAGTGAGTTGAGTTTTTTCACCAAACAAGTCACCGATACAAAGGATTATGCGTTACGGCAAAACCTTACTTCGAGAGATGAAATTGGGGAGTTAGGAGAAAACATCAACCTCCTGTTAGAAATGATAGAGGTTGAACTACTCATTAATCATGAACAAAATCAAACGTTGGTCGACCAACAGGAAACCATGATTCGCTTGGCGAACTATGACAGCCTGACCGGGTTACCTAATAGGCAATTTGTGCTTGATAATTTGCGTTTAGAGTTGGCTCGAGCTCGAAGAAATGATGATGATCTAGCGCTTCTGTTTTTCGATTTAGATGGGTTTAAAGGAATAAATGATTCACTCGGTCATGAGACCGGTGACCTAATATTGATAGAAGTGGCAGATAGGGTGAGCGCACTGTTGCGGGAAGGGGATTTAGTCGCCCGTTTAGGGGGAGATGAATTTTTAGTACTACCCGACAGGGAAACGCGAGATACCACTCTTGAAAATATGGCCATTCGATTAATTGATGCCTTTACCAGTCCTTTTGAATTACGAGGATTATCATTGTCTGTCGGCGTTAGTGTGGGCGTAGCGCGAGCCATAGACGCCGACTACGATTTAAGCGAATTAATGAGCAACGCAGACCTTGCCATGTACCGCTCTAAAGCTAAAGGGCGTGGCAGCTTTACCATATTTACACCTGATATGGTGGAATCACATAAGCGTAAATTCCATTTAGCTAATGCCATAGAGCAAGGGCTAAAGAATGATGAGTTTATGGTGTACTACCAAGTTAAAGTCGATCAAAAAGGGAAGGTTATCGGCTTAGAGGGGCTTCTTAGATGGCAACACCCCGAATATGGCTTGGTCAGCCCGAATGAATTTATACCCATCGCGGAACAAGGCGGCAAGATATCTGCCATTACGCGCTGGGTCATTGAAAAAGTCTGTATTGATCTGCCCAAATTAAGAGAATGGCTTCCCCATCGTTTTCGCGTGTCAGTGAATCTATCAGGGCACGATCTTCGTGATAGCAACCTGTTTGATAATATCTATGAGATTTTTACGCGCTACGATGTAAACCCTGAATATGTAGAATTCGAGGTAACCGAGTCTGCTTACTTAGAGAACTTTGCGTCTTCAAATAAATTCTTTAAGCGCATGAGCAACATGGGATGCGCCATTGCCCTTGACGACTTCGGTACGGGTTATTCTTCACTAAGTTATTTGACCCAAATAAGTATCGATACCCTAAAAATTGATAAGCAATTTGTACATGAGTTAGAAACATCAGACAGAAGCCGTTTGGTAACGGGCGCTATTATCGATTTGGCCAAACGTCTTTCACTGTCTGTATGTGCTGAAGGTATTGAGAATGAAACACAGTGGCATTATTTGATTGATCACGGTTGTGACTACATTCAAGGATTTATGTTTAGCAAACCTATTCCTATGGATGAGCTTGTTCAATCACCTAAACAATTTTACATCGGTAATACAGACAATAGTGAAGCCTAGGTAGGCATTCAATGCCAATGCATTTCTTTTTTTAAGGGAGTTAAATAGGCTATTCTAACAGGCTGTTTTTGCAACCTATTTGACGCTTTATTGGGTTGTTGGATACATTTACAGGAGTTTGTGTAACTGTGTCTGTTTCTAGATACATCGAACAGGAGACTAGTCAGTTTATTTTCTGTAAGTGTATGATATATAGTTTAATTGTATTTTTGGCTCAATTTTAGCTTATCTAATCAGAGTTAACAGCGTTATCGAAGTTAGTTTAAGGGAATTATAAACAAGCAGTAATGCGGAGGATTCATGATGAAACGACTAGAGAAGGTTTTTCTGATTTTAATGACTATCACGGCGATACAGACTATTTCGGTAGTTGAAGCGCATGCGTCACCTGCGAAAACGTTAATGCAGCAGCTAGATACTAATAAAGACGGTTTGATATCACTAAAAGAAGCGGTTCGTCACACCGAACTATTGCGTAATTTCGGGTTAATTGACGACAATGAAGATGGCAAATTAACCGAAGACGAATTAGCAAAAAGTAAACTGACACCGGGAAATGCAAAATCTGCCGTTAGTAAATAGCGGCAGTCAGCGAGCAAAATAAATAAAAGCCTAGCAGATGCGCCTGCCGGTACTTGTTTGAAGGAATACCACTCTGATTGAGAAATTTTCATTTGGTGAACGGCTGGTTCAGCTAGGCTCATTACGTCAACTAACGCTAGGTAGCTTCGTGCTGGCGTTAATTCCATTAATTGCGCTGTTGTGGCAAAGTCAAAGTGACTTAGCTAAAGTGGGGCAAATGACCACGCTGGAAACCCGGTATGTGGTTGATGTTGTGGGCGATATGCAGCGCCTGGATGGTGCTGTTGTTGATTTAGAGCGAAGTATTCGCCAATACGCCGTTATTCGCACCGAAAAAGTTGCCACCTTATCCGATAATGCACTCGATCAATTTGCCGTGGCTGCTGATAATCTTTGCCAAGCCTTATCTGTTCAGAGAACCTGCGAGAGGTTGTCAGAACAATTAGGCGACCTTTCTGATTACCGCATAATTGAAGATCAACTCCTACTTAATGCGTATCTAGCTAACGTCTCACGAAGTGTTTCACAACTTCGAGGCGACGTGGAACTTGCTATTTCCGAACGGGTCAAAGTGCAGCAAGATGACTTAAACGCGATGCAAGCAAAGCAGGCGTGGTCTACGGCGATGTTGGTAAGTGTTTCTTTGCTGCTTATCCTATTAGGAAGCCAACTGATTGTTAATCCAGTCAATAAACTAAAGCAAATAATACGCATAGTGGCTCATCAACAAGGTGATCTTCCCCCTTTGTCTCGCCAAGCTCCGCGAGAGTTAATAGATGTGGAGAAAGATCTGCATTGGCTGTACGATCGCCTTGGTCAATTGGAACATATACGCACAGCATTGTTGCGGCATGCTGCTCACGAGTTGAAAACACCGTTAGCCAGCATTAAAGAAGGATGTAGTTTATTATCGGAAAATGTTGTGGGCGATTTAAATGATCCTCAACGTGAAATATTGTCGCTTCTTAGCGCAAGTACGCAAAGATTGAACACACTAATCGAAAAATTACTCGATTATAATTTGTTATTACAGCAAGCTCAGCCCGACATTGTTAAAACTGATGCGAAGAAGTTGGTTGATGCATGTTTGGGTGATTACGCACTGGCGTTACAAGAACGTGAAGTGACGGTATCGGTAGAAAGCAGTCATATTTGGACTGACGAAGAGTTATTCCGACGAATACTCGACAATTTGGTGTCTAACGCAGTAGCTCATGGTGCTGTAGGGCGACCCATCAATGTACATATATATTTAGATAATAACTTTGCTATATTGGACGTTGCAAATCGGGGCAAGCGGATTGCCAAAGAGTCGGTTGCAACACTGTTTGAACCTTTCACCCGTGGCGCAGAGCCGAGAAATGACAACGTTATAGGCACAGGATTAGGTTTATCGATTGTTGCGGATTGTGCGCGACTGATGCATGGCGACGTGCAAGTTGTCGATGTTGATTATGCTGATGTGTGCTTTAGGGTGACGATTCCTCAACAGGAAAAATAAAATGAGAATAAGTTGTATGATACTGGCCCTGACGATGATGTCGGGTTGCAGTGTGTTGTCTAAGCAGCCAATCGAACAGAAAATTGAAGTTTCTCCACCCCAGATCGTTGAAGTGGCTGTAGATGACGATATTTGCCTGTTCACTTCAGAACCTGAAAATTTTGATTACAATTGCGACATGGCTTACTGGTTGGAAGTTTGGCTTGAAGCTGATGCTACGCCTTGGATTGAACGCAAAGCGCAATTGACAGCGCTTGGTCAATCGAAAAAAGACAAAATTCACGCTTACCTTTTATCCTTATCCAGCGATACCCCGTATCAAGACAGGCTACGAGCCCAACTTTCTATAGATGATTTAATGCCTGAATTTACCGACGCTGCCGCGTTGGTTATTGACGTTGTGGTAAGTAACCCAAACAAACAATTAATGGAACTTGAGTCTGCGTTGAGTGTATTAAGCAAAGAAAACACCCTTCGAGGTCAAGAATTACAAAAGCTGTATGCTGAGCTTAAAGCTCAGCAGAAAAAACTAGAAGAACTACTCCAAATTGAAGCAACACTTATGGATAAAAACAGGAACAACTAACAATGAATGAAAGTAGCAAGAACAAACCCCATTTATTGTTGGTTGATGATGATAAAAGTTTACTTCGCCTTTTAACCATTCGTTTAGAAGGTGAAGGTTATCAAGTTACTGCGGTTGAAGATGGTAATGCGGCGTTAAGAAAGCTTCAAAATGATGCTTTTGACGTGGTTCTCAGTGATTTGCGCATGCCTGGCCTTGACGGGTTAAGTTTATTTGAAGAAATCATGGGTATTCGAAAAGATATTCCCGTTATTTTAATGACCGCCCACGGTACTATTTCGGACGCGGTTGCGGCTACTCAGCGTGGCGTATTTGGTTTTCTTCCAAAGCCTGTTGATCATGATGAACTTCGTACCTTGTTACAAAAAGCATTAAGTCAGTCACAAGCGGCTCAGCCCGGTGAATGGGCGAAAAGTATTGTTACTCGCTCTCAAGATATGCTTAATGTACTTGATCAAGCGTACCGGATTGCACAACGAGAAGTCAGTGTACTCATTAGCGGAGCAAGTGGTACAGGTAAAGAATTACTTGCCAATGCCATGCATCAGGCAAGCGACCGACGTGACAAGCCGTTTGTTGCCATTAACTGTGGCGCACTGCCAGAAAACTTACTTGAATCAGAGTTATTCGGACACGCTAAAGGTGCTTTTACTGGTGCGGTAGCTGCTCACCCAGGTTTATTTCGAGAAGCCGATGGCGGTACTTTATTTTTAGATGAAATTGGTGATATGCCAATGACACTACAAGTAAAACTATTACGTGCATTACAAGAGCGTCAAATTAGGCCTGTAGGCAGCAGTAAGCATGTAGATATCGATGTTCGTATTATCTCGGCAACGCATAAAGATTTGCTCAAAGAAATGGAAGAGGGCACTTTCAGGGAAGACTTATATTACCGTTTAAATGTGGTGAACTTAAAGCTTCCATCGTTGAAAGCGCGTAGCGAAGATATTCCATTACTCGCTCGTTCATTGTTACAGCAAAGTGCTCAGCGTCATGGTGTGAACGTGAGCCAGTTTTCAGACGATGCAATGCAGTTGTTAGTGAAATCATCTTGGCCAGGAAACGTGCGTCAATTGGTGAACGTGGTAGAGCAATGTGTTGCGTTAACACAAACTCCAGTAGTGCCTCTGCATCTTGTAGAGCAAGCACTATCAGCCACTAAGCAAAGTTGGCCAACGCTGACCGAAGCCCGCGATGCCTTCGAACAACAGTACTTGAACAAGCTTTTGAAAATGACGGATGGAAACGTGACCCGTGCAGCTGAGCTAGCCGGTCGTAACCGAACCGATATGCATAAGTTAATGAAGAAGCATGACTTAGATGCAGGAGACTTTCGCTAGTACGATCTGCACTGGAAGTATCTTTGAAGCGTAAAAGCTGCCACCCAATGTGGCAGCTTTTTCATTTAGATTAGTGGGCTTTTATAGCCTTGTCAGCGATTGTTAATCTACCATTGATTCTCATTAATGATGGTTTCCGCTTTCTTGGCCATCTCTTTTAACATAAGAATTTCTTCAGCAGAAAACTCTCTCGGTTCATCATGAATAACACATAAGGTGCCAAGCTCGTACCCATCGGTTGAACGAAGAATAGCGCCTGCATAAGAGCGAATGTAAGGCTCACCTTTAACCAAGGGGCCGCCTGCAAAACGGCTGTCTTTTGTTGCGTCGGTCACAATCAAATATTCTTCTTCCGCTATCGCGTAAGTGCAAAATGAAATATTGCGCGGTGTTTCTGACACATCTAAACACTGGCGAGACTTAAACCATTGTCTGTCTTCGGCAATTAAGCTCACCAAACAAATTTTGCATTTAAAATATTCTTGGGTTGCTTTGGTAACGGCATCTAGCTGTGCGTCGGGTTTGGTGTCTAGAATATTTAAATTTTCTAGGGCTTTTAATCGCAAGGTTTCGCGATCAAGCGTTGATTATTCCATTAATTATTTCACTTAAATAAAAAGTTACTATTGAGACTGTCTCAATAACTTTCATCTTATAGTAAGGTAAGAATAAGCACTAGTTAATATTCTTAATTTATAGTGCACGGCTTTGCTATTTTAAAGAGGTAAAACAGCAGCATTTTTAAAGAAATTTATGTGCATCAGAATGCATGCTAAAACAAGGCGTTTTGGCTCGGCTGTTGTTTAATGGCAAGGTTAGGAATTGCCGTATCACCATGCTTTTGGTTGTACAAATCAATAAACTGCTGCGCCAACCACGGGGCATCTTTGTTATCGGGTCGATGACAAAAGAAATACGGGCTTTTTCCTTCTAGCCGCCATTGATGAATTTTATTTACCCAAGGCGTTAAGCACGCAATATTATCTTCGTCTGTATCATTTCCTACAAAACGAACGACGGGGTTATTCGCGGTGGCAATCACATTCACCGGCACTCTAGGTTTTTTATGTCGTACCTCACTTAATAGCGCACTGTTGCTCGCCCTTGTATTAGCCCCTGTATCTAGCCTTGAAACAGGGCCGGTAAACAAGGCGCGAGTATCCATAATAATACGGTTAGCGTTGTGCTCAATTAACAGTTGATTCAATTTCTTTTCTTCATCGCCCTTACCAAAAAAAGCCAAATGCCTGACTTCAACCGCAACGGTAATGTGGCGTGGTAAATGGTGTAAAAACGCAGCCAGCCTTTCTAGTTTTTCAGGGCCAAAGCTTGCAGGAAGTTGCAGCAGCATCACACCGAGTTTGTGCTTGAGTGGCGCAAGAATTTGTAATTGCTCATTTACTTCATCTTCACAGTGCAATAATTGATGAACGTGGGTAATTTGTTGGTTAAATTTGAAGGTAAACGAAAAATCGCTTCCTACTGATTGCTCCCAGCGTGCTACCGCATCAGAATGGGGGAGAGAATAAAAGGTCGTATTTCCCTCAACCGTATTACACTCATTAGCGTAATGAACCAGTTGATTGTCACTTTTCGGGTAATTAGCAAACCAAGTTTTAGGCCAATGACTATGCTGCCACTGCGGCAAGCCAATAAATACCTTGGGTAGCGCCGAAGAAGTTGATAATTTAGTTACTGCAGGATTGTTTGTATTTGTCATTGGGCTTTACTGCGCATTTGTTTATACTATGCGACCTTAATTTAACACATAGTGCATGATGGCAAGGGGCGCGATCGCCTCATTGTAGAGTAATGGCAAGCAGGTTCAAGGGTTTGCCTTCCATCGTGTAACGCAAGATAAGAATATCAGGGGTCAACGACCATGCGCACAGATTACTGTGGGAACATCGATTCATCATACATTGGGCAAGAAATCACCCTATGTGGTTGGGTAAACAAACGCCGTGATTTAGGTGGCGTTATCTTCATCGACTTACGAGACCGCGAAGGTATCGTTCAAGTGGTATTCGACCCTGATTTACCAGAGGTATTAAGCATAGCGAATAAACTTCGCGGTGAATTCTGCGTGAAACTTACTGGTAAAGTTCGTGCTCGCCCAGAAGGTCAAATTAATAAAGATATGCGTACCGGTGAAATCGAGATTTTGGGCACTGGCCTAGAAATCATCAATCGTTCTGATGCGCTACCACTTGATTGGAACCAAGAGAACTCTGAAGAGCAGCGTTTACGCTACCGCTACCTTGATTTACGTCGCCCTGTTATGAGCCAGCGCTTGCAGTTTCGCGCTAAGGTAACTGGGGCAGTACGTCGTTTCTTAGAAGGCGAAGGCTTTCTAGATATTGAAACCCCTATTTTGACCAAAGCGACACCTGAAGGTGCTCGTGATTATTTAGTACCTAGCCGTACGCATAAAGGCGAGTTCTTTGCACTGCCGCAATCGCCACAATTGTTTAAGCAATTGCTGATGATGTCTGGCATGGACAGATACTATCAAATCGTAAAATGCTTCCGTGACGAAGATTTACGTGCCGATCGCCAACCAGAATTTACTCAAATCGATATCGAAACTACGTTTCTAGATGCCGATGGCGTAATGGCGATTACTGAAAGCATGATCCGAGATTTATTCAGCACTATGCTGAACGTAGATTTAGGTGACTTCCCACACATGACCTACGCCGAAGCAATGAAGCGTTTTGGTAGCGATAAGCCTGATTTACGTAATCCACTAGAGCTTACCGATATTGCTGACTTACTTGAAACTGTTGAGTTTAAAGTATTCAGTGGCCCAGCTAACGATCCTAAAGGTCGTGTTGCTGCTATTCGCGTACCTGGCGGTGCGAGCATGTCTCGTAAGCAAATTGACGAGTACACTAAATTTGTTGGCATATATGGCGCGAAGGGCTTAGCCTGGATGAAAGTGAACGAAATGGCACCTGGCCAAGAAGGTTTACAATCACCTATTCTTAAATTCTTAAGCGAAGATATTACCGACGGTATTTTGCAGCGCACTGGCGCTCAAGCTGGCGACATCTTGTTATTCGGTGCCGACACTAACACAGTAGTTACCGAAGCCATGGGCGCACTTCGCCTTAAGCTAGGTGAAGACTTTGAACTCTTAGAAGGTGAGTGGAAGCCGTTGTGGGTTGTCGACTTCCCTATGTTTGAAGAATTCGATGGACAGCTTCATGCTATACACCATCCGTTTACTGCACCTCGCGGCTTAACCGCAGAAGAGCTTAAAGCAAACCCGGTTGGCGCATTGTCTGATGCCTACGATATGGTATTAAATGGTTGCGAGCTTGGTGGTGGTTCAGTACGTATTCACAACGAAGAAATGCAATCTGCCGTGTTTGAGATTTTGGGTATTGAAGAAGAAGAAGCGAAGAATAAATTTGGCTTCTTACTTGATGCGTTACGCTTTGGTGCGCCGCCTCACGCAGGTCTAGCGTTCGGTTTAGACCGCCTTGTTATGCTTATGACAGGTGCTAGTTCTATTCGAGATGTAATGGCATTCCCTAAAACCACGACAGCGGCATGCCCATTAACGTCTGCGCCAAGCCCAGCGAATCCACAGCAGTTGGAAGAGTTGGCGATTGCAACGGTAAAAAAGCCGTCGTAAACGATGGCTTATAAAAAGCCCGAGTCGGTCCTTGTGGTGTTGTACGATCAGCACCATAAGGTACTTTTGCTACAGCGCAATGACGACCCTGAATTTTGGCAGTCGGTTACCGGCGCAATGGAAGATGGCGAGCTCCCTATTGAAACCGCATACCGAGAAGTAGCGGAAGAAACAGGGATTGACGCCAAACAACTGTCTATAGAAATGTTTAACCACAATAGACAAAACCAATACGAAATTCGCAGCCGCTGGTTGCATCGATATCCCCCCGGAACACGGTTTAACACCGAACACGTTTTTTCTCTTCAAGTAGACAGTACCTTGCCGTTGGTGCTTACTGAACATTTGCAGTATGAGTGGGTAGATAAAGCACAAGCATTAGCGCGACTTTGGTCGCCTTCAAACAAAGAGGCGGTATCAATGTTTGTACCAAACGTACCTTAATGGTTATACTGGGTATAGATCCAGGTTCTAGGGTTACAGGCTACGGCGTTATTGAGCGTAAGCAGGGTAAACTTGTGTATGTGGCGAGCGGTTGTATTCGCGTTGGAACGGCAGATTTGCCGTCGAGACTAGCCAATATTTATACCGGCATTAGCGATATTATTCGCCAGTACAACCCTGCGCAATTTGCTATCGAGCAAGTGTTTATGGCAAAAAATCCCGACTCTGCATTGAAGTTAGGGCAAGCCCGTGGTGCCGCTATTGTGGCAGCCACTCAAGGTGAACTGCCAGTAGCAGAATATTCGGCAAGGCAAATTAAACAAGCGGTAGTCGGTAAGGGTAGTGCAGATAAAACCCAAGTGCAGCACATGGTGAAGCATTTATTGAGTTTAAGCGGTACACCGCAAGCTGATGCTGCTGATGCGCTTGCTGTGGCGCTATGTCATGCCCATACCGAGCAAAGCCTTATTAATATGGCAGGGCAAGCACGTAAAACCGTGCGAGGCCGTTTACGCTAATTGCTTTGCTCGCCTATAAAAAGCGTGCATTTTTGTAATCACTTTTTGTAAACAATAGAACCTTCCTATTCGTTTTATTTCCCTACATTGGGAAAATACCAGGTAAGAGAGCAGTCATGATTGGACGTATTCGCGGTACATTAGCCGAAAAGCAGCCCCCAGAAATATTGGTAGATGCAAATGGGGTAGGTTATGAAATTCATATGCCAATGACCAGCTTCTATCAATTGCCAGCCGTGGGTGAAGAAGTCGTTGTGTATACCCATTTCGTGGTGCGAGAAGACGCGCAATTATTATTTGGTTTTGCTGATAAAATGGAGCGAGGATTATTCCGAGAGCTAATTAAAGCAAACGGTGTAGGCCCTAAATTAGGCTTAACCATATTATCGGGTATGTCCGCAGGCCAATTTTTGTCAGCGGTTCAAAATGCAGATGTTTCGGCACTAGTAAGTTTACCGGGTATTGGTAAGAAAACCGCTGAAAGGTTAGTGGTTGAGTTAAAAGATAGGTTAGCGAAGTTTGGCAAAGTGCAAAGTATTGCTATTCCACCGCCAAGTGGTGATTTACTTAATACCAATACGTTAGTAGAAGTAAACGATACGAGAGAAGATGCCCAGAGCGCGCTAGTGGCACTAGGCTATAAGCCTGCGCAGGCCAGTAAACTTATCGATAGCGTGTATAAAGAGGGCATGGAAAGCGAGTCGCTTATACGTGAAGCCTTAAAAGCCGCTATTTGAACCTAGTTACGCAAGGCCAGAATAAACTAAGGCTAAAAATGAGCCAAAGCTCAATATGCCAAGAATGATAGAGCAACGTTGCCGATTTACACTAAAGCAGAGCCATAATGATAGAAGCTGACAGACTGATTACGCCTGATGCGAGTACCGAAGATGAAGTTATCGACCGTGCTATTCGCCCTAAAATGCTTGATGATTACACAGGCCAGCCTCACGTATGTGAGCAAATGGAAATCTTCATTCAGGCAGCTAGAAAGCGTGACGATGCTCTCGATCACTTATTAATATTTGGTCCGCCTGGGCTAGGTAAAACTACGCTAGCAAATATTGTGGCGAACGAGATGGATGTCAGTATTAAAACCACCTCAGGGCCGGTACTTGAAAAAGCTGGTGACCTAGCTGCATTGCTGACTAACCTTGAACGCAACGATGTGCTTTTTATTGATGAAATTCATCGATTAAGCCCTGTAGTGGAAGAAATTCTGTATCCGGCGATGGAAGACTATCAATTAGACATCATGATAGGCGAGGGGCCTGCTGCTCGTTCTATTAAGCTAGATTTACCGCCCTTCACACTCGTTGGTGCTACAACGCGGGCAGGTTCGCTTACTTCACCATTGCGTGACCGGTTCGGGATAGTTCAACGATTAGAGTTTTATTCGGTTAAAGACCTTACCACCATTGTGGCTCGTAGTGCGAGTTACTTAAATTTGGATATGAGCTCAGAAGGCGCTCAAGAAATTGCACGTCGCTCTAGAGGTACACCGCGTATTGCAAACAGGCTATTGCGACGAGTTCGAGATTACGCTGAAATTAAATCTGATGGTACGGTAGGTGTTGAAACCGCTGCAAAGGCATTGGATATGCTAGATGTAGACAAAGAAGGTTTCGATTACATGGATCGGAAATTGCTTTGTGCCATCATAGAGAAATTTGATGGCGGCCCAGTAGGGCTAGACAACTTAGCAGCGGCAATTGGTGAAGAGAAAGAAACCATTGAAGATGTAATAGAGCCCTTTCTTATTCAGCAAGGATTCCTGCAGCGTACTCCACGTGGACGCATAGTGTCACAGCGGGCGTATCTTCATTTTGGCTTCACTCCTTCAGCTTAACTGCCCACTGTATGCATGGTTGTATGAGCAGACCTTACGTTTGCTCATACTCAATGTACTTATATCTGCTATGTACATCACTTTTCTTCAGGCAAAAAAAAGCCCGCTCAATGAACGGGCCAAAACAACAAGTGTTAAAGGAAATAAATCCAGGGAACTCATGTCTAACAGGAGAAAAACTCTTGCATAACCGTGTGATACACCATTACGCTCTGTAGGACTGATGCTGCGTATTATAGGCTTAGTTAGTATTCTTGCAATTGAGTAAAATTGTTTTTTAGCCTTAGAAAAACTAATGTGTTGCGAAGGTGTTAATAGTTTATCATTTTATCTTTAAAGACAGCTAAACACTCTACGTAGCTGAGATTGAGAGTGAAGAGCAGGTTGGGAAGATTTACTGATATGCAGCCAATTACCTTGATTATCGATGAATTTTATTGACGGTGAAAGAATATTTATGCATTTACACCAAGTAAGAGTGTATTACGAAGATACCGATGCAGGTGGCATTGTTTATTATGCCAACTACCTCAAGTTTATGGAAAGGGCAAGAACCGAGTGGCTTAGAGCCCTTGGCTTCGAACAAGATAGATTAATGGAACAATCGGTCGCTTTTGTCGTCAAACGCGTTGAAATGCATAACTATGCGCCTGCTCGATTCAATGATCTGTTGAGTATTGAAACGCAGGTTGTAGAATTGAAAGGTGCGAGTATGACGTTTCAACAAACCATTAAAAATAAACAAGATGTAACTTTGGTATCTGCCGATATTCAAGTTGCTTGTGTCAGTCTAGATACTATGAAGCCTAGACGACTACCACGTACATTGTTAGGGGAAATAACGCGTGTCATCTGATCTTACTTTTATCGGCCTATTTTTGCAGGCCAGCTTTATTGTTCAACTTGTTATGTTGCTTTTATTAGGCGTATCAGTTGCCTCTTGGACATTTATCTTTCAGCGTAGTAAGGCGCTTTCAAGTGCACGAGAAGAGATGCGTCAGTTTGAAGATAAGTTTTGGTCAGGTGCTGATTTAAATCGACTTTATCAAGAGTTATCTGCTCGCCCTAACTTATCAGGTATCGGCACTATCTTTTGTGCCGGCTTCAAAGAATTTGTCCGCTTACGCAAATCAAATACCGGCACCAATGCTATTGTAGACGGTACTTATCGCTCAATGCGGGTAACAATGTCTCGCCAAGTAGAAGAACTAGAAAGCCGACTCCCGTTTCTAGCAACAGCTGGTTCAATTAGCCCGTATATCGGCCTATTTGGTACGGTTTGGGGGATCATGAACGCCTTTATCGCGCTAGGGGAAGTACAACAAGCTACGCTAGCCATGGTTGCACCAGGTATCGCTGAAGCGCTTATTGCAACAGCTATTGGCTTATTTGCGGCCATTCCTGCGGTTATTGCGTATAACCGTTTTAGTCACCAAGTTGAAAAATTGGAAAACAGCTACGGTAACTTCATGGAAGAGTTTTCTGCCATTCTTCACCGTCAGGCAGTATCTGGTCAAGCTCAGCAGCCGCAAGCGTAAATGCGAACATTGATGCGAGCTTAATTCACTGGTGAGAGAGGAATTATTATGTATGTAAGAAAGCGCCGTAGGCCGGTTTCTGAAATTAACGTAGTGCCCTACATCGATGTAATGTTGGTGCTACTGATTATCTTTATGGTAACGGCTCCGCTAATTTCGCAAGGGGTTAAAGTTGATTTACCTAAAGCGAGTGCGAATCCTATTGAGCAAGAAGATAATCCACCTATTATTGCGTCAGTAGACGTTAAAGGTCGCTATTTTCTTAATGTGGGAGACGACCAAGAGTCGCCCCTGGAACAAGAAGACTTAGCAGCGTTAGTACAAGCTCAGCTACAAAAAGATCCTAATACGCCAGTGGTAGTAAAAGGAGATGGACAAGTTGCTTATAATGAAGTCATTCAACTTATGGTGTTATTGCAAGGCGCGGGCGTGCCTTCTGTAGGTTTAATGACAGACCCCGTTGAGCCAGAGTAGGTTTATTGATGACTGCAAGTTCTGTTGGCATTTATAAATCTATCGCACTCCACCTTGTGGTGGCTGCAGTGTTGCTAATTAGCGTCAGCTTTTCACCTTCTCCTTTGCCGACAATGGCCACTAATGCGCCGGTTATTGAAGCTACCTTTATTGATGCTCAAGCCATTGCCGATACCAAACGGGAACAAGCGCAGGCACAAGCTCAAGCGAGAGAGTTAGAAGCGCAACGAAAGAAGAAGGAAGCGCAGGCTGCTGCAGCTAAGCGTAAACGAGCGGCAGAGGCTAAGCAGGCTAGAGAGAAGAAGCAAGCTGAAGAAGCAGAATTCAAACGTCAAAAACAGCTAGAGCAGTTGGCAGCGCAAAAGGAACAACAGCGCAAAGAACGTGAAGCGAAAGCGAAAGCCGATGCAGAGCGCAAGAAAAAAGAAGCCGCTGAAAATGCTGAGATGGAGAGAATTATGCAAGAGCAACTTGCGCAGGAGCAAGCGGCTCAGCAGCAACGAAGACGTGCACAAGTTCTAACTGAAGTAGAGCGTTATACCGCATTAATTCAGCAAACGATAAAACGGAACTTGTACAACGATGACAGCTTCAAAGGTAAGGTATGTAGATTGAATATCAAATTGGCTACCACAGGTTTTGTGACTAGCATACGTATCTTAGGCGGGCATGATGCCCTATGCAGAGCGGCAGAAAGTGCCGTACGCCGCGCAGAAGAACTGCCGGTCTCAGATGCGGCCGACGTCTATGAGCAACTAAAAGATATTAACTTAAAAGTGGAACTGTAGTGCAATGAAGAAAACAGGTTTATGGATAGCCGCCATCGCGATGGTATTTAGTGCCAAGGTGTTCGCGACATTAGAAATTGTGATCACCGAAGGCATAAACAGCGCTCGACCTATTGGTGTAGTGCCGTTTAAGTGGAAAGGTACAGGCACATTGCCTAGCGATATTTCTGAAGTCATCATGGCAGACCTGATGCGCAGTGGTAAATTTAGCCCCGTTGCAACAAGTAAAATGCCACAAATGCCTGAAACCGCTGATGAGGTTAATTACTCAGCGTGGGCGTCTCTTGGTGTTGATACCGTTTTGGTCGGTAGTATTGAACCTGAAGGTACCGATAAATATTTAGTTTCTTACCAACTGGTCGATGTACTAAAAGGGCAGTTAGACGGTGGCCAGTCTCAGGTATTAAAAAATGGTGAGTTAGTTGTAAGTAACGAACATGTAATAGCAGCGCGCCAATCTATTATTAGCCCTAGAGACTTTAGGCAATACGCACATCGCATTAGTGACGTCGTGTATGAAAAGTTAACAGGTGTTCGCGGTGCATTCTTAACCCGTATTGCTTATGTCATTGTACGTGATAGAGATGCGTACGAAAAACCATACCAACTAGTAATTTCAGATTATGATGGCGAGAACGAAACACGCTTGTTGTCGTCACCTGAGCCTTTAATGTCTCCGGTTTGGTCACCAGACGGTGAAAAGCTAGCGTACGTAAGTTTTGAAAACCGTAGACCTCAAATCTTCATACAAGACATTTATACTAGCAAACGTACAACGGTAACCGATTTTCCTGGTATTAATGGGAGTCCCTCGTTTTCACCAGATGGCAAGCAACTTGCAATGGTTTTATCGAAAGATGGGAACCCAGAGATCTATGTTATGGATCTTGCTACGAAAAATTTGACTAGAGTAACGCGCAACCGCGCTATCGATACAGAGCCTTCATGGCTACCTGATGGTAGTGGTTTAATTTTTAGCTCTGAACGGGGTGGTAAACCCCAGATATATAGCGTAAATTTAAATTCTAGAAAGGTAAGACGCGTTACTTTTGTAGGCGAACAGAACTTGGGTGCTACATTAACGCCCGACGGTAAGCAAATGGTAGTGGTTAATCAAACCAATGGAAACTACCATATTGCTAAGCAGGCATTAGACGGTGGCTCTCCTCAGGTACTAACAAGAACCTTTTTGGATGAGTCTCCTAGTGTAGCGCCTAACGGTAGTATGATTATTTATAGTACCCTTCATGAAGGGACACAAGTACTTTCACTTGTTTCTCTTGATGGGCGCTTTAAAGCCAGATTACCTGCAGCCGATGGGCAAGTGAAATCGCCAAGTTGGTCACCATTTTTGTTCTAACAATTGAAATATCAAACAATAACATTTAAGGATTAGTAGGATGCAAATGAATAAATTAATGAAGAGCTTCATTATCGCCTTGCCAGTGGTGACCATGATGGCTTGTTCGTCTGGCCCTAGCGAAGAAGAGCTAGCCGCTGAACGTAACCGTCTTGCACAAGAACAAGCACAAGCAGAGCAAGATGCTCGTCAAGCTGAAGCACAGCGCGTAGAAGCAGAAGCTGCTCAGCGTATGAAGCGTTCAGAAGAAATGGTTCAGCAAGAAATGGAAGCGCTGAAAAACGAACAAACCGTTTACTTCGATTTTGACCGCGCTAGTATCAAGCCAGAATTCCAACGTTTACTTGATAAACATGCAGCGTTCTTGGTGAAAAACCCTAGCACGAAAGTGACTATTGAAGGTCACACTGATAGTCGTGGTACGCCTGAGTACAACATTGCACTAGGTGAGCGTCGTGCTCAGTCTGTTGAAACTTACCTAATGAACGCTGGTGTAAGCAGCAGTCAAATTACGGTTGTTTCATACGGAGAAGAAAAATCTGCGGTAATGGGTTCAACTGAATATGCATTCGCGCAAAATCGTCGCGGAGTGGTTGTTTACCGATAATGGCTTTTACAGCAATTAACACTATTAAAGCAGGCGTCACCTTGTGTGCCGCCTTTGCTATTTCAAGTTCAGCTTTCGCACAGGCGCCAGTGGTAGATGCCAATGGCGGCAGCAACCTAGAACAGCGTATTGCGGTTTTAGAACGTATTGTTAAAAGCCGAACTGAAATGCAGCACCGTTTACAAACCCAATTGGACAACATGCAAAGCGAAGTTGACCAATTGCGAGGGTCTGTTGAAGTTAACACCAACGAGCTGGAAAAGGTGCTTGAACGTCAGCGTGAATTGTACCTTGAGATAGATAAGCGTGTTGAGGCACTTAAACAAGGCGGTTTGGCAAACGTAGGTGGTACTGGCGCTTCGCAAAGCAATTCTGCAGGGGTTACCCCTTCTACAAGCTCATCATCCCCACAAGAGGGTGAGGACGAAGCATACGACAGTGCTGTTAATCTTATTCTGAAATCTCGTGAATACGATAAAGCCATTCCTGCTTTTCAGTCATTCATACAACGATTTCCGAATAGCGAATATGCGCCAAATGCGCACTACTGGCTTGGACAGCTGTTGTTTAACAAACAGCAATGGAATGACGCTATTGAGCAGTTTAATATTGTATCGAACCGTTTTTCTGATTCAGTGAAACGTCCGGATGCATTATTAAAGTTAGGCGTCATTGCCGAACGCACTGGCGACAGTAGTGGAGCGCGAAACTTCTTTCAGCAAGTGATTAGCGAATACCCTAATTCTTCTGCAAAGCGGTTAGCGGAATCTAGATTAAATAATCTATAATAAAAAAACCTCTCTTAACGAGAGGTTTTTTTTCACCCCTTTGAAATTTTATACCTCTGTTGTACTGAACCAGACACAATATTTATAAGTATATTTTTAAAGAAATTCCAAAAACTACGCATTTTTTTAGACTTAATTCGGTAACATTTTGTCGGTCTAAAAAAGTTTTATAATGGTTTTGTGGTAGGAATTATGCGCGATTTGTGTTGATTTTGAGCGGTTGAAAGCTTTTTACTACAAAAATCAAAATAAAAACGCCTTTTGGGTTGCGTCAGATAAAAATCTGAGTATTATATGCCGCCGTTGCCAAGACACAGGCAACATCAGGAAAGATTGGGTCGTTAGCTCAGCTGGTAGAGCAGTTGACTTTTAATCAATTGGTCGCTGGTTCGAATCCAGCACGACCCACCAATTCTTCTCCTGGCTCCAAATGACGGGTCGTTAGCTCAGCTGGTAGAGCAGTTGACTTTTAATCAATTGGTCGCTGGTTCGAATCCAGCACGACCCACCATCATTTGAAAGCGAAGTACAATCAAGCTAATACCAACAGCTTGTATGCTCATTGTTTCATTTGTAAATGTGTGAGTAGTAAATGTGTTATTTGATGGGTCGTTAGCTCAGCTGGTAGAGCAGTTGACTTTTAATCAATTGGTCGCTGGTTCGAATCCAGCACGACCCACCATCATTTCATAAAGTGCTTTCTACCAAGCTTACTACATAAAAAATATCACTCCCAAAGCGATATATTCAAAAATTCCCTTCTACCTATTAGTGTGCTGCGCCAAAGTTGCTCCAGAACACAATATTCAAGTAAAAGAAACGTAGCGCTGTTAGGCTATCTGCTGCTAACAATTCTGCAAAAATGGGGTTACCGGCTCGTGTTAATCCTCAACTAGCACTTATTCCATGTGTAATTCACTTTTTTAGAATGATGTGGTTGAAAATCGGTCAATCATCCTTAACTAAGTAGTATGTATTTTTTATGACAGTTGGGTATAATCCACGCCCTTGTCACAACCGAGATGTAGGTCAATGTCAGTAGCCTTTCGAGTGGAACAGGTAGAGTATCCTTTTCCCGCTAAACCGCAGCCATTATCAGATGCCCGTAGAGCATCGCTTAAAGCTGAGATTAAATCTTTGCTTAAACAGCGAAATGCTGTGCTGGTTGCGCATTACTATACCGATCCTGAAATTCAGGCATTAGCTGAAGAAACTGGTGGTTGTGTTGCTGATTCGTTAGAAATGGCACGCTTTGGTCGTGATGCAGCAGAACAAACGTTAATTGTAGCGGGCGTTCGCTTCATGGGGGAAACAGCAAAAATACTCAGTCCAGAAAAAACGGTGTTAATGCCAACTCTGGAAGCTACCTGTTCGCTGGATATTGGTTGTCCCATCGAAGAATTCAGTGCGTTTTGTGATGCACACCCCGATCACACGGTCGTGGTTTATGCTAATACTTCGGCTGCCGTAAAAGCCCGAGCAGATTGGGTAGTGACCTCAAGTATTGCATTAGAGATAGTTGAGCACTTAGATAGCCAAGGTAAAAAAATCATCTGGGGGCCTGACCGTCACTTAGGCTCGTACATTGCCAAACAAACTGGCGCGGAAATGTTGATGTGGCAGGGCGAATGTATTGTTCATGATGAGTTCTCAGCGCAGAAGCTGGCTGACATGAAAGCACTGTATCCTAACGCGGCAGTATTGGTTCACCCTGAATCACCTGCCAGTGTGGTAGACATGGCTGACGCAGTAGGCTCCACTAGCCAACTGATTAAAGCGTCGCAAACCATGGACAACGACACCTTCATTGTGGCCACCGATAAAGGCATTTTTTATAAAATGCAGCAACTCACGCCCAATAAAACATTTATTGAAGCACCGACTGGTGGAAACGGCGCAACGTGTAAGAGCTGCGCTCATTGCCCGTGGATGGCCATGAACGGCCTTGAGGCGATAAAAGCCTCATTAGGCGCTACATATGAAGGCCATGAGATCTTCGTTGACGACAGCCTGCGTGAGGGCGCTTTAATCCCACTCGATCGTATGCTCACTTTCTCAGAAGAACTAAAAGCAAAAGGCGGCCTATAACGCTTATTAAGGTAAAGACGAGTAATTATTCAGCAGTTAGCGTGTTTTTTCGCGCAACGTCTTGATTAAGACACTCGCTTTACCTACTATACGCGCGCTCTAGGCAAATGCTTTGGCAGTATTTCGTTATTTGCGTTCACCGCAAATAGCACAAAAATTTGGAGAGGTGGCTGAGTGGCTGAAGGCGCACGCCTGGAAAGTGTGTTTAGGGTTAAACCTAACGAGGGTTCGAATCCCTCTCTCTCCGCCAAATAACGACTGAAGCCCTGTATTTACGGGGCTTCGTTGTATTTGATTCTTGGTTAAGAATATACTCTGTCACAGAACTCTGTCACAAAAAGGCAGAGAAGCATGCAAAACCGCTCACCAACTTACCTATATAAATTCAAAAATTCGTCTAATTATTTTTTTCGAATCCGATACGGAAATTTTGATCAAACATGTCATGTTTGTCTAAAAGACAAGTATTTCGTTGCTTCGTTGGGTACTACCGACTATGACACCGCGAGATGGCTTGCTCTTTACATCAAGTGTAATTTGATAAAAGACAAGGATGTGAACATGATAGATGTAGATAGAAATACCCATAACCAAGGAGTGTTGAGCAAAGGCGCGACGGTAGATCCAGCTGAAACTCTCGCTTGCATAGGCGAATTGACGCCGTTCCCAGAGGAGTACACCCCTCAGTATCTTCTAGCGCAGCAACTGTATAAAAAGCAACTGAAAGACAAGTATCGTTTGTTATTAGCTGCTGGCAAGGAGATTATTAATCATGGTGTGGCGACCCAATTGGGGGCGCTAGATTCAATGAAAGAAGATGCTCTTAATAGCGCAACCTCAGATCTAAGCCGCTTTTGTGATGTAAACACTAGGCGCGAGCTCGTTGACATACTTTTACCGCATCAACCAATTAAGAACATTCAAAAGCCTGAGGTCGATAACAGATATGTCCGTGGCGTTAAGATGTTAAATGAGCTCATGGCTGCATTATCAAGAGAGAACCGAAAATTCGATACTTTTGATGAGGTTTATGAATGCGAAGATAGCCCTATAGCTAGTAGTTCTGCCACCTTTACCCAAGAGCAGCTATTAAGCGGTATGGTAGATATGATCAGTCTGTTACCTATGTTCAGAACCATTAAGGAAAAAGCTACTGAGAAAGCTACTCCTACAGATGTTGTTGAGAACACTCACTTTAGTTTGTTTGGGCAAATGGATAAATTCTTGAATGAAAAGCAGGGAACTATCGCAGACAGAACTATCGACAAGTACAAAGCGTCGTTTTCATTGTTAAAAGAGATTTGGCCCGATGACAGTGACGTAAGAGATTGGAAAAAGCAGAAAGTACAAGAAGTGAAGACGGCACTCACTCAGCGCAAGTCAAACCAAAGTAAGAATTGCAATGACAGACCAATGAGTATTACTACTAAAAATATGTACTTATCAAACTACCGGACATTATTTTCCTGGATAATTGAAAACACCGACGCTGATATCAAGAACCCTTTTGCTAACAGTGCATTTCAAAAGGCAAGAGGAAAATCGAAGCCTCCCACACGACGCTCGTTTACCGTTGAAGAAGTTCGAAAAATTCTTCGATACAAGCCGGAACACGGAAGTGAGGCCAAAACCTTCCGCAATGATGCGAAATGGTACCTCAAGGTTTGTTTATACTCCAGTATGCGCCTCAATGAACTGTCAGCACTTCCAGTGGCAAACATTAAGCAAATTGATGATGTGTGGTGTTTTGATCTACGTGGTTTAGATTTGAAGAATGAGGCTTCTGAGCGAGTTATCCCAATCGCTCAGTATCTACTGAATGAAGGGATTCTTGACTATGTAGAGATGTTAAAGAAACATAAAGAAGAATTTTTCTGCCCTCAAATTCGCCATGGAAAAGCGGAACCCAGTAGCGCAGGTTGGGGAGATCCGATAAGTCGTTGGTTCAGTCGTACCGTACTTAAAAAAGTAGGGATAGATAAAGACAAGGAGGAGCAAAAAGGAACTTTGATTTGTTTTCACTGCACGCGTCGAACTTTCATATCGACGTGTATAAACAATGGTGTAGAGAAGTATCTCGTCAAACGACTAGCAGGGCATTCAATAGATGATGATATAACGTTGAGCGTATACTCTGACGTAGATAAAATTGACCTTAACCTTTTAAAGAGCGTCATAGATAAAAATCTAAAATGGCATGAAATTAACTTAGGATAGCAAGTTGGTTTATATAAGGAAAAAGATATGGATGACAGTTATTTGTTAACTGGCACTTTACGTGATGTTCGAAGATGTTACATAGACAACACTGAAATTTCGTTTCTGTTTGGTTACGTTATTGACCACGTGAGCACTCGGTATTCTAAAGATGACTGGTTTGCGTCAAGTTATATTCGTGAAGTCAAAATCGTCAATGGGAAATATCACTTTTACACGGCTAATAGCGTCTATCTTACTGACAATTATACTTCGATAATTGTATCAGATGGTGACATCGATAACATTCGCTTAGGTATGCCCCCTGAGGTAATGAACTCAGCTGAGTCAATAAATGATCTTGTTACATTAGTAGGCTTAACTAAAAAAGTAGATAGTTGGGCAAAAGAATATAAATTAGGGATTAATGAGATTGTGGATGCTATTGCTAATAACGCTGATGAATTGTTCACCGGCAGCAATGATGGTTCCTCTTAATTCGTAAATGGTAATTCTTATATGACAAGGTATAATTTGAACGAAAAGTCTAATAACGCGCTTTTGGATGAACTTGGGCTCCCGGGTGGAGATCTTGCGCTTCATGCTGTTATCACCAGTGGAATTTCCTATGCCGCTTTTATACGCTTAGCTAAACTGCTGTGTATCGATGTAACAAAGCTGGCTACTTGCTTGTCTATAACCCCGGTGGTCTTTGAAAATCGAAAAGAAGTTGGCCGTTTCACTGCCGAGGAAAGCGACAATATCTACCGCGTTGTTTGTGTATTTTCTGCCGCTATTGTCTTTTTTGAGGGGGATCACAAAAAGGCAGCCATTTGGTTTCAGTCGAAGGTAAAAGGCCTTGGTGGCAATAAACCAATTGATATACTCTCAACCAGTGCAGGAGGAAATGCAGTTATTGAAATTATTCAGCGTCTTGAGCACGGAGTCTTTGTTTGAAGAGCATTCATTTGTATTAATGCGGCTACCTTTCAAGTTGAGTTAACCTAAATCGGATATTCATTACCTCTCTGCGGGTGGAGATGGTTGAACTTTGAAGATTGAATGAGAGGTAGAGATAACCTTCAAAGTTATGTTGAAAGGCCTCTATTCGAAGTCCTTTGGATCCAATGCGCTTACCCTTGTTAATGAACCGTGAGCTTTAATTTCCTCATCAGTTAGCGTCTGATCTTCAAATCTTTCAAGTTTAATTGAACGTGTATCTTAAATATGATTTATATCGTAGCCACAGCTACAAAGATTGACTATGGAGCGAGTGTTAGTTTAAACAATCTACCCAATTCAATAGTCTGCAACTCGTCTATTCTTTGATAGAGCATTCAGCAAGGTTGCACTCAGCACAGTCGTGCCGCAGCCTGACAGACGCTCAATGAGCGTATAGCAGACAGTCTGATTTTACAGGTGTTCAACGGAAAGGAAGAGCCTAATAGCCAGACGCTGAAAATTTCTAATTCCAGTTAATTCAAATAGCGAGAAGGCTAAAATCATCTGCTGGATATTCAACTTCCGCTTAAGTCTTAATGTTGCTTGTCAGTTCAAGTCAAAACCTATAGGCATAATTTTCTAATTAGTTATGAGCCAATAGATGTAACTAATTATAACCCGTATTCGGAATCGCTTTTTCAGACAGTTAAATGCTGTAATTGCTAGTTGACCGTAGTTTTACATAACTTCGTCGATCATAGCTTAATTGTTACTTAACATATTTTATGACATCAGAGTCACGCGTTCTGTTAAGAATGAATATCTGTCTTACTGAGTTAGCCTTATAATTTCTAGTAGCATCCCATTCTTTTATTAAACAGCTTTTCAGATTCAGGAGCTTTTTATATGATCTTCTCCAAATGCTCTTGTATCAGCAAAGCAAACTCGCGACTTGCTTCAACTGAAGGTACATGCCCAGTTTGCTTTAACTCAATCACAGGTGCGCTTAGGGTTTCGCCTAGTGCTTGTAATAATGAGGTTGGTGTAGCGACATCATCTTCACCTGCAATAAGCAAAATAGGTGCTCCATTAGGTTTAAGCTGTGTATGCGTGTCTCGTTCGCCTAACCACGCACACAATAAACCGTAAGAGTGATCGTCAACGTTCGCTAGTAATCCTTCCCATTGGGACAGTAACGTGGGGACACGTTTGGTACTCACTGGGCTAAACCATCTTGGAACTAAGGTAGCCGCTAGGGTTTCAAGCCCTTGTCTGGTCACATTTTTCTGGCGCTCCAGCCATGTTTTAGTGGAACCTATTTTCATAGCAGTATTGGTTAACACCGTGCTTAACAAGCGTTCTGGGTGGGAAATTAACAGTTGTTGACCTAACATTCCGCCAATTGACGTACCCATGAAATGAAACTTATCGATACCTAGAGAGCTACATAGGGTTAATAAGTCGTCAACTAACTGTGATTCACCAAGGCTTTTCGTATTGGCGGGGAACGCTACACTGTCACCGTGTCCAGGTAGGTCATAACGCAAAATACTGAAGTTCACCATTAAGTCTTGTACCAAGTAGCCCCAAACACGCATATTCATACCCAATGGGTGAGCTAGCACTAAAACGGGTTTGTGCTTATTTTCTATGAACTGGTAGTGAATACCTTGCTCTGATATTGTCGCCATGTTGAGTTCCTAAATGCGTTTTAGCAGTGTCGCTATACCTTGGCCAACACCAATACACATACTGCATAGTGCGTAATCGGCCGAGGTTTGTTCAAATTGTAATGCGGCGGTATGTAGTAGGCGTGCCCCCGACATACCGAGCGGATGGCCAAGTGCAATGGCACCGCCATTAGGGTTCACTCTTGGATCATCTGCACTAAGTCCAAGCTCCTGCATACAGGCCAATGCTTGCGCTGCAAAGGCTTCATTAAGTTCAATTGTGCCAATATCGTCTAGGCTCAACTTTTGTTTTGCAAGCAATTTGTTAACTGCAGGTACTGGACCTACACCCATGATAGTGGGTTCAACGCCAGCGGTAGCCATCCCTTTAATTTGAGCAACAGGCGTTAGTTTATAGCGTTCAACGGCTGCTTCACTTGCTACAAGCATGGCCGATGCACCATCGTTAATACCCGATGCATTACCTGCGGTAACCGAGCCATTTTCACGAAACGGTGCTTTTAGTTTTGCCAATGCCTCTAATGTAGTTTGAGGACGTATGTGCTCGTCTTTGTCGATGACGATGGCATCGCCTTTTCTGGGTTGAAAGGTCACAGGCGTTATTTCTTTAGCAAAACGTCCAGACGCTTGAGCTGTAGCCGCTTTTAGCTGAGACTGATACGCAAAGTTGTCTTGTGCTTCTCGGCCAATCGAGAATTTCGCTGCTACATTTTCTGCAGTCTCAGGCATGGTTTCTGTGCCGTATTGCTGCTTTAATGCAGGATTAATGAAGCGCCAACCCATGGTGGTATCTTCAAGTATTTGTGAACGGTCAAATCCGTTTTGTGCTTTACCCATCACAAATGGAGCTCGCGACATAGACTCAACGCCACCAGCGAGAATAAGGTCTGCTTCACCTGATGCAATTGAACGATAGGCAAGGCCAATGGCATCCATACCAGAACCACACAAACGATTAATTGTGGTGGCTGGTACCGAAAATGGTACGCCTGCAAGCAATGTGGCCATTCTAGCCACATTGCGGTTGTCTTCACCGGCTTGGTTGGCACAGCCGAAAAACGCATCATCAATACTTTCAGTTGGTAATTGAGGGCACTGCGCTAGTACTGCACGAATAACTTGCGCGAGCAGATCATCAGGGCGAATGTTGGCTAGCCCACCTGCATAACGACCAATGGCAGAGCGGTTGGGGTTACATAAATAAACGTTCATTACGCAGTCTCCGTTTGACTGTGTGCCGCTTCAGTAACGCGCTTTAGTTCTCTCAATACATCAATTTCGCTGGTGGTGGGTTCATCTGTAGTTCGAAGTGTGTCAGCAAAGCGAATGTCCCAGCCAGTGGCATCAATTACCTGTTGCTTTGTAACGCCAGGGTGCAAACTCACTACAATAAGTTCGTTGGTTTCATCTTCTGGCTTTAATATACAAAGGTCAGAAATCACCAAAGTTGGGCCTTTACCCCGCGTAGATTTGCCTTTGCGGCCTTGACCGTCGCGACCAAAACCCAATGTGGTAATGAAGTCGACATCTTTAACAAAAGTGCGCTTTGAATGCCTTACGGTGATGATCACTTCTTTTGCATTGGTTGAAATTTCTGGTGCACCGCCACCGCCAGGAAGACGCACTTTAGGGTTGGCATAACTGTGAGCGCCATCAGGGCCACTGTCTTTGTGTGATGCAGCGATGACCGTGGTGTTAATGTTGCCGTATCGGTCTACTTGTGCGGTGCCAAGGAAACCTACATCAATATGACCACCTTGCAGCCAATAACGAAACATTTCGGGAACCGAAACGGTGGTAAGCGCCGACTCGCAAAGTTCGCCATCACCTATAGATAAGGGCAGAATCTGCGGTTTGGTTTCTATTGTACCTGACTCATAAATAAGTGTTATGTTAGGGGCATGAGTAAGGCGTGCTAAGTTCGCTGCAGCACTTGGTAAGCCTATGCCCACAAAACAAGTCGAATTGTTATTCAAAGCACGGGCCGCGGTAATCGTCATCATTTCGTCTGAAGTATATTGTTCGGTCATAATTATTCTCCTGCTTGGAATACTTCTTCATCTAGCCACTTTAAAAATGGCTCGCGCTCTCGGCTTATGCTGTCCCACTTCTTGTAGTAACTGTTGTCGCGCGGGTAGTAACCATGTGTATAAGACGGTTTAGCGCCAAACGGTACGGTGGCAATGGCGTTGATAGTCCAAGCGGGAAGCACACAACTATTTGGACCTGCTTCCAAGTCGTCCACAATTTCTTCAACGGTGACGATGCTGTAGCACGAAGAGAGCACAACTTCCTTTTGCACCCCTAAAATACCTTCAATGAGTACGTTTCCTGCACGGTCTGCTTTTTGCGCATGGACTATGCCCACATCGGGTTTAATAGATGGCACCGCTGCAAGCGCTTCGCCAGTAAACGGGCAAGTAACGGTTTTGATGTTGGGGTTAACGTGCTGTAGATCACTACCTACATAACCTCTGAATAGCGCTATGGGTAAGCCTGATGCGCCCGCTTCATAAGCATTCGCCATTGCTGCGTGACTGTGCTCTTCAATTTCAAGCGGGGCGGGGTAGCCGTGTTCAATGGCATCACGTACGCGGTGTAAAGAACCTACACCTGGGTTTCCTCCCCATGAAAATACAAGTTTGCTAACACATCCTGCACCGACTAGCTGATCGTAGATAAGATCAGGGGTCATTCTTACCAATGTGAGGTTGCGGCGCCCTTGGCGAATAATTTCATGCCCTGCAGCGAAAGGAATAAGGTGAGTGAATCCCTCTAACGCAACGATGTCACCGTCCTTGATGCCATCTTCAATAGCTTTTGAAAGTGTTGTAAATTGTGTCATAATAAAAGTTCGCAATACGAATGTTGATTCATAGTGCGAACAAATTAATAATTTTGATTGTTTAGGTCAAGTAATAAATGTTAAAAAATTGCTAGGACGATCAGTCAGACCAATTTATGTTGCTGAATTCATAAGAGAACTGGCACTTTGTTAAACAATAAGAAATAATTCGCAAGAACCAACAAGAGACACAGTGCATGAGTGAAGAAAAAATACCGTCAACCCATCGCGATTACATAAGCGCGCTTGCTACCGGACTAGAGGTGTTAGGGGCGTTTGATGGTCAAAACAAAGAAATGACCTTATCGCAAGTAGCTGAAAAAATGGGTATTGATAGGGCCAAAGCGCGTCGTTTTTTGCTCACATTGCATTCTCTTGGCTATATCCGTCGCGAAGGTCGACTCTTCGCCTTGGCACCTAAAGTGTTGTCGTTAGGGCAAGCTTATACCAGCAGCAATGGTTATATTGCAGTGGTCGAGCATTACCTTAAATCGATTACAGCAGAATTAGGGGAGTCGGCTTCTCTTGGGAAGTTAGATGGACAGTCAGTGGTGTACGTGGCGCGTTCACCGGCATCTCATCGTCTTATGTCGATTAACATAACAACGGGCACTCGACTGCCTGCACCGTATACATCAATGGGGCGAGTACTTGCGGCACATCTTGACGCTTCAGAATTAACAACGTGGGTGAATGAAGCACAGTTACACCCACACACTGAGAAGAGTATTACCGCTACACAGGCGTTAGAGCAGGAACTGATTAAGGTTAAGCGACAAGGCTACAGCATTGTTGATCAAGAGCTTGAAGCGGGGTTGCGTTCGGTTGCTGTCCCCGTGTTTAGCGGCAGCGGTGAATTGTTGGGGGCGATGAACTTAAGTACCAATGCATTAAGGGTGAGCTTAGAGACCATTACCGAGCATTGTATTCCTGTACTTAAGCATGCTGCTGAGCAAATAAGACAAGATCTGCGCTGACCCGTTTTAGGGGTAGCGACCTTCTAGTCGGTTTTGCACCAACTCATCTAATATCACCATGGCCGCAGCCATGATGTCATCTTCGGCTTCCTCGCGTTTACTGAGAAAAACCGGGCTGTTTATGCCGTCGTCGTTAAGCCGAACAAACGCTACACCATTTCTATTCATGCGCATCACTTGTTCAGGAACAAGGGTGAAGCCCATATCTGATGCAACTAGACCCAGTGCAGTGCCTATATCATTAACTTGTTGGGCAACTCTGACTCTCAACCCGCGACTGGCAAACAGATCCAAACAGATGTTAGCAAACGTTGGAGGCTTACCACCTGGGTAGGTAATTAACGGCAGTGCCGCGAGCTCTGCCATATCAACATCGTCATTCGCTAGTGGATGATGGACAGGTAGAGCGGCAAGGATAGGCTCGCTGAACAGCAACTTCTGAGTCACATCGGCTTCCAGTGATGGCATCACAACCCGACCGAAGCCCATATCAATTTTACCTGCCTTAAGGGCTTCAATTTGTTCACCGGTTTTCATTTCGTGCAGTTCAACATCCACTTTGTGCTGCTGTCTTAAACGCCTTACTAGCTGGGGAAGTTGTCCGTAAAAAATGGACGGAACAAAGCCAATTCTGAAAATACGCTTTTTTCCTGCATCAATTCGCCGACTTTCTTCAACACATGAAGCTAACTTTTCAAGTATGAGTTGGGCCTGTTTCCAGAAGTATTCGCCAGCGGGGGTTAGGGTAATGCCACGGGCTTCTCGCTGAATGAGTTGAACGCCAACCTCTTCCTCTAACTGTTTGATTTGTCTTGTTAAAGGTGGCTGTGCCATAAATATCTTTTCGGCCGCTCTGGTCATGTTCTTTTCTTCCGCTACCGCGCAAAAGTAGCGTAAATGCCTTAACTCCACCATACCTCCTAGGTATCGATACTAACTAAATCAATATTGGTTGTTAACAAAAAATATTTGTAGGTTACATGTAGACATTTACTGGCAACACAAAATTAACATTTATATGATATCACAGATTCAAACTTACATTGTCGATATTCCTACGATACGACCACACAAATTGTCCATGACATCTATGGCGGTTCAGTCGATGGTTATCGTAAGAATTACCGACGACAACGGCCTTGAAGGTATTGGCGAAGGTACAACAATAGGTGGTCTCGCGTACGGTGCTGAGAGCCCAGAAAGTATCAAAACCAACATTGACACTTACTTAGCACCTTATTTGATTGGACAGTCAGTTGCCAGCCCAAAAGCATTAATTAACAAGTTACACCTTGCTTTTAAAGGCAACCCTATAGCCAAATCTGCGGTGCAGACAGCCCTGCTTGATTTACTTGGTAAACAACTTGGTGTGCCGGTTTCAACCTTACTTGGTGGTGCTTGCAACAATCATTTGTCTTGCCTTTGGGTATTAGCGTCAGGCAATACCGAAAAGGACATCGAAGAAGCGAAAGGCCTGGTAGCCGAGAAGCGCCATAACATTTTCAAACTGAAAATTGGTTCTCGTTCAGTACGTGACGATGTTGCGCATGTGGGCAAGATCAAAGCAGCGTTAGGCGATGACGTAAGTATTCGTGTTGATGTTAATCAAGCGTGGAGCGAGCCTCAAGCTACTTATGGTATGGCTGCACTACAAGAGGCAGGTATTGATTTAGTCGAGCAACCGACCCCTGCAAAAGATTTTGCCAGCCTAGTGCGTCTGTCGAAGAAATTTAACATTGGTATTTTGGCTGATGAGTCTATTGCTGATAGCACAGATACCCTTTTGTTGGCTCAACAAGGTTTTACCGGTTCAGTGGCCCTTAAGATAGGCAAAGCAGGTGGACTATTTGCTGCACTTGATGTGGCTGCTGTGTGTAACGCTGCAGGTATTGGGCTATATGGCGGCACGCTACTTGAAGGCACTGTAGGTACCACAGCCGCGTTACACGCATGGTCGACCCTACCCGTTATTGAATTTGGCACCGAGATGTTTGGCCCACTGCTGCAGAGCGATGACATCGTTAAATCCCCTCTAAATTATCACAACTTTGGCGTTGAAGTTCCTACGACAGCCGGGCTAGGGCTCGAAATCGATGAGGACAAATTACGTCAATACACCCGCAAGGCGAAGTAAGGAAAAATTATGTTATTCAAAGTTGAAATGACTGTGATACCGCCAGCACATCTGAGCGAAGAAGAATTTAATGCAATTAAGTTGAAAGAAAAAAACTATGCCGAAGGACTGCAGGAAGAAGGCATTTGGGTACACCTTTGGCGAGTGGCTGGTCAATACGCCAATGTCAGCATATTCGAGGTGAAGGATAACCAGCATTTACACGTCGTCTTAATGGGCTTACCGCTGTACCCCTTTATGACGATGAGTGTGACACCTTTGTGTCAGCACCCTTCATCAATCAAATAAAAAACCTAACAGGAAAAAACTCGCTGCATTGCAGCGCGGAGACTAAGACTATGACTACTATCAATACTTTACAAACTGAACATGTTCAAACGTTACTTAAGCGTGCCGCTGGCCTAGACAACGACAAAGGCAACCCACGCACTAAAGAAATTATGCACCGCTTGCTAACTGACGTGTTCAAGATGATTGAAGACCTCGACATTACGCAAGAAGAGTTTTGGCAAGGCGTTAACTACCTAAATGAATTAGGTGCTAATGGCGAAGCCGTGCTGCTTGCGCCAGGTTTAGGTTTTGATCATTTTCTTGATGTTCGTGAAGACGCCAAAGATTTTGCAATTGGTGAGCTAGGCGGTACACCACGTACTATTGAAGGTCCGTTGTATGTTGAAGGAGCGCCAATAAGCGAGGGCGAAGCAAGAATGGATGACGGTCAGTCTCCTGGCCAAGAAATGTGGCTACACGGTCAGGTTGTTGATGAAGAAGGAGACCCTATTGTAGGCGCAGTCGTTGATATCTGGCATGCCGACGTGAAAGGTGCTTACTCGCATTTTGACTCATCTCAAACACCGTTTAACTTACGTCGCCGCATCATTGCTGATGAGCAAGGCTGCTATCGCGCACGCAGTATTGTGCCTAGCGGTTACGGTTGTCCCCCAGGTGGCTCAACGATGAAAGTGCTAGAAAGCCTTGGCCGTCATGGTAATCGCCCTGCGCACATTCACTACTTTGTAGCTAAAGACGGCTTCAAGCACCTTACTACGCAAATTAACTTAGCAGGTGATGAATACACCTATGACGATTTCGCTTTCGCAACGCGTGACGAATTGGTTGTTGAAGCAAAAAGTGTAACTGAGCCAGAGCAAATTAAAGCCATGGGCTTTAAAGACAACTACCTTGATGTGAAATTCAACATAACATTAATGGCAACGAAGAACGATGAGAAGCAAGACAAGCATGCTCGTGCCCGTGCAACTGTGGAACATGCGTAAGTCTGCTACCTTCGGGAGATAAATTATGTCAGCAACATTGAATCAACTAGAACAGAAGATCCGTGGTGCCGTTGAGGCCGACGAAGAGATGGGTCATTATCGCTGTGACCGTGGGATCTTTACCGACAAAGATTTGTTTGATTTAGAAATTAAACACATCTTTGAAGGAAACTGGGTATTTTTGGCACATGAAAGCCAAATTCCCGAAATCGGTGATTATTACACTACCACTATTGGCCGTCAGCCGGTGGTCATTACGCGTAACAAAGACGGCGAGCTAAATGCCATTTTAAATACGTGTTCGCACCGCGGTGCCACATTGTGTCGTCGTAAGCGCGGTAACAAAACGTCTTTTACTTGTCCATTCCACGGTTGGACATTTAACAACTCGGGCAAACTGTTAAAAGCGCGTGATCAGAAAAAAGGCGGCTACCCTGAGTCTTTCAGCACTGACGGCTCACACGACCTTAAGCACATTGCTCGTTTTGAATCGTATCGCGGGTTTTTGTTCGGTAGTTTGAATGCCGATGTATTACCGCTAAAGCAATATTTAGGTGAAACCACCAAGGTTATCGACAACATTGTGGATCAAGATTCAGAAGGTATCGAAGTTATTCGTGGCACCTCAACGTATACCTACGAAGGTAACTGGAAGCTAACCGCTGAGAACGGCGCCGATGGTTATCACGTTGGAACCGTGCACTGGAACTATTTATCAACCATGAGTCACCGCAATTATGAAGAAGGCGGTACGGAAGCGGTTGACGCGAAAAGCTGGTCGGGTGAGGGCGGTTTCTACTCGTTCGAAAACGGTCACATGATGTTGTGGACACGTTTAACCAACCCGGCTGCACGCCCTATTTATAGCCAACTAGAACGCCTTCAGCAGGAAGTGGGTGAAGCGCGAGCTGACACCATTGTAAACCAAACGCGTAATTTGTGTTTGTACCCTAACGTTTATGTGATGGACCAATTCTCAACGCAAATTCGTGTACTCCGCCCTATTTCTGTGAATAAGACAGAAATCTCTATTTACTGCTTTGCGCCTAAGAGTGAGTCTGCTGAGAACCGTCAAAAGCGCCTTCGTCAGTACGAAGATTTCTTTAACGTATCTGGCATGGGAACACCGGATGATCTAGAAGAATTCAGAGGTTGTCAGCAAGGCTACGAAGCGCGTGATATGCGTTGGAATGATATGAGCCGCGGCGCTGCGCACTGGATGGAAGGCCCAGACGATTATGCCAAAGGTGTTGGTATGGACACAGTGGCATCAGGTATCAAACCAGAAGATGAAGGTTTATACGTTCATCACCACAAGCATTGGGTTGAAGAAATGCTAAATGCGATTGAGCTAGAAAGAGCCAGTCATATTCCTGTAGTGCAAAAAGATTAAGAGGTGACCGTGATGACTTATCAGGAAATTCAGACGTTTGTATTTCGCGAAGCGCGTTTACTTGACGATCGTCAATGGGATGAGTGGCTAACGTGTTATCACCAAAAATGTGAATACTGGATGCCAGCATGGGATGATGATGATCAGTTGACTAACGATCCTCAAAAAGAAATCTCACTCATTTATTACCCTAATCGCAATGGCTTGGAAGACAGGATATATCGCATTAAAACTGAGCGCTCTGGCGCGAGTATGCCAGAGCCGAGAACCACGCATCAGTGCAGTAATTTAGAAGTGCTGAGCCAAGACGAGACAACTGTGGAAATTCGCTACAATTTCAACACGCTTAGCCATCGCTATCGCGAGACATCACACTTTTTCGGAACTGTGTTTTGTTCATTGGATATCAGTGGCGAAACGCCAGTTATTACGCGCAAGACAGTGATGTTGAACAACGATTACATCAACCAAGTTATTGATGTGTATCACCTGTAAAGACGGAGAATTATTATGTCTTTCAAAGTAGCTCTTAATTTCGAAGACGGCGTAACACGCGTTATCGAATGTAATGATGGCGAGACAGTGCTCGACGCTGCCTATCGCCATCAAGTAAAACTGCCAATGGACTGCTCTGATGGTGTTTGTGGAACCTGTAAAGGTAGCTGCAAGCAAGGTACTTACGATTTAGGTGATGAATACATCGATGAAGCGTTAACCGATGATGAAGCCGCTGATGGGTTAATTCTTACCTGTCAGATGCTGCCTCAATCAGATGTGGTGGTGGCTATTCCTGCGGCCTCTTCGCTGTGCGCATCAGGTCCACAAAGCATTACAAGTACCATTACCAGTGTAAATGCATTGTCAGACACCACCATTGAATTAAATGTCGCTCTGTCTGATCCTCTTGATTTCTTGCCCGGTCAGTACATTAATTTGGGGCTGCCGAACTCTGATAAGACTCGTGCGTATTCATTTAGCTCATGTCCGGGAAGCAAAGATGCGAGTTTCCTTATTCGTAATGTGCCTAATGGCCTAATGAGTACTTATTTGAGCAAAGATGCAAGTACTGGTGATGTGCTTCCGGTAACCGGTCCACTAGGTAGTTTTTACTTGCGCGCGGTAGAGCACCCAGTACTGATGCTTGCAGGCGGTACAGGGCTTGCACCTATTCTTTCTATGCTAGCGTCGCTTAAACAGAACCCAACAAGTCAACCTGTATATTTACTATACGGTGTGACTAATGTGGATGATTTGGTCAAGCTTGAAGCCTTGCAAGAATATGCCGATGCATTGGACAACTTTAGCTACGTTACTGTAGTAGTTAACCCAGATAGCGCACATGAAAAGTTGGGTTTTGTCACTGATCATATGGAAAGTGTTCCATTTGCACTTGCTGATGCTGATACGTATTTGTGTGGGCCTCCGCCAATGGTTGATGCCGTGCGTCAATACTTTAAAGATGCTGGCACAAACCCGTATTCGTTCCACTACGAAAAATTCAACCCGAGCCAGCCTAAAGAGGAAGCCGCATGAGTTTGCGCTTCGATGGGCAGGTCATTGTAGTCACTGGCGCAGCGCAAGGCATTGGCCTTCGCGTTGCACAACGCGCTGCTGCTGAGGGAGCAAAGTTGGTATTGGTTGACCGCTCAGCGCATGTTCAACAGATTGCCCAGTCACTCAATAAAAACGGTGCGGATGCTATTGCTGTAGAGGCTGATTTAGAAACCTATGAAGGTGCGCTTACCGCCATGAATACGGCATCTGCGCATTTTGGGCGAATAGATAAGCTTATTAATAATGTGGGGGGGACCATTTGGGCCAAACCATACGAGCATTATCAAGCTGACGAAATTGAAAAAGAAGTTCGTCGCTCGTTGTTCCCCACGTTGTGGTGTTGTCGCGCAGTATTACCTGCCATGTTAGACAACGGAAAAGGTGCGATTGTAAACGTGTCTTCGGTAGCCACTCGTGGTGTAAATCGCGCGCCTTATGCCGCTGCAAAAGGGGGTGTGAATGCACTGACAGTGTCACTTGCCTTCGAGTACGCGCAGCACAATATTCGCGTGAACGCCACGGCGCCAGGTGGAACAGATGCACCTCAGCGTATTATTCCGCGCAACGAGTCTACACAAAGTGAGCAGGAAGAGATTTGGTATCAGCAAATTGTCGATCAGACCATTGATACCAGTTTTATGTCTCGTTACGGCACGCTAGATGAACAAGCATCTGCCATATTGTACTTAGCTTCAGATGAAGCCAGCTATATAACGGGAACAATTTTGCCTGTTGCTGGTGGAGATTGTGGGTAAGTAAGCCGCGTTCCCAAGCTGTGCTATTCGTAGGCAATTTCTTTCGGGTAGCATACCAACCATTGGAGTGACTTATGCCAAATCAGTCTACTTTCATTTCTTTTCCACCGTTAAAAGATTGGTCGCTGTCTGCAGCGGTAGCGGGGATCCTTGCATCGACAATGGGCTACGCAGGTCCATTGGTTATCTTGTTTCAAGTTGCTGAATCCGCAAATTTAAGCAATGAAGTGCTCACTTCTTGGATTTGGGGGATGTCTATTGCTAGCGGTTTGCTATGCGGTTGGTTTAGCTTGCGTTATCGCATGCCGTTGCTTTTTGCATGGAACGCACCTGGTTCAGCCTTGCTAGTCACCTTAGTGCCGGGTATGCCATGGAGCGATGTAATAGGTGCCTACATTATGTCTGGTGGCATTTTGTTTTTACTGGGACTAAGCGGGACTTTTGAACGATTAGTGAACCGACTGCCTCTAGCCTTCGCTGCGGCACTGTTGGCAGGAATACTAGTTAACTTTTCTCTCGATCTATTTTCTAAGATGACACAAGCGCCATTATTAGGATTAGTGATGTTTGCCGCGTATATTTTATTGCGTCACAAGCTTCCACGTTACGCCATTATGCTTACAGTTGCCATTGGAGTAGGGGTACTGGCATTTAACTATGATTTATCATTTCAACAAGTTGACTGGGAAATATCGACACCGCATTGGTACATGCCGAGCTTCTCACTAACCGCATTATTTAGTATTTCGATACCGCTAATGTTAGTTGCAGTGAGTGGTCAATTTATCACTGGTATTGCCATACTACGGCAAGACAAGTATTCGCCACCGTCAAATCACATTGTTGCAGGTAGTGGGTTTATGAGCATTCTTTTCGCCCCAACGGCGTGTCATGGGGTGAATTTATCAGCAATAACTGCTGCCATTTGCACCGGGCCAGATGCAAACCCCGATCCTAAAAAACGCTATTTTGGGCCTGCTGTCGCTATGCTGTGGTACATCATGTTTGGTCTGTTTAGTGCTGCTTTGGTCAGTGTTATTCAAGCATTTCCCGCTGCATTTATCGCAATGGTGGCCGGTATTGCTCTATTAGGTGCGTTGGAAGGCTCACTGTCTACAGCATTAAACCAGCCAGCAGACCGAGAAGCGGCGTTATGTACCTTTCTTATTACCGCGTCGGATTTGTCGTTATTGGGGCTTTCTTCCGCTTTTTGGGGACTAGTTATTGGCGGCAGCATTATTGTTATTCAGCGCTACCTTAAAAAGTAAACCAATACCACTGCTATTGTCGAGGCTACTAGAATTAACCATCTCTGACAGCGCAATCTAGCGAGCTTATTTCTACTTTTGTTACACCACTCTCAAGCAATTTTGACCCGCCTGTGCGGGTTTTCAGTTAGCATTTTTTATCTTTAATTTCGCGAAGTTTTAATAATAAGTGAATTAATTCACAAATAATGAATTGTTGATGGCAAGTGAATTTTGTCGTCTGACGGTCTCATTGCTATTTTTTTGTTTATTGAAATTATCTATTAATATCAAGTGCTTATGTGTTTTTAAATACTTACAGGTTCAACTTGCATACCTCAAAGCCATACCCGTTAAGTATTGCGAGCCACTCATTTGGTATTGGTTTGTAATTTATCTTCACAGTAAGTTGCTCACTAGGAAACAATTGTATAACACTAAATTTACAAGTTGGGGTTACCTTAACATCAGTTGTTTCTGTTTATCACATACATGCTTGGCACATTTACAACGGAGAACTGAATGAATACTTTAAAACAAAAAACACTCATCAAGCGCCTACTTGCCTTGTCACTATCGGTTGGTTTAGCCCTTGCTACTGGCGCAGAGGCGGCGAACCTAACTGACACCAAAGTGAAATTCTCTGGTTATATTAAAGTTGACGCGATGTATAGCGACTACTCAAATGGTGAAGGTGTCGGCCCTGGACGTGATATCTACGTGCCATCTTTGGTGCAAACGGGAGCTACCGACGATGGTATAGGTGGTCGATTTGATGCACACGCGAAGCAGTCTCGGTTCAGATTTACTACTAATACGCCATTAGACGGTGAAGACGTCATTACCGGTGTGCTTGAATTTGACTTCCTATTGACATCTGATGGTGATGAGAGAGTGAGCAACTCCTATACGCCACGTATGCGACATGCTTACTTAAAATACAACAACTGGCTTATTGGTCAAACTTGGTCAACCATCATGGACTTAGGCGCTTTGGTTGAATCGGTAGACTTTATTGGTACAACAGACGGTGTAGCCTTTACCCGCCAGCCGCAGATTCGTTATTCAAATAACGGCTTTGAAGTGGCGTTGGAAAACCCAGAGACAACAGTTGGGACTACCACTACCGCGCAAATTACAACGGATGACAACTCTGTACCTGATTTAATTGGTACCTATACGATGAAAGCCAGCTGGGGTCATGTGAAAGTGGGCGGTATCTTGCGTCAGCTTGCTTATGAAACCCAAGGCGAAGATTATTCTGACACGGGTATTGCGCTCTCGCTTTCATCGCGTATTAACTTAAGCAATGGCGATGACATCCGCATTCAAGTAGCAAGTGGCTCGGGCTTAGGCCGTTATGTCGGCGTAAATGCTGCTAATGGCGCCTTCCTTGACGATGAAGGTAACTTCGACGCTATCGACGCTACCGCCGTTACCGTAGCTTACCGCCACTTGTGGAGCGAACGCGCTCGTACCAACCTTATTTTCTCTTCATTAGATGTAGACACCGTTGAAGGAATGGTAAGTTCGCGCACACATGATGTCTACAGCACGCGTATTAACTACATCTACAACATTACTAAGCCACTATCGGTTGGCTTGGAATATACCTATGCGAAGCGTGAAACTGTTGACGGTTTCGATGGCGACATGAGCCGCGTTCAAGCAATGGCGAAGTACGCTTTTTAACAATTACCTACCAAAATGTGAGTAACTTTCCATGATATTTAAAAACAAAACGTTTAGAAAAGTCGTCTTGGCCAGTAGTGTGATGGCGACAAGTGTGTTGACAGGTATATCTGCACATGCCGACGAATTACCCATAAAAGTTGGCGTTATGCTGCCATATAGTGGTGTTTACGCTGGGTTGGGGGAGGCAGCTACTAACGGTCTAAAACAAGCCCTAAAAGAAAAGGGCAATACCATTGCTGGTCGTCCTGTTGAATTCATTATCAGTGATACCGAGGCAAAGCCTGCTCGCGCCCCAGAGTTAACTTCTGCGATGACAGATAAAGACAATGCTGATTTCATTATTGGCCCGGTTCACTCAGGTGTAGCGATGGGAATGATAAAATCGGTTAGAAACAAAGATTCTATTATGATAATTCCCAATGCAGGTGCTAATGCCGCAACCGGTGCTTTCTGTCAGCCGAATGTTTTTCGTACGTCGTTTTCGTCTTGGCAAACCGCTTACCCTATGGGTAATCAAGCAATTGAAATGGGCTATAAAAAGGTAGTGACACTCAGCTGGAACTACGGGTTCGGTAAGGAGTCGCTTGCCGCGTTTTCAGAATCTTTCGAATCTGCGGGCGGCGAAGTGGTTAAAGAAATTTTTGTGCCGTTTCCAAAAACAGAGTTTCAGTCTTACCTAACCGAAATTGCTTCAATAAAACCTGATGCTGTGTTTGTGTTCTTTGCAGGTGGTGGCTCTGTCAAATTTGTTAAAGATTACGACGCAATGGGGCTTAGAGGCAAAATTCCACTTATTGGCTCAGGTTTCCTAACCGAAGGTACCATTGAAGCTCAAGGTGAAGCCGCAGAGGGTTTGTTCACCACATTACATTACGCTGACACACTGGATAACCCTAAAAACAAAGCGTTCAGAGCGGAATATTTGTCAATGTACAAGAAGCCTGCTGATCTTTATGCCGTGCAAGGGTATGACGCTGGCCAGTTAATTATTCAAGCAGTGGAAGCAACCAACGGTAATACCGCTGACAAAGCAGCCTTAATAAGGGCTATGGAAAAAGTTGAAATTGATAGCCCGCGAGGCAACTTTCATTTCTCTAAGGCGCACAACCCTATTCAAAATATCTATTTAAGAAAAGTTGAGAACGGTGAAAACGTAGTTGTTAAAACAGCCGCGGCGAACCTAAATGATCCAGCTCGTGGTTGTCGTTTATAAGTTATTTCAAGTAGGGAAGCCCTTGGGCTTCCCCATAGAGGTATAGAAATGGAAATGTCGCTTTTCCTTGTGCAATTACTAAACGGTATACAGTATGGACTGTTACTTTTTTTGGTTGCATCAGGTCTCACATTAGTTTTTGGCGTTATGGGTATTTTGAATCTTGCTCATGGCTCTATGTATATGATTGGCGCTTATCTTGTGTATTACTTTGCCGCCATTACAGACAGTTTTTGGCTGGCGGTGATCATTGCTTGCAGTATTGCCATGATTATCGGCGTTATTATAGAACGCTTTTTGATAGTGCACCTTTATAAGCGCGATCACCTCGATCAGGTACTGTTAACGGTTGGTTTAATCTTTATTTTTAACGCCGCACAAAGCTTCATTTGGGGTAACGATCCACTAGGTGTTGATGTACCTGAACTGCTGTCATCGTCTATTCAAATTACCGATATTATTGAGTATCCGGTATATCGCTTATTTCTCTCGGTACTGTGCGTGGGTATTGCCGTTGGCATGTATTACGTCATCAACAATACCAAACTTGGCATGATGATACGTGCAGGTGAGTCTAATCGTGAAATGGTTGAGAATTTGGGCGTAAATATCGGTACGTTATTTACCGTTGTTTTCGCGGTTGGCGTTACCTTATCTGCCTTGGCCGGGATTGTTTCTGCACCAGTGGTGAGCTTAGTGCCAGGAATGGGCGAGCGCGTACTGATTTCATGTTTTGTTGTTGTGGTCATAGGAGGAATGGGTTCAATAAAAGGGGCCTTTGTGGCGGCCTTGTTAGTGGGCATTGTTGATACGTTCGCATCTGTGTTGTTGCCCAGCATGTCGAGCATGACAATTTACTTGCTAATGGCACTTATCCTTATTTTTAAACCACAAGGGCTTTTCAAAAGTTAAGGTTGTACGATGACTGTATTTTCTAGCAAAGCTGAAAAGGTATTTATTTTCGCGTTTTTCTTTATTGCCTTGGGTATTCCCTTATTTCTTAATGAGAACACGTTTTACGTAAACAAAATCTCCACTATGCTGATTTTGTCTATTTTTGTTATGTCTTTAGACTACTTGGTAGGAAGAGCTGGCCTCATCACGCTTGGTCATGCCATGTTCTACGGCTTGGGAGGGTACTTATTTGCCATCATGATACCCGAATACGAAGTGGTTAACTTTTGGTTGTATACCTTTTATGTCATGGCCGCCAGCAGTGTTATTGCACTTATTGTTGGCTTTATTGTGCTAAGAACCAGTGGCATTTATATGATCATGATCACATTGGCATTGGCGCAAATGACCTTCTACTTCTTTGCCGACTCAACAGAATATGGCGGCTTAGACGGGTTATTTATTTATCTCAAACCCGAAACCAGCATTTTTGGTTTAAATTTTTTAGATTTAGATAACGAAAACCATTTCTACTACCTGTGTTTGCTGTCGCTATTTAATTGCTACGTATTTTGTAAAGTTAGTTTGCACTCTCGTTTTGGTCGTGTGATTGATGCGATAAAAGCAAATCCTGAGCGAGCCACTGCATTGGGCTACAACATCTTTCACTTCCGTTTAGTGTCGTATGTATTGTCTTCCTCATTAGCTGCGTATGCGGGCTATTTGTTCTCACTTCAATACGGTTTTGTTAATCCAACCATGATGAGCTGGGAAGTCTCCGCTTCTGCGTTAGTGATGGCTATTTTAGGTGGTCTGGGCACTATCTATGGGGCAATCTTAGGTGTGTTCGTTTACGTAAGCTTGCACTACGGTATTGAGCATATAACCCAGTATTGGATGTTCTGGATGGGTTCGCTCATTATTTTAATGGTACTGCTACTAAAAAGCGGCATTGCTGGGCTAATTGAGCAGTTGGTTGTGAGGAAACGTAAATGACTGAATGCATATTACAAGCTGAAAACCTCTCAAAACATTGGGGCGGGTTAAAGGCGCTAAACGAATTTAATATTAAATTCTACGACAAGTCACTACATAGCATAGTGGGCCCTAATGGCGCGGGCAAAAGTACTATGCTGAACATATTGTGTGGTACATATCCGGCAACTAAAGGTGTAATTCTGTATCGTGGTGAAAATATCACGGGACTCAAGAGCCACCAATTTTGCCGTAAAGGAATAGGGCGAAGCTTTCAAAAAACCAATATTTTCAAAGACGCAACATGTTTGGAAAACTGTTGTATCGCCGCCCAGCAACGAGTGGGTAGCAGCTTTAATATGTTTAAGTCAAAGCATTCAAGCAATCATGTAACCTCTATTGCCAAAGAAGCCCTTGAGCAGGTGGGGCTAATGAAACAAGCCAATACCAAAGCCAGAACGATTAGTTACGGCGAGCAACGTCAGCTTGAAATAGCCATGGTATTGGCGACAGACCCTCAAGTGTTATTACTTGATGAGCCAATGGCGGGTATGGGCCATGAAGAATCCCTGGTCATTGTAGATTTGCTTAAGTCGTTAAAACAGCGCTACTGCATTGTGCTGGTGGAACACGATATGGATGCGGTTTTTGAGCTGTCTGACTTAATGACAGTGATGGTGGATGGGAAGCATTTGATAACCGATGTGGTGGACAACATTCGAGCAAACCCTTTAGTTCAAGACGCCTACTTGGGCAACGATGACGAGGTATTTTAACGTGACAGACAATATTTTAGAGGTAAAAGGTATTCACACCTTGTACGGGGATAGCCATATTTTGCACGGGGTATCTTTTGCCATCAAGAAAGGGCAAACCGTAAGTGTTATGGGCCGTAATGGCATGGGTAAGTCCACTACGTTGAAATCTATCTTAGGTATAGTAAAACCACGCAGTGGCGTAGTGCTGTACAAGGGCAATGAAATTGATGCGTTACCCACGTGGAAGCGCATGCGCAACGACATTGCTTACGTGCCCGAAGGGCGGGGCATGTTTCACAATTTAACTGTGAAAGAGCACTTGCAAATGGCCGCGCGCAAAAATTCACGAGGTGAAGCGCACTGGACCTATACCAAAGTACTTGACTTGTTTCCTCGTTTAAAAGAGCGCATAACCAATAAAGGGACTCAACTCTCTGGTGGTGAGCAGCAAATGCTTGCCATAGGCAGGGCGCTCTTAACAAATCCAGATTTGCTAATACTCGATGAAGCCACTGAAGGGTTAGCACCGCTTATTCGTAAGGAAATTTGGGACGTTATTCGAAAAATTAAAGAAACCGGTGTGTCGACCATTATTGTGGATAAAAACATTAAGGTCTTACAGACGCTGTGCGATCAGCACATTCTTATTGTGAAAGGGAAAGTGCAATTTAACGGTGACTCGCAAGCTCTTGAGGAAAATCGCGCATTTATCGAAACTAATCTTGCGGTTTGATTGCGCTGTAATACGTAGGGAAGCTTGGGTACCATAACCCCCACTTGGAAGAGGTAGCAGTACAATGGATGACGACAAAGTAATTGCAACTCGAAAAGGCATTGGCTCCCTAGAATTAGGGCTTGAAGTGTTGGAGTTAATTTCTGAGCACTGCGGCCCTATCTCACTGACCAAGTTATCTGAGCTGGCAAAAATGAGCCCCAGCAGGCTTCATAAATACTTGGTTAGTTTGACCAAGCTTGGCTATGTGTCGCAATTAGACAATTTCAAATATATGCTTTCAAACAGCAGTATACGGTTGGGGATGTCGGCATTGAAACACTCAAACCCCGTTCAAGTGGCCTTTGAATATGCAGACAAACTTCACCAAGAATTAGATAAAACCATTACTGTAACCATCTGGAATGGTGATGCACCGCTAGTGATAAAATGGTTAGATTCTAGCCACTTTTTAGCAGTGAATATCCGTTTGGGCTCAAAGTTGTCACCGTTTACTTCTGCCGCCGGGCGTGTATTTTTGTCTCATCTACCCAAATTGCGCTGTAGGGAGCTAGTTGAACATTATTATGATTCGCCTGCACCTATGCCTCGCCACATGGGAAAGCCAATAAAAAAAGCAGTGTTTTACGAATTACTAAAAGACATTAAACAGAGCAACTTGTGTTGTTTTAAAGAAGACTTCTTGCCCGACATTAATGTAGTAAGTGCTCCTATTTTTAGTTTGGACGGCTCAGTAAGCACAGTTATTAGCTTGTTGGGTAATAGCAAAGTAACGCCGGTAAGTGCGAAAAGCATATACGTCCTAGCGGTGAAGAAGGCCAGCATAGAAGCCTCCCGTAAATAACGGAGTATTCTAATTGCATTATCTATTGATCGTCCTAATTCATGTCCTACTACACATTGATTTCATGTGCCCGAAATTTGAGATAAGCATGCTCGATGCAGCAGATACTCAGGCAACAACCCTAGCACTCAAATTCGCAAACATCTCGCACACGACTATTATGGGCGAACACCCCGTGAGAACGAGTAAGATTCAATCTACGTTGTGGCACCAACGTTGCTAGTTTAGTCACAAAAACCAACGGGCCGAAAAACATGTGAGCTGAGCGGTGACCGCGTGCCATTGCTGTAGAGTATCTTGAGTATATAACGCCCATAAGTAAGTATTAGCCGTTGATAGCTTGACGTTATTGCCGTTCTAACACAGGCGCTTGAGCGGCAGCAATTGACGGTCATACTGTCACACTCTTTTATCCCCCTCGAAACTTAGCCCTAGCTTATACTTTAACGGCTAGTCCACAAGGAGGTGTAGACATGATCATGACAACGTTAAAACAATTCAACCTGCTCCTATGTGCTTTTAATCTCGTTGTTATCAGGAACCCGTTGCAAGATATCACTTACGTCACAATTAAAGTAATCGCAGAGCTTATCAATAATATTAGTGCCAACAGCATAACCTTGTTGATTAGCTATGCGAGTTAGTGTCGCTCGCCCAATCCCTGTTTCTTCTGCCACTTCATTGATCGTAATTTTCCGATTTTCGTTGAATCTCTTGTCATCTAAAAGCTTTACAAATAATACTCTAATCATAGTCATATATGCCCATTAAGTTGCACGAACAATAACATAATAATCAAATATGATTAAATGGAAACTTGACAGCTAATCAGTAAAGATGATCTAATCAATCTAGTGATTAAAAATACTCAAATAAGAGCAGTTAGTCATTGGGGTTGTCTAATACCAGGCAACTTGACACTAGAAAATTTGGAGAACTTTTCATGATAACTTCTGATCTATCAAGCGTTGAACTTGCCAAGGATTATGATAGTAGAGTCGCACTTATGCGGGTGGTTTTTGCAGATGCAGAGCTCAATAAAGACAACATTATTCTTGATGATGGCATGGGATCTAAAAACTTTGATGGAAGTGCGTTGAACCGCAGGTTCATCAAAATGAACAAGCTTTATCAGTTTAACTATGGTGTGGCGATATCGAAGGCGGCTAGTCGGAATAAGGTAAAAAATTGTTGTCAGCCAACTCTGAGACAAGTAGCTGAATTCCACGGCTACGAATTTTCAGGCAAAACGGTTGGAGGAAGCTACAGCCGTTTTTGGGCTGAACCTATCGTCAATATAGAATCAACGGCGCTCTTTGATATGGTTGCTAACATTCAAAAGTTGCTAGCTCATTGCAATAAATTCCTTGAGGACGGGCAGTTTTGCGTTGCTAAACCATCGTTCTTTTGTGACTTTAGCGGTATATTAAACGCGGTAGATAGTACCCAATTCAAGAGCCGCTACGACAAAGATATTGCCATCGCTGGAGCCTATTTATTTTGCATGTATCGTTCATATTTTGCCGTTAGAAGTGAAGGGGGTGACGTCACTAACTTCGATCATGATATCTTACGATTCATCAACGGTAGGTTGAATAAGTTATCAAAGTTGGATACTGTTCTAGGTGAAAAGTTAAGACAGTTCACTAAGATCGCCGAGCTAAATCCAGAAGATAAACTCTCTGAATTCTGCAGCGAAGCGCTACTTGTGAAGGATTTTTACGACGTACTTCAACCCACGCTTGATAAAGAAAGACATATTTGGAGGCAGCGTATCGCGATGGGCTTAGAAGATTATTAATGTTTTTTAACTTCATATGTCTCTCGTATTTTAGATGCTGAGGCATCGGTGGTGTAATATATTATTAAAAGAGACGCATTACGGCTAAAGGTGCCGTAATGCGTAAGATTCTAAAACTGATACATCACTGTAGCACGAAGGGTACGAGGTTCTATCACGTGATAGTGAATATCGTCGGTTTCAGTGTCTTGGGCGTCGGTTGAAAGGCGAGACGCATAATAGTAATCAATGTCGTGAGCATCGCTGTCAGTGAGATTAAGTACATCTAACTGTAAAACCCATTTATTCATTTTGTAGCCTGCGCGTAAATTAAATACGGTACTTGCGTCTGAAGTGATACTGTTATCCTCAATAAGTGGGCGTTCACCAAAATGTCGGGCCCTTAGGCTACCAAATAGGCCGTTGTCGAATTGAGCAGACACCCCAGCTTGTACCACGTTTTTGATCGCACCTGGAATGTGAGCGCCTTCAGAAGATGCATCGGTAAAGGCCGCATCTGTGTAGGCATATTCAAGGTCGATAGACCAATTTTGGTCGAGCTGATAGTAAAGTGCGATTTCCGCCCCCTTACGTTTAGATGCGCGGCTGGCTTCAGTATTGCCTGCATCACCTACAAATAGCAATTCACTGTCTAAGGACAACTGCCACACTGACAACGAGGCATTCAGCTTTTCATCAATAAAGCCCCGCAAACCGGCTTCAATACCCGTTGAACGAACCAGCGGGTCTACCGCGTCAACAGCGTCGCCGGAACTGGGATCTATTTGAATGGTGGTACCTCTAGCATCATTAGAATGTAGCCCTTGCCCAGCGGCTCCATACAATTCCCATTCAGGGGAAATTGTGTATACCACACTCGCTTTTAACGACGTGATGTCATCACTAGACGCACCGCTATTTGGCGATAAATCGATGCTATTTGCATTAACACCGGCTAAGTTTCGGACGTCAAAATCAAAATAATCGTAGCGCAGGCCAAGCACTGTGCGTAAGCGTTGCGTCCAATAGGTTTCGTTGTTCACATAGGCACCCACACTCGACTCTGTTACCTCGTCACTACGAATTACGCCCAAACGCTGACGGGCTTGAGTGTGATATAAACCCACTTCATCGATATCGTCTATACGAAATTGCGTGCCAAACGTGGTGGTAGATAGCTTACCTAACAATGAGTGTTCGTACCTATAACTGGCTTCACCGCCATATACTGTGCGGTCGTCGACTTGTTCAAATTGGTCGCCATTCTCAGGATCATCAAGAAAATAAGTAAAATTGGACCACAAGTTCATACTGTACGACATCACATAAGCGCTTGCGACCAGGTTTTCGGATCGCCAGTTCGCGCTAAGACTATAACGATCAGACTGACCGCCAACTGTGGTATCTAATGACCCTAATTCATCAATTAACCCGCTTTCTATCGCGCGCTTGGGGATTTGATCTGCGCTGTTCCAACTATTGTCATAACCCATAAATGTTAGGCTGAATTCGGCCTTATCTTGCTTATTCACCCATTTAGCTAACACATTGGTTTTATCTAGGTCTTCGCTAATGTCGCTCCAAGGGCCATCGTAGGTATTGTGTTCACCTGCCAAAACTACTCGGTTTGTGTCATTAATTGTGACACCACCTAAACCTACTATTCTTAGAAAGTTATTTTTTCCAACAGTAGCGCTAACTAATGGAGTCGAGGCACTGTTGGTAGTATTTAACATTGCACTACCCGCGCCACTGAAATCGCTTATATCAGCGTAGTACACACCTTTTTTATAGTTCAGAGACTGCACCGATTCTGGGATAACAAAGTTAAGATCGGTGTAGCCTTGCCCATGACCATGGGTGCGCATATTCACCGGCATGCCATCAACAAAAGTGGCAAAGTCAGTACCGTGATCCAAATTGAAACCACGTAAAAAGTATTGGTTCGCTTTGCCCGTCCCACTGTGTTGCGTGACGACCATGCCCGGAATGAATTCCAGTATTTCACCTGTACGTAAAATAGGGCGTAGTCGAATTTCTTCCTGGCCTACTATCCCTTGTGATGCTGAAATAGCTTCTCCTATTAAGCTGACTTGTCTACCAGACACTGTGACTTTTTCAATATCATGGCTGTCGTCTTCTTGAGCGTTAGCTTGTAAAGCGGCTAGAACAAGCAGTGCTATGAGCGTTTTTTTCACAATAGTTCCTTAATAGCTATACGTTAAATGGGCACTTTCTGGTAACGTGCATTTTTGTATTATTAATGCCTTTACTAAAACCTATAAGAGGTCGGTGTTCGTGAAAGAGCTTTATCGGGGATTAAGTCAGTGGCTAGGCGGAAAGCCTTCGCAACAAAATCTCCCTGCATTAGGTGGGCGTGAAATAGAAGTACTTAAGGTGTTGTGGCAACACGGAGAGTTAAGTGCTCAAGAGGTGCTTTCCTTTTTTGCTAATGAGCAACTCTCGCTGAGTACAATGCAAAGTACGCTTGAACGCTTATTCCGTAAAAACATGCTTACCCGTTATAAGCAGGGGCGCTCGTACCAATATGCTCCAGCATTATCTCAAAGCACGGTGGTCAGTCGTTTAATGGGGGAAATTGCCGACCAGTTGGGTGACGGTGAATCCCAAGTTATAGTCAGTGGTTTTATGTCCTATATTGAAGGGAATACGTCAGACAACGAGGCAGAAAAGCTCTCAGATTACCTTCCTCCCCATGAGGAGAAGGATGACTGATACGAGTTTTCTAGCGCTTCTTGCCTCCTGGTTATTGCTGTCATTACTCTTATCTTGGTGCGTGGCCGGATGTTGGCGGGTAGCAAACACACAACGTGTGCCGTTTTCACCAGATGTACAAGTAAAATTGCTTTTTACTTTGGTGTGGCTTCCCTTTGTTTGTGCGGCATTTAGCCTCATTATTAACGAACTTCCCCCTATAAGCCGCTATTTTGTGGGTGAACATTGCCATGAAAGCCATTGTGGGCCTCATGACTTATACATACCTACATCATCTACTTTAGGTGCTGGAGTATTAGCCTTTGCCGTTGGTTTGCTGTGTGTCACTATCGCAATGATAGCGCGCCAATTGTACCTGAATAAACGCTTTCACCAGTTATTACAGCTTGCCAGTGCCAGAGGCCCACAGGCTGATATGAATCAAATTTATCAGCGAGTAAACAGTCAGGTTCCTTCTGCTTGGTGCGCGGGGTTGTTGCGCCCACAAATTTACGTGTCCCAGGGGTTAGTGGAAAATTTGACGAACAATCAGCTTAACTTGGTGCTGTTGCATGAGTTTAATCACGTACGCCATTTAGACAATATTAAGCTAATGTGCGTACGTTATTTTATGATCCTGTGGCCAAAACGCTGGCGCACGGCCTATCGTCATGCCTTAATTAATGGGCTAGAACTTAGATGTGATATGTTCGCTTTAGACAATGCGGGGCACGACACTACCCTTGCCGATTTACCCCTATGTGCTTGCCAACAAACAGGAGAGCAGGGCGCAAGCGGTGAAAGGCGCGAGCGGTTGAATCAGCTATTAACCCAGCCCCAAAGTACGTTGATACAGTATGCGGTAAGTTATATCTCTTTGTTAGTCTTTGGCATGTTACTCACGTTGATTGCTGTCGCCGTGGGTCATCCGCTTATGGAATTTCTATTGCAGTAATTTCATGTTGTTTTAATTGGTGTGAGGAAAGACAGAGGAAAAGCTAAACTAACGCTACTTTTAAGGTTCAAAATACGCAAAATACCCCATTCTTATTACCGCTATATATGTTTATACTGAGATATTAACCTTTAGTATAATCAGCACGTTTAAGTTAGTTGGATGGCGTTTATGTACACGGTGTTAGTTGTTGATGATTCACCCGATTCCTTAAGCTTAATTAACGATATTCTTGAAAAGGAAGGGATAAGTACACTTGTGGCATTAGAGGGTAGCCAAGCTATCACCATTGCTGAACAAATCAAACCAGACATCATTTTACTTGATGCCATGATGCCCAAATTAAATGGGTTCGAAACATGTACAAGGCTGAAGCAAAACAGAGAGTTACAGCATATTCCCGTTATCTTTATGACAGGCTTGACTGACTCTGAAAGCACGTTGAAGGGGTTAAATGCTGGTGGTGTGGACTACATTGTCAAGCCGGTAAACCCCGATGAACTGGTGGCGCGTATAAAAATCCACGCGAATAATGCGCAAATCACATCTAGCGCACAGCAAGCGTTAGATTCTATGGGCCAAAACTTATTCGCTGTTAATCACGCGGGAGAACTTCTTTGGGCTACGCCTCAAACTCACGACTTTTTATCCAATATCCCCTTCGCTGATGACTGGTTTAATGACAGTTTAATTCCTGCGGTGAAGCACGTTTTGCTAACACCTGGGCAGAATGACGTTGTGTACCAGGTATCCTATGAGGGTGGCGAATGTGAACTGGCATTGGTGTCTCAACGGGAAAACGGAGACAGTATATTTCGTGTTAATCATGCTGTAAAAGCCATGTCGGGCGAAGAAAAGCTGAAAGCGACACTTAACTTAACCGGTCGAGAATCAGAAGTACTTTACTGGTTGTCCAACGGTAAGACGAATAAAGAAATAGCACAAATTCTCGATATTGGTCCGCGAACGGTGAATAAACATTTAGAGCAAGTATTCGCTAAGTTAGGGGTAGAAAATAGAACCACAGCCGCAGGGATAGCGATCCGTGCGCTGTCAGTGAACTAGCAAATGACTATGTCAAAGCCTTATACCAGTAGCCCGTTACAACAGGCGTACTCTCATTTTGAAAAGGGTGACGTTAAACAAGCACATAAACAGTGTGTGTCTTTAATTCAAGCGGGCGAAAGGGTCGGTGAAGCGTATCAGTTACTGGCGCAAATCAATGTCAGTGTAGGGCAGCTACATAAAGCGGCAGAGCTCTGTAAGCACGCCATTGCATATAAGAACGTAGTCGAATTTCGTGTTTTGTTGTGCCGGATTTATGCTCTACTGGGGCAAACCGACGGTGTTATTGCTATAGCCAATACAGTGCAAGTCGATGATATTCAAACTCCTATTCAGGCTGATACCCTAGGCGTAGCCCTATCTACGTGTAACGAACATGCTCGGGCGCTGGTGTATTTTTCCGAGGCGGTTAACGCCCTAAATCCTACGCCAAGTTTTCTTTACAACTATGCGGTTTCAAGTAAGTTCTGTGGTGAGCTTGAACAAGCAAAGAAAGCCCTTTGGCGAGTGCTAGATTACGATCCGACCTATTATAAAGCGCATTTTGCGCTGTCTGAATTGACCAAGGGCGATGAAATACGCCGTCATTTAACGCAATTAAAGCAAAAGCTAGACAATGATACTCAATCCCTTGAAGCGCGGCTGCATTTAAGCCACAGCCTAGCGCGGGAATTAGAAAAACAACGCAATTATACCCAATCGTTTGACGTATTAACTCAGGCGAAGCAAGAGAAGCAGAAACACCTACCTTATAACGAGTTTGCCGACAGGCTGCTCTTTGATTATTTAAAAGCGGCCTTTGCGTCAAACGCGCATATTTCGCCCTCGTCACCCTCTTCACAAAGCAGCACTCGACCAATTTTTGTAGTAGGCATGCCGCGGTCTGGCACGACCTTGGTGGAACGAATCTTAAGTAGCCATCAGAAGGTCAGTTCCGGTGGTGAATTGCAGGATTTTAGTACCCTTTTAAAGCAGATGTCGGGTAGCGAAAGCGTTAACGTTTTAGACGTTAACACGTTAAAAAAAGCTGAAAGTATCGACTACAATAAACTTGCGCAGGCATACCTTGCGCGAACACAGCACATAGGTAATAGTGCTCACTTCGTCGATAAGCTCCCGTTTAATTTCTTCTATCTTCCCTACATTCGTCGAGCTTTTCCCAATGCAAAGATTATTTGCTTGCAGAGAAATCCAATGGATACCTGTGTGGGGAATTTTCGGCAGTTATTTAGTATTCACAACCCTCATTATTATTACACCCACAGCCTAGTTTCCTGTGCGTCTTTCTACCGCCAATGCATGGACTGGGTAGAACACTGGCACGTCATAGATGATGATAACTTTATGCTGTTGAACTACGAGGCCTTGGTATGTAATCCAACACGACACATCGCCGATTTACTCGCGTTTTGTGAATTATCGTGGGACGAAAGTTGTTTACACATGCAAGGGAACACCGCACCTGTGTCAACGGCGAGTAAAATGCAGGTGAAAATGCCCATCAACCAGCACTCGATAGGACGTTGGCAACATTACAAGCCCCACACCAATGACTTAGAGGCTATCTTCAATCAATAAGTTAAATTCTGCGACATTTGTTTAACAATAATTTAACTATTTGATTTGGCAGAGAAAGTGCGTCAAATGACGTAGTCGAAATAGGAATAATGCCAGTACTCGTTGCAACCTAGCCAGCACATAATAATCCTGCAAATAAAATAAGAACCCATCGCAAATTGATCATCCAATGCAGCGTCCAGCAGTTTTCTGCATGTCAAACGAGGGTAAAGTTCACAGGCAATTACGAGTACACCACTATGAAAAGCATTGAACGAAATAAAAAGAATCGCATAGCTGCAGCAATCACCGCCGCATTAGTGCCAATGGCATCTGCTATTGTAGTGCCTAGTGTAGCGGCACAAGAAGTGAAAGAGGCGGAAAAAGCTGTTGCACTAGAAACCATAGAAGTCACGGCAACGCGACGCGCAGGATCATTGCAAGAAGTCCCTATTAACATTTCTGCCGTTACAAACGACCTAATGGAGCAACAAGATTTAGAAGAGCTCGAAGATATTGCGCGATGGGTGCCTGGTTTAACGGTAAACGATCAAGGTGGTCGTTCAGAGTCGCCTATTATCGTTCGAGGCCTTAACACCAATTCATCTGGCCCAGGTTCAAATGGTGGAACGGTAGCTACCTACGTTGGCGAAATTCCTTTGTTCATGAATTTACGTTTACTTGATATTGACAGAGTAGAGGTATTGATTGGGCCACAAGGCACCTTGTATGGAGCTGGAACACTCGGTGGCGCAATACGTTATATTCCTAAAAAAGTAGATTTAGACTTTGTTTCTGGGTCGGTAAATGGCGACCTGTATCAAACTAGTGAAAGCGAAAGCATGGGGGGAGAGGCAGGTTTTGTATTTAATGCGCCTATTATGGAAGGCACCCTTGGTTTTCGTGCTGCATTTAACTATTCAGATGACCCCGGTTTTATCGACTACGATTATTTAGTTCGTGAGTCTGGCACATCATTGCCGGACCCAGACTTTACCGATCAATCAGAAGTTGATGCGAACCTTTATAGTGTCGAAGATGGAAACACATTCGAACAAACGGCAGCAAAAGTACAATTGCGCTGGGTGCCCACAGACTGGCTAGATACTACACTTTCATACTTTTACCAAAAAGATGATATCGGTGCTCGTTCTACCGTTCACTATCAGTCTTTAGGTGATGAAAATCCAATTGGCGATCTTGTTGGAAAATACGACGCGGCTTATCGTTTCCTGGAGCCCATGGAGCGTGAAAACGAACTTTTGAGCTTAGAAGTTGAAGCCGACTTGGGCTTTGCTACCTTGGTTTCTGCTACAGGGTCATCGAAAACTACCCGTGATTCTAACTCTGACGTTACCGATTTATTGATTCGATTAAGCTATGGTTATGAAGAGTTCCCTGCATTTTCAGGGTTAACAACCAGTACTAGTGAAGATGAAAATTTAACCCAAGAAATTCGTTTAGTTAGCAATAGTGAAGGCCCTCTAAGTTGGATAGTGGGCGCTTATTACAACAAAAATGACTTCAACCGCAACTACAGGGAAGAGGTTGAAGGTTTTGATGAGTTCGCCATTGATACCTGGGGTGCTTCAGGTTCACTTCGTCCAGATAGTATTGAATACATTTCCTATGGTATTGACCAAATAAAAGAACAGGCATTGTTTGGTGAAATTAGCTATGCGTTTAACGACAAGCTTGATATCACCATAGGCTTACGCCAATACAGTTATGAGGTCGAAACCGAATCAGATACTGATCTTCCTCTCTATTACACGGTTTTTACAGGACGGGATCCCGATTCTATCGTTTTTGAGCCTAATACAGCGGAAGGGGATGATGATGGTAACTTATTTAAGTTTAACGCCAGCTATGCATTTTCGTCAGATATTATGGGATATGTCACTGTCAGCGAAGGTTTTAGAATTGGCGGTGTAAATACTGTGGCAGCTTGTCCGCCTAACGTTGATGACATTACCAATCAGCTTATCTGTGCATTACCTGACGAGGCGATGTACGACGCAGATACAACAACAAACTATGAAGCTGGTGTAAAAACATCATGGTTTAAGAGTCGCTTTACGTTCAATGTTGCTGCCTTCAATGTGGATTGGGAAGATCCTCAAGTATCAGGCATCACTGAAAATGGTGCGGTTGGAATTCTTACTAATGCTGAAGGCGCGAATGCAAAAGGTATAGAAATTAGCTCTCGGGCGACTCTCAGTGACGAGCTTACTATGTACGCGGCGTACTCTTATGCGAAAACTAAAATGACGGATGATGCACTGGGCATTTATGGTAGCACTGGTGACACAGTTTATGAGGGAGATAGGCTTCCTGGTTCTCCAGAGCACCAAATATCCATAGGGCTAAATTACTCGACTGAATTATGGAATCGTTTATTAGATCTTAGTTATGGCTTCACTGCGCAAAGTGATGTGTATTCGACTTTGGGCTTACGCAACTATGGTGAAGCGTTGCCGGGTTACGGGTTAAGTAATATCAGCGCTAAGTTATCTGATGAAGCGTGGAGTGTCACGTTTTATGTAAACAACCTTTTCAATAAATACGCCTTCACATCTACCTCTCGCAATTGGGGCGACATTGAATATGGTAACAGAGGTAGTGACTTACAGCGAAGCTATGCGCACTATATTTTAACGCCTCGTACAGTAGGTCTTAAATTTAGTTACCAGTTTGGAATGTAGTGATTTTGGAATGTAACAATAGGGCTCAGCGTTTAGCTGAGCCCACATAATAAATGTAAGGAAAATAAAGTGATTACACGTTCTTGTATTCTTGGCGCAGTGCTAAGCGGTTTACTTATTTGTTCGCTTGGTGCATCTGTATATGCGGAAGATTCTGACATGCCCATGCCCGATAGCTTTAAAGAAAAAACTAAGGGTATACCCGAGGAAAAGCTAGAGATTCTTGAGTCACCACTCCCTACCATGTTGCTAGGTACTATGGAGCGTTTTTATAAGTCGATGGAAGGAAAGTCGGCTGAAGAAATTGAAGCGTACCTCGACGGAATGATTGAAGTCGCGGAAGCGGGCAAATTTAACCCGGAAACAGACATGGCGTCTATTCCCTTAAATACCGAAGCAAAAGGGTTTAATGCGTGGAAAGCGAAGCGTCCTAAAAGCCTCACCCCTGAAAGAGAGCCTGGCCCAATTCATTTAAGCCGCTATATGAGTGGCCGTTCTGGGGGGGTAAAAACTTTCGCGAACGCTCCTCTCGCTATCTATCCAGATGACCTAATTGCAGGAAATGTAGATATCGCTATAGTGGGGGCTCCTTTGGATATGGGCTCTTACTATCGCGGGCAAAAATTTGGCCCGCAAGCCATGCGTAATGAGTATGGTGCAGGTGGTATTGATATGAGCACTATGGTGAATCCTAGTAAGGTGCTGAGTATCGTAGATTATGGTGATATTGCCATTGATAACATGAGTACCGAACTTTCGGTACAGCATGTGCGCGAGCGAGTAAGAGAAATTGCTGAAACTGGCACCATGCCTTTTATTGTGGGCGGTGATCACAGCTTAGAATACCCAGATATTGCGGCGTTAGCTGATGTTCATGGTAAGGGAAGCTTCGGCGTAGTTCATTTCGACTCGCACTATGATGCGGGTAAAAACCAAGCGCATTGGTTAACACATGGCCAACCTGTTTATCGAGCAGTAAAAGAAGGGCATGTAAAACCAGAAAACTTCATTCAAATAGGTTTGCGTGGGCCTTGGCCTGGTCCAGAAGGCTTCGAATGGATGCGTAATAACGGTATGCGTTATCACACCATGGCTGAAGTAGAGAAAAAAGGTTGGAAGCAGGTGATGGATACGGCGCTTAAAGAAGCCCGTGAAAATGTAGATAAACTCTATATCTCTTTTGACGTTGACGTTATAGACCCTGCATTTATACCGGGTACAGGTACGCCAGTACCTGGCGGTTTAACCATGCGTGAAGCAATTCCTATCGTAAGAGGCTTATGCGCACAAAACGATATTATTGGGTTTGAAATTGTCGAGCTTGATCCCCTACTAGATCCTACGTATCGCTCTGCGCTGAATTCTAACTTTATTCTCCATGCGTGTTTGACAGGTGTGGCAATGAGAAGGGAGGGCATTGAAGACCCGTATTTCCTTTCTGAATTGACTACTGAACATATGCAACCGCAAGCAGGTGAAAAAGCGCGTAAAGAAGGGCTTAGGGAAGAAATAGACACTAACTACGCCAAGCCAAAAAAGTAAAAATCAGAGAATGGGAAGCCGGTAATGCATTTATTACCGGCTTTTTTTGCTTATCAGAATAAGAATGAAGGTGTAGTACAAATGTTGAAGGTATTAATTCGAGACCCACTAGTGATGTTTCTTGGCTTAGGGGTCATTGTTTTTGGCCTTTATTACGGCCTCGAAGAGGATGATAGTGATGCCGTTGAACTGAGTGAATCGAATAGAAACGTATTTGCTGAGCAATTTGAATTACTGACCGGTCGCCAAGCCACGCAAGCCGACTTAGCAAAAATTGAAGACGACTATATTCGCGAAGAAGTACTTTTTCGTGAAGCTATTGATGCAGGTATGCACCTGATCGACCCCGAAGTTCGCGAAAAACTGGTTCAGGAAATGCGTTACCAGATAACCGGCTATTTACCTGACCCAGACGAAGCTAAATTAGTGGCATATTATCTTAAGCATATAGACCGTTACTACGTAGAACCCACCTACAGCTTTCAGCATGTATTTTTTGAACAGCTTCCCGATAACAGTGAGGAAATTTTAGTAAAACTCACCCGTGGTGTGGAAGTGAAAGGGGATGAGTTTTGGCGTGGCAGATTAATGCCTGCCTATGGTGTAAGCATGATAAGAGGCATGTTCGGCAAAGTTTTTTTAGACACCATGGATAAGCATACCTTTAGTGAATGGTATGGCCCTCAGGAATCGCTTTTAGGGTGGCATTTTGTCAAGGTTACGCATTCAACGCCTCGATCGCCACTCACTTTTGACGAAGCAAAAATGCAGGTGACGAACGACTACGTGGTAGACCGGCTCGATAGTGCAGTGAAAGACTACATTGATGATTTAGGCGACAAATACCGCATTATTAAGAACGTTAAGGAGTAGCCACATGCTAAGAAATTCAGCCATTTTTATGTGCTTATTGTTTTGCGTGTTTCCGTTAAGTGCGGATGTATTTTCGGCGGCAGAATTAAGATTATCCGATGGTGAAATGGAAAATACCTACCAATTTACTGCGCAGCTTCCTACCTCGCTTGCCAGCAGTAAAACCCTTCAGTTGCCCAGCTACTGCCAGATAGAAACGGTAAATCAGCAACGGTTAGGCAGCAACACGATACTGAGTTATGAATTTGCCTGTACGGACGAACTCGGTGACGGCGCTGAAATTATTACGCCTTGGTTTTTAGACGGCGCCAATTTAAGAGTGAATACGCAATCGAGCAACTTTAGTCTTACTCTTAAGCGTTCATTGAATACCATGGTGGTGCCCATGGTACAGCCCGGCGCACTGACGTTATCGAAGGGGCAAACCATTAAACGGTATTTGTGGCAAGGTATGCTGCATATTTGGTTTGGATGGGACCACCTCGCTTTTGTGCTTTGCCTATGTTTATTGGCCCGTGGTTATAAACTATTGGGGCTAGTGAGTACATTTACGCTTGCCCACTCTCTTACCCTTGCTCTGTCTTATTTTGAACTTGTCACCCTTCCTATTGCGCCCGTTGAAGTATTAATTGCCTTGTCAATTTGCTTAATGGCGCGCGAAGCAATCCTATGCAATCGAAACGCAAGAAAGGTAGCAATGACAGCCAGTTTGGGCGTTGTCGCCCTATTCGGTTTAATCCACGGGTTGGGTTTTGCCAGTGCGTTAGGCGAGTTAGGGGTGCCGCAAAATGAAATTACATTGGCACTCTTGTTCTTTAATATTGGGGTGGAAGTCGGCCAGGTGGTGTTTATTGGTGTTATCTACGCGGTTGGCGCTTTGTTCACCAAAACCCCGTATGCCGACCAGATGCGTTACAGCGTGTTAATGGGAGTAGGTACCCTGGGCATGTTTTGGGTTATTGAACGCATTAATGGTTTTGGTGGGGGGATTATTTAACCTGTCTTCAAGAGACGGTTAAAGCACTATTAATCAGCCTGATATAGAAAGGGAGAGATGGGGTATTTAACTGGGGGATATGACTTATTGTTTGGTATTTAAGCGACTTTTATAGTGGTACTACGTTCACTTTTAACGTCCTTAATAATGAAATTAAAAACTCTTCTACTCGCTACCAGTTGGGCAGCGTTATCTTCTTTCTCGGTGCAAGCGCTTCAAGAAACCGCCGAGAAAGAGGAGGTGCAACCACCTCCTTCGCTGCCCGGTGAGGTTCATTCAAAAATAGATTCCGCCACGCCAGGCCTTATGCCTGTTAAGCCATTAAAAGACGTACCCGAGGATATTCTTGCGTTACTTGATGCATTGCCCGAAGCCAAGCGAGAGTTTGTGCTAAGTGGAAAAGGCGCGAGCGTACTTAAACCCGACCTTATGTACGAGTTAATGCGAAAAGCCAGTACGCAGGAAATTGAGCAATACGTTGACACTATGCTCACTGTGTATGACCAAGTGCAATATAAGCAAGGCCGAGACACTGACCAAATCACCCTAAATACCGATTCAGAAAACTACAATACGTGGCGAGTGAAGCGGCCAAAAGAGCTTGATCCCGAGCGGGAAGCCGGTCCTATTTCCCTAGGCCGCTATTTAGGTGGTGGCCGCTCTGGCATACCCACTTTTGCGCGCTCTCCAGTGGCCCTTTCTCCTGAGGATTTGGTTGCCGGTGAAGTGGATGTTGCCATTTTAGGTGCGCCTTTAGACATGGGGTCAGGCTGGCGAGATGCCATCCATGGCCCTCGTGCAATGCGTATGTTAGGTAGGGGAACCGGGGGCGCAGACGTGTCCACCATGATTGACCCAGGGAAAGTATTGAACATTGTGGATTATGGCGACGCAGCCATAGATCAACTTAGCACTGAGCGAAGTGTTCAAGAAGTACGAGATCGGGTGCGCGAAATAGCCGAGGCCGGAGCGATACCCTTTATCATAGGCGGTGACCATTCGCTCGAATATCCCAATGTTGCGGCTATTGCCGACGTTTATGGAAAAGGCAAGGTGGGCGTAGTGCACTTTGACGCGCATTTGGACACAGGTCGCGGACGGGTGCATTTATTGGATCATGGCCAGCCTATTTACCGCCTCATGAAAGAAGCGCATGTGCGACCTGAGGACTATATTCAGGTGGGCTTACGGGCGCATTACAGCAAAAGTTACTACGAGTGGGAGCGTGAAATTGGCATGCACTACCACACCATGGCTGAAGTAGAACGGCGTGGATGGGATGCAGTTATGGAGCGAGTTTTACAAGAAGCCTCTGAAAATACGGAATTTTTGTATGTGTCCTTCGATGTTGATGTACTCGACCCAGCATTTCAACCGGGTACGGGAACGCCTGTATCAGGAGGCTTAACAATGCGAGAAGCCATTCCAATTGTTCGTCGATTGTGTGCCGAAACAAACCTAGTCGGGTTTGATATTGTGGAATTAGCCCCTGCGCTAGATGCCACGTACGTGAGTACATTAAACGCCAATAGCTTGATGTTTGCGTGCTTAACCGGTGTGGCGATGCATAAAAAAGGTATTACCCAGAAAGGCTTTATTAGCGAATTATCTTCTGAGCACGGACAAACCGACTACTATGGAGATAAGAAATAATGAAACGCCTTTATACTGACAGAAAATTAAATATATTGAGTGCGGCAGTAGGTGCAGCACTAATGCTATCGGGTTGTGCTTCTACCACAAAGGTTGAGAGCACACCCATGCCAGAAGTGTCGATATCAGCCAATACACAAATGTTGAATGAACAAGAGTTGGCCTTCATCAACGCGCCAGATGAACTGGTTTTGTATAACTTAACCCCCGATAAGCTTTCGGTGAAGTTAGCGGAAAAATCGCCTCAAGAGGCGAAACAGCTAGTACAAGCCCTGATGCAAACCAGTGCGCAAAGGCGTTATCAGGCAAGCAAAACCGCCTCCCAAGCGAAGCCATCAGAAGGAATTGAGGAGCCGCTAGCGTATTTGGCAGACAGCGATATTATTCCTCTTAATCCTGATGCGGGTGGATACAACAAACAACGTGTATTGCAACCTGCTTTGTTCGACCGTTATAAACGCGAGCCAGGCCCTTTTAGTTTAAAGCGTTACCTCAATGAAGAGGGCGGGATTCCTACATTTGCCAATGCGCCCGTGGCAATACGAAAAGCCGATTTAGTCGCTGGCGCCGTGGATGTAGCATTTGTTGGTGTGCCGCTGGCCCTAGGGGCAGGATGGCGAGACGACAAACACGCTCCTACTATATTACGTGGTATGTACGGTTTAAGTGGGTACAGTGTTGAAGGTGGGGTCGATCCAACGTTGGCTATGCAAGTAGCTGATTATGGCAATATTGCCGTGGATAATATGAGTCCAGAGCTAAATATTGAACATATTACTCAGCAACTAACCGACATGTTGGAGGCGGGCACAATCCCCTTCATTGTGGGCGGTGATCATTCCATTATGTTTTCAAGTGTGAGTGCGGTGGCTGGGCATTTTTCAGATACACCTGTGTCTGTACTGCACTTAGATGCCCATTATCGCGGTGAGCGCGACAAAGATCACTTTTATTCTGATGAGCAAAGTGTTGCTAACTTATTAGCGGAAAGCGTCATTGAGGGGGACAAACTCGTTCAAATAGGGCTTAGAGGTGCGTCTCAAAATAAAAATGCCTTGATTTGGCTGCGAGAGAACAGTGTGAAGTATCACACTATGGCGCAAGTGGAACGGGATTCGTGGCCGGTGGTCATGGAGCAAGCATTGACGGAGCTTGGTGCTAGCGGAGGAAAAACTTTTGTGTCTTTCGACATGAGTGTTATTGATCCCGCGTTTGTCAGTGGGTCTGGACAGCCAGTGGCCGGAGGGATTTCGGTTCGCCAAGCCATGACATTAGTACGTCGAGCGTGTGCAGAAACTGACGTGGCGGGATTTGAGATGCTTGGTGTAGCACCGTTTTTAGATTTGAGCTACAACACGGCATTGAGTGCCAACCAAATCATGCATGCCTGTTTAACTGGCATTGCTATGCGTAAATCGGGCATTAGTAACACCAACTACATCGACCCAATGGCTCTTAGCCACCAATAGTGATTACTGCCATTACAGCAATAAAAGACCGGCTTCTTCAGCCGGTTTTTTATGGCGGGCGGTTAAAAGCAGCGCATTAGGCTGTCGAGCTTCTCAACTACCTTCACAAACTGAATTTGAGATGAAAGCTGCTTGAGCTCCTTTTTGGTTTCAGGGGGAATATCATAGTGCTCTGAGATGTCTTCAAGTTTGGCAGTAAAGCCCGACAGATAACCAATTTCAGCCAGCGATTTAAGGGCTTGATATTGGTTGCGCCCTACGAGAGGCCTATTCCCTTCGTTTTTGCCCGCTGGCTCAAGGGCGGTATCATCGTTTTGATTTATCCAACGAATGTTCAACCAGTGGCCCAATTTATCAATGAGGTTAGAAATATCAAAAGGCTTGGTAAGGTAGTCGTTATGATTTTGTCGGGCATTATCTTCCATGTCTAGTTCCCGCACGTTGGCTGACACTACTACAATGGGTAGCTTAAATCCTTCTTGCCTAAACAGCTCAGCCGCTTTCCAGCCGCTTATTTCAGGCATTTTTAAGTCGAGAAACATGAGGTCGATAGCGTGGCTTTTCAACTTACCTAAGCCTTCTTTAGCAGAACTGGCGGTAATCACGGTGAATCCTAGGGGAGTGAGAATGTCGCTCAATAACTGCCGCTGGCTAGCTTCATCATCTATGGTTAAAAGAGTTTTAGATTCACCTTCATAGCCCACAACCTGTTTGTCTTCATCTACAGGTTCTCTGTGAATATGATTAAGTCTGGGTAGCATTAAGCTTAGGCTAAACCTACTGCCTTCGCCGAGGCCGCTAACTAAACTAATATCCCCGCCCATTAACTCCGCAAGCGCACGGGAGATGGTGAGGCCTAAACCCGTACCAGAAACCGCCGTGTTACTGTCAGATACACGCTCGAACGGATGGAACACGGTTTCTTGATCCTGCTCGCTTATCCCCGGGCCGGTGTCTTCAACAATAAACTGTCCTACTTCATTACGGTATCGCACGGTAAATGTCACACTGCCGTGTTCAGTAAATTTAAGAGCATTAGAAATCAAGTTTATTAGAATTTGCCGTAGGCGCTGTTTGTCACCAGACACAAATTGGGGTAAGTGCTGGGGGAAATCAGCGGTAAACTTTAACCCTTTAGATAGTGCTTGCTGCTGAAACATATCAATAAGTTGTTCTAGTAACGGACGTAATTGGATATCTTCACGGTGAACTGATAATCGTCCCGCCTCAATTTTAGAAACTTCTAACACCCCTTCAATTAAATCACTTAGGTATTCCCCATTGCGCTTCATGGTTTGCAAAGGTTCTTTCGCGTGTTTGGGAATTTTGCTATCACTGGAAAGTAACTGCGCATAACCAAGTAGCACATTTAAAGGTGTTCGAAGTTCGTGACTCAAGCCTGCCAAGTATCGACTCTTTGCTTTATTGGCTGACTCCGCCTCTTCCTTTGCTAATTGATACGCCTGTGACGTTTTTTCATGAGCATTGACCTCGGTGGCCAAAGCTTTAGTTTGTTCACGAAGCTCTTCTAATGCTGAACGATTACTTAGCCTCGCAAGGGTAAATAGCCAACTCACCACACCAATAATAATCAGTAAAAAGAAAAATATTTTGAGTAGCGTGGCGGCAAAGACGTCTTTAAGCGCTTCGGTCGCCATGGGAATTTGCCAATAAATCAGCAGCAATATGGTGGCGGAAATACCTGTGAGTAGCAGAGTTAGCCATAAACATTGTGCAATAGGCGTACTAAGTACACGCAAGGTTTTTAAACTAAAATAGCGGTTGAACAATGCGAATGCTTGTGACGATAAGGTGGCGTCTTCCCTGCATTGGTCACCACAGCGAACGTCTAAGCTGCAGCACAAAGAACATATGGGATGATTGTAGGCCGGACAAAAACTCATATCTTCGTTATCAAATGTATTTTCACATAAGCAGCATTGGTGTTCAGCCCCATCTAGATCATCAGTGGTATTGGGTACCAAGTAAAATTTTCCTTTGGTTGCCCAACCCATTGCAGGCACCACAATAAAGGGTAAGAAAAAGGCTAAATAGGAACCAAGTGCGACGCCAATGTCGCCAAACGCGCCCATATGCGCAGCAAAACCAACAACTGAAGAGACAAACATAGACACTGTGCCAACAGGATTAATATCGTACAGTTTGGAACGCTTAAATTCGATTATAGGCGGGCTTAGTTTGAGGGGCTTATTAATAAGCAAATCAGCCGATACAGAACTTAACCATGAAAGTACCAGAACTGAATAGATCTGAAGCATACTTTCGATGGTTTGATAGATACCCAACTCCATCAACAAAATAGCAATTAGGATATTGAAGATCATCCAAACTACTCTACCTGGGTGGTTATGGGTAATACGGCTAAAAAAGTTAGACCACGCCAAGGACCCGGCATAAGCGTTCGCTACATTAATTTTTAGTTGTGAAATAATCACAAACACAGTGGCAATCACAATGGTCAGTGTAGTGTTGTTAAAGAGAAATCCGAAAGCCACTTGGTACATATGTGCAGGGTCACTGGCTAGCTCTCGGGATACCCCTTGTTTGAGGGCTAAGTAAGCTAGAAACGACCCCAGAAATAATTTACCCGCACCAAAAATTATCCATCCTGGCCCAGCCATTATCATAGCGACCCACCATTTTAACGGGCTAGAAGCAGTGGGTTTTGGGGGCAGAAATCGGAGAAAATCGACTTGTTCACCAATTTGCGCGACTAAGGAAAGCAAAACAGCTGATGCTGAACCAAATAAGAGAATGTTAAAGCCGCTGCCCATGTCACTGGCATCACCGGTAAACTCTGTCCATTCCCTTAAACTTGAATCGGGATGATTGAACACGTACAGGAGTGGCATTAGCTGTAAAACAATCCAAACTGGCTGGGTCCACACTTGAAAGCGGCTAATATAAGTAATGCCGTGGGTTACTAGGGGCATGACAATAAGTGCACTAATAGCATATCCAATATAGAGGGGAATACCGAGCAATAGCTCAAGCGCCATACTCATAATTGCCGCTTCAAGTGCAAAGAAAATAAATGTAAAAGAGGCATAGATAAGAGAGGCTACTGTGGAGCCTAAGTAACCAAAGCCAGCCCCTCTACTTAAAAGATCAATGTCAACGCCATACCGAGCAGCATAAAAACTTATAGGGGTACCACTGATAAAGATAACCACCACCAACGCAAGAATGGCCCAAGCTGAATTTACGAACCCATAATTCAATGTAATAGCGCCGCCTATAGCCTCCAATACCATGAAAGACACTATGCCAAGCGCTGTATGTGCAATACGTGAATATGACCACTTTCGAGCGCGCTTGGCGGTAAAGCGAAGGGCGAAATCTTCCATCATTTCGTTCGCAACCAGCTTGTTGTATGAGCGGCGGCTTGAAGAGACTTTTGAATTGTCTGCCATGAGGTGGTGATGATCCTACTGGGAATGTTATTAAAAGATGAGTACGGAACAAGCGCAGATTACTCTGTCTTATATAATGTCAGCATACCGTTAACTCGCCAATACCTGTATAGGAATAAGACGAGTCTAAACTACGTAATTTAACTCATTTTTTTATTTTGCTTATAGAAATACTATACAAGCATTCGTTACAGCATGGTGTCACTGGCATACAGTTTTGTAACCCCATTATGGAAAACGGCCAATTAGCCAGGGTCAACAGTGAACCTTTTCAAGTAGGTTAATGTGGGCTAATCAACAATCTAGAGGATGTTTGATGAAGTTACGTAAATTAATAGTCGCTAGCTCGATGATCGCAGGGTCGATGATTTCAAGTTTATCAATAGCCGAGGAAGATACGATTAAGGTTGGGGTGTTGCACTCGCTTACCGGTACCATGGCCATTAGTGAAACCACGTTAAAAGACACCGTATTAATGATGGTGGAAGAGCAAAACAAGCAAGGTGGTTTGCTTGGAAAGAAACTCGAAGCAGTGGTGGTGGACCCCGCCTCAAACTGGCCGTTATTTGCCGAAAAAGCACGTGAATTAATTGTGCAAGAGAATGTAGACGTTATCTTCGGTGGCTGGACGTCGGTCTCCCGTAAATCTGTGTTGCCTGTAGTTGAAGAGCTAAACGGATTGCTGTTTTATCCAGTACAGTATGAAGGTGAAGAGTCGTCTAAGAATGTATTTTACACAGGAGCTGCGCCCAATCAACAAGCCATTCCTGCTGTAGATTATCTTATGAATGACATTGGTGCGGAGCGATGGGTATTGTTAGGTACCGATTATGTTTACCCTCGTACTACCAATAAAATTTTAGAAGCTTACTTAAAAGCCAATGGCGTGAGTGATGATGACATCATGATTCAATACACACCGTTTGGTCACTCAGATTGGCAAAACATTGTATCTGATGTGAAGAAGTTTGGTTCCAGTGGTAAGAAAACCGCCGTGATTTCAACAATCAATGGCGATGCAAATGTACCTTTCTACAAAGAGTTAGGTAACCAAGGTATATCAGCAGAAGACATTCCCGTTGTAGCGTTTTCTGTGGGAGAAGAAGAGCTATCAGGGTTTGATACCGGTCCTCTAGTAGGTCACTTGGCCGCGTGGAATTATTTTCAGAGTATTTACACCGATGCCAACATTGAATTTATCGATAAGTGGAAGTCCTTCATCGGTGATGAAACTCGAGTAACCAACGATCCAATGGAAGCCACTTATATCGGCTTTACTATGTGGGCTGCCGCCGTGGAACAAACGGGAAGCACTGATGTTAACACAGTGTCAGACGCTTTAATTGGTATGTCGGTACCAAATTTAACTGGCGGAATCGCGGTAATGAATCCTAATCATCACTTGTCGAAGCCAGTATTTATTGGCGAAATCCAAGATGACGGACAAGTAGAAGTGGTGTGGGAAACCCCAGGGACAGTGCGAGGTGATGCATGGTCTGATTTCCTGCCAAGTTCTAAAAATTTGATGTCTGACTGGACGGCACCCATGCTATGCGGCAGTTACGATGTTAAAACAGGCTCTTGTACCAGCAGTAAGTAGTGTGTTGTGGGCGGTATTGCCGTCCATCCAGTGAGTGGCGCTGTTTGCGAAATCGTTGCAGCGCCACGTTTTTTTGCGACACACTAGGGAATAAAGTCATGTTCAAATCTGTGTTGGCATTATTTTTTGTCATTATTCATCTCAGTATTTTTCAGTCGGCTCGAGCCCAAGACGTCGCTTTCGACGATATTGTGAAAGCTTTGCCAGAGGCGTCTTTCCGCACACTACCCGCCACTCTCGATAAAGCCGCTACACTTGACGATGAACGAGTTGCTACGCTACTCGCACGGTTACTGGAGGGCGATGTGTACTTTCATCCGAAAACTCAGCAAGTGATGTATGCAACCAAGACCCAAGGTGAGCGGGCGTGGATAGATACACTCACAGAGAAGAATATTGCGGAGTCTAGCGGCGTTAGGCTAAGAAAGGTACGTGTAAACAACCGTGTACGAAGCCATATTCGACAACTTTTAGCCCAACGTAACTTGAGCCATCGTGATGACACGGTACGTTTACAAGCGTCGGAAAGCCTTTTGGCTGATGTTGATTCAATATCGACTAAGGTTATTTTGTCTAGGTTAGAGCAGGAAGAAAACGCCGATATTATTGAAGTGTTAACCGCCATTACGGCGCTTAAGCGACTTCAAAATGACGACGTGACTGAACAGTTGGGTGCGCTTGAAACCTTGAGAGGAAACTTATACCCAGAAGTTAGAGTTGCGCTTTTATCTTTGCAACGTGACAGTGAAGTTGCTGACACAGTAAAGGCTAATGTTGATGCTGTCTTGGCGGGAATAGAGGTGAAGCGCAAGTGGTTTGGTTGGGCTGAAACGGCCTTTTTCGGTATCAGCATGGGGTCGGTGCTTTTATTAGCCGCTATTGGCCTATCCATCACTTTTGGGGTGATGGGTGTTATCAACATGGCCCATGGTGAAATGATTATGTTGGGGGCATATACCACTTATGTTATTCAACAAACTTTCCCCAATCTTATTGAGTATTCGTTGCTTATGGCAGTGCCTGCGGCCTTCTTAGTCTCTGGCTTGATGGGTGTACTCATTGAGCGCAGTGTTATTCAGTTTTTAAAAGGGCGACCTCTTGAAACATTACTCGCCACCTTTGGTATTTCTCTGATTTTACAGCAGTTGGTACGTACTGTGTTTTCACCACTAAATCGTCAGGTAGCAAGCCCAGAATGGATGAGTGGTTCATGGCAAATTAATCCGGTGTTTTCTGTCACGTTTAACAGATTGTATATCATTATATTTTCTTTGGCGGTGTTCTTTTCCTTGCTGCTATTTTTGAAAAAGTCCTCCCTTGGTTTACATGTTCGCGCCGTGGCACAAAATCGCGAGATGGCACGGGCGCTCAGTGTAAAGAGCAATTGGGTTGACGCCGCTACCTTTGGGCTAGGTTCTGGAATAGCCGGCGTGGCAGGGGTGGTGTTAAGTCAATTAACCAATGTGGGGCCCAATTTAGGCCAGGCGTACATTATCGATTCATTTTTGGTTGTGGTATTTGGTGGCGTAGCAAATTTGTGGGGCACCCTGGTGTCAGCCATGACCCTAGGCGTCTTAAATAAATTCCTAGAACCTGTTACAGGCCCGGTATTGGCCACTATTATCGTATTAGTCGGTTTGGTTTTATTTATTCAAAAGCGCCCAATGGGGCTGTTCCCGCAAAAGGGGAGGGCTGAATAATGATGAACTTTTTCTTTCAACTAAGTAGCGTGCAGCGCGTCGTCTCCGTATTGTTAGTCATGGCTGTGTACGTAGTGTTGGCGAACCAGTTATTTTCCCCAGAGTCATTTTTTTACGTCAGCAGCTATTCAGTGAACCTATTGGGCAAATATCTGTGTTACGCCTTGCTAGCGTTGGCACTAGATCTGGTGTGGGGCTATTGCGGCATTTTAAGCCTAGGCCACGGTGCATTCTTTGCCCTTGGTGGGTATGCCATGGGTATGTACCTGATGCGTCAAATTGGGGATAGAGGCGTATATGGCAACCCGGATTTACCTGATTTCATGGTGTTCTTAAACTGGGAAAGTTTACCTTGGTTTTGGGTGGGATCAGATAGCTTTTTTTGGGTGATTGCAATGGTGGTACTTGCCCCAGGAGTACTGGCGTATGTCTTTGGTGCCATGGCGTTTCGTTCTAGAGTTAGCGGCGTGTACCTTTCTATTATGACGCAAGCGATGACGTACGCACTCATGCTGGCCTTTTTCCGCAATGAGATGGGATTTGGTGGCAACAACGGTATGACTGATTTCAAAGACATTTTAGGGTTTTCATTGCAATCAGATACTACCCGGTTGGTGTTGTTTATTATCACTGTATGCGTATTGGCGGCCGCTTATTATGTGAGTGATCGCATTGTTTCTTCGAAAGCCGGTAAAGTGATCACCGCCATTCGAGATGCAGAAAATAGGGTGCGTTTTGTGGGGTACAACAGTGCCAGTTATAAGGTGTTTCTGTTCACCTTTTCTGCCGTGCTTGCCGGCATCGCAGGCGCACTCTACGTACCTCAAGTGGGCATCATTAATCCTGGAGAATTCTCGCCCATAAATTCCATCGAAATCGTTATTTGGGTGGCTATTGGGGGCAGAGGCACCTTATACGGAGCCATTATTGGTGCCATAGTGGTGAGCTTTGCAAAAACAAGGCTGACAGGGATTATGCCTGAGGCCTGGTTATTTGCACTTGGCGGTCTATTTGTCTTAGTCACCTTGTTGTTGCCCAAGGGCTTGGTTGGACTGATTGATCATCGTTTTCCTGTCAAGCGTAAGGTGAATAAGCAGGAGGCAGCCTCATGAAAAGTGCGTTACTGACAGAGAAAAGCCCCGCGCCAGATACGCGCCACGGTATGATTTTATACATGGAAAATGTGGGTGTTAGTTTTGATGGTTTCAAAGCACTTAACGATTTGAATTTGTATATCAAAAAAGGTGAGTTGCGTTGTCTTATTGGTGCAAATGGTGCGGGTAAAACTACCCTTATGGATGTCATTACCGGTAAAACCCGCCCCGATACTGGGACGGTAAGTTATGGGCAGCAAATTAATCTGCTACAGCATAACGAAGAGCAAATTGCCCGTTTAGGGATAGGTAGAAAATTCCAAAAACCGACGGTATTTGAGGCCTTAAGCGTAAAAGAAAACTTATATCTCAGCCTAAAAATGGACAAGGGCATTTGGACATCGTTATGGCACGCATTAAGTGCAGAAGAACGAGATGATATAGACCAAATTCTGCATACCATCGGCCTTCTTGCCATGCAGCATCGTCAGGCCAGTGAGTTATCCCACGGGCAAAAACAGTGGCTGGAAATTGGTATGTTGCTGGCGGCCAAACCTCAGTTGTTGCTGGTGGATGAACCCGTCGCAGGCATGACAGTGTCGGAAGCGGAGCGCACCGCTGAGCTTTTAACTTCGTTGGCCGGAGAGCACTCAGTGGTGGTCGTAGAACATGACATGGGATTTGTGCGTTCAATTGCACGCACGGTCACGGTGTTGCATCAAGGTAGCGTATTAGCAGAAGGCACCATGGACGCCATTCAAAGTAATCCGGAAGTGAAAAAGGTATATTTGGGGGAGGAGGGTCATGATTAACGTATCCCAACTGAACCAGCGTTACGGTGGTAGCCAAATATTGTGGGATTTGAATATGGACATAGCGGCCGGTTCCCGCACATGTATTATGGGGCGTAATGGAGTGGGGAAAACCACGCTACTAAAATGCCTCATGGGCATGTTACCCGCAGCCTCTGGCAGTATTACTATCAATCAACAAGACGTAACGCGCGCAAGTATAGAAAGCCGTGCCAATATAGGCGTGGGCTATGTACCACAAGGCCGTCATATTTTCGGTCAGCTTACCGTTGAAGAGAATTTAAAAGTGTCGCTTAATTGTAAGCGCCAAACGTCACGCAGCCTGCCAGAAGACATTTTCGAATACTTCCCTGTGTTAAAAGAAATGTTGCAACGCAGAGGCGGAGATTTATCAGGTGGTCAGCAGCAGCAACTTGCTATTGCCCGTGCCTTAGTGCTTAATCCTAATATGCTTATTTTAGATGAGCCGAATGAAGGCATTCAGCCCAACATTGTTCAGCTGATTCGCGATGTACTATTGCGCTTAAATAAAGAAAAGAGCATGACGATTGTTCTGGTTGAGCAAAAACTGCCCTTTGCTCGCGCGGTAGGCGAACAATTCTACTTAATGGAACGAGGAAAAGTGGTGTCTCATGGCGCGATGCCAGAGCTTAACGATGATTTGGTTAAGCAGTATTTGTCGGTTTAGCAAGGAGTGATAATGACGGCAAGGCCCGCAGTAGCTTACGAACAGTGGCTGGCGCGACTAGAAATGACATTTGCTTACCGGCAACAAAAAACAAAGCTGGTGAATACACTGCGGGAAGGCCCGCTCAGTGTACAGCGGGCTTTTTACCCAGAAACCACTGGCGCGGCGCATTTATATTTATTGCATCCACCAGCCGGTATTGTGTCTGGTGATGAATTGCATGTTGCGGCCACCTTAGAAGAAGATTGCCAAGTACTGCTAACCACCCCGGGGGCCAATCGGTTTTACCGTGCCCGAGAGGCAAAACAAATGGCCAGTAAGCAGTGTCAGTTCAACCGTTTTACTGTTGCAGACAACGCTCACCTCGAATATCTACCCCATGAGACACTGGTTTATACCAACGCCAATGCGTTTAGTCATACTCAGGTGTATTTAGATAAAGGCGCAAGCTACGTAGGCTGGGATGTTGCGTGTTTGGGCTTACCCCATATCGACCAACCCTTTTCCAAAGGGCAGTTCACACAAACCTTCAGTCTTTATCACAACCAAGGTATTCGTTTTCACGAACGTCTTGCCTTGCACGCTAAAGACAATCTTCATCAATCTCGCATTGGGTTAGCGGGGCACCATGTGGTGGGCACCATGGTGTTATTCAATGGCAATGAAGCGTCATCAAACGAATGGGCAAAAAGTGTGTGTAGCTTAATTCGAACCTGTATTGATGAACTTAACCTGTGTAGTTTTATGTCAGTCACGCAGTTGCAAGGCGTTGTTGTGGTGCGTTATTTAGGCGAGGACAGCGAAGTTTGTCGTGAGGGTTTTGTGCATGTTTGGAAGCAGACAAGGCCACAGGTGTCTGGTCATTTAGCAGTACAACCACGAATTTGGTACACATAACTGATTAAATAAAGTGGGAGCAGCTTTTGGAACTATTACCCAGAGAGAAAGACAAGCTATTGTTATTTACCGCCGGACTACTTGCCGAGCGGCGCTTAAATAGAGGGTTAAAACTGAATTACCCCGAAGCGATTGCATTTATTTCAATGGCCATTTTAGAAGGTGCACGAGATGGAAGGTCTGTCGCTGAACTGATGGATTATGGGCGTACAGTATTAAGCGCCGAGCAAGTGATGGAAGGTGTACCTGAGATGATCCACGATGTTCAGGTAGAAGCCACATTTGCAGATGGCACCAAATTGGTGACAGTTCACGACCCCATAGTTTAGGAGAATGCGATGATTCCTGGCGAGATATTCACAGACGAAAGTGATATAGAACTCAATCAAGGTTTACCTGAAACCAGTGTTGTTGTCGTTAATCATGGCGATAGGCCAATACAAGTGGGATCCCATTATCATTTCTATGAAGTGAATCCGGCGCTGCATTTTGACCGCCCATCCACCAAAGGTTTGAGATTAAATATTACCGCTGGCACTGCTGTGCGTTTTGAACCTGGTCAGAAACGTACGGTAAGTTTAGTGCCTTTTGGTGGCTCAAAATCCATTTATGGGTTTCGTGGTGATGTGATGGGAAAATTGGAGCAAGAGCATGACTAAAATAGACCGTAACGCCTATGCACACATGTTTGGCCCAACCACAGGCGATAGGGTTCGCTTAGCGGACACCGACATTATTATCGAGGTAGAAAAGGACTGTACCTGCTATGGCGATGAAGTGAAGTTTGGTGGAGGTAAAGTTATTCGCGATGGCATGGGGCAGGGGCAGCTCAGCTGCGCAGAAACCCCAGATTTAGTCATTACCAATGCGCTCATTTTAGATTATTGGGGCATTGTGAAAGCCGATGTGGCGATTAACGATGGCCGTATTCAAGCCATTGGCAAAGCCGGTAATCCCGACGTACAAGACTACGTAACTATTCCTATTGGCGCGGGCACGGAGATTATAGCAGGAGAAGGGCAAATACTGACGGCAGGTGGCATCGATGCACACGTACACTTCATTTGCCCTCAGCAGGTAGATGAAGCCTTAATGTCAGGGGTAACCACCATGATAGGCGGTGGCACAGGCCCGGCCACCGGGACGAAAGCTACCACATGCACCCCGGGGCCATGGAATATTGAAAAAATGATGCTTTCAACTCAGGACATGCCAATGAACTTTGGCTTCTTGGGTAAAGGAAACGCGAGTTTACCGATGGCGTTGGAAGAGCAAATTGAAGCGGGTGTCTGTGGCCTTAAATTGCATGAGGATTGGGGAACGACCCCTGCATCGATAGATAACTGCTTGACCGTAGCCGACCGTTACGATGTGCAAATTGCCATTCACACCGATACTTTGAATGAAGCAGGATTTATGGAAGATACCTTGGCGGCATTTAAAGGCAGAACTATTCATACTTATCACACCGAGGGTGCGGGTGGCGGGCATTCCCCAGATATTATTCGTGCTTGTGGTGAAGCCAATGTTTTGCCGTCATCCACAAATCCAACACGGCCTTACACTGTCAATACCGTTGACGAGCACTTAGACATGCTAATGGTCTGTCACCACCTCGACCCTTCTATCCCTGAAGATGTGGCGTTTGCTGACTCACGAATTCGCAAGGAAAGTATCGCGGCCGAAGATATTCTACAAGACCTAGGCGCAATAAGTATGATTGCTTCTGACAGTCAGGCCATGGGACGCATAGGTGAAATGATTTGCCGAACATGGCAAACCGCCCACAAAATGAAAGTGCAACGGGGTCCGCTGCCACAAGACTCTGACAGAAATGACAATTATCGTGCGCGTCGTTACGTGGCTAAATACACCATTAATCCGGCTATAAGTCATGGTATCGATAGTGAAGTGGGTTCTATTGAAGTAGGTAAATTGGCCGACGTTGTGCTGTGGAAGCCCGCCTTCTTTGGAATTAAGCCAAGTTTGATTCTTAAGTCAGGCTTTATTGCTGCCGCGCCTATGGGCGATCCCAACGCCTCTATTCCTACACCACAACCCGTCTATTATCGGCCAATGTTCGGTAGCCTTGGCGGCGCCGCAGCCTCATTGTCTGTTACTTTTGTTTCACAGGCATCGATCGATAACAACATTGCTGAAAAATACGGGATACGCCGGCCACTCGTGGCATGTAAAAATACAAGGAATATTGGTAAAGGGGATATGAAACTCAACGATTGGCAGCCATACATTGAGGTGGATGCACAAACCTATGAAGTACGCGCTAATGGTGAGTTACTTACCTGTGAACCTATGGAAGTACTGCCTTTAGCACAGCGCTATAGTTTGTTTTAAGAGAATTGTATGTTAACGATTTCAGAAAGGTTGGGTCATTATCATGGTGATGCCGACGATACCATAACCCTAGATTTTGATACGCGTCAAAAGGCGCGAATCAAAGTGACAACCGACAAGGGCGAGCAGGTCGGCATTTTTATAGAGCGAGGGAAGCCCTTACGCGTGGGTGAGCACTTGCGAAGCGAATGCGGCAAAGTAATTAAGGTGATAGGAGCCCTTGAACCAGTTACCACAGCAAGTACAGACGACTGGCACACCTTTTCAAAAGTGTGCTATCACTTGGGTAACCGCCATACTCGCTTACAAGTAGGTGAACGTTGGCTAAGATTTAAACCCGATCATGTGCTTAGCGAATTAGTGCAGCGTTACCATCTAAGTGTGAGTCACGCACCTGCGGTATTTGACCCTGAAAGTGGCGCCTATCAAAGTGGCGAACATCACCACCATCATGACTGATCTTTCGATGCTTCAGTGCGCAAGGTTGCTGCAATTATGCAGTGCGAATTTGCCGGTGGGAGGATTCTCCTTTTCGCAAGGTTTAGAGCAAGCGGTGGAGCGTGGGTGGGTAACTACATCTGATGCACTAGAGAATTGGGTAGCTGTGTTGCTAGAAGGCAGCGTCGCCAATGCCGATGTCCCTTTGTTGATGCAGCAATTTAGCGCAATAGAAGAAGGTGACCAAACACTATTTTTAGACACCGACGATTGGATTGCGGCTACCCGAGAAAGTGAAGAAATTTTACTGGCCGAGCAAGCCATGGGAAAAGCACTACGCAGGCTGTTGCGCAATTTAGTTAATAAGGAAGACAGTACGGCCGCTCAATGGGTTAATCAGCTAAATGCCCATTGTTTTATTAGTCAATTTGCCTTGGCCTCCCATGTTTTCGGCTTACTACTTGATGCCTGTTTAAGCGGCTATGTGTGGACCCTTATTGATAATCAGGTGGCCGCGGGCACAAAACTCATCCCGTTAGGACAAACCGATGGCCAAAATTTATTGTTTCGCTTAACCACAAAAATTACACCATGTATTGAGAGCGCCAAACACGTGCAGCAAGACCATATTGGTCAATCTATGCCGTCGTTGGCCATGGCAAGTGCATGGCATGAACAACAATATTCAAGATTATTCCGTTCTTAGAGGAAACCTTATGCAAAAACAAACACTGCGTGTTGGTGTGGGTGGCCCAGTGGGGTCTGGAAAGACAGCGCTACTGCGTTCGTTATGCCTCGCTATGCGTGAAAAGTACAACATGGCCGTAGTTACCAACGATATTTATACTCACGAAGATGCACAGTTTCTAACCAAACATGACGCACTAGAAGCCGATCGTATTATCGGTGTAGAAACCGGTGGTTGCCCCCATACGGCTATTCGAGAAGACGCCTCAATGAACCTTGCTGCCATTGACGAACTACAATCTCGGCATGAGAATTTAGACTTTGTCTTAGTAGAAAGTGGTGGTGACAATCTCAGTGCCACCTTTAGCCCAGAACTCTCCGACTTAACTCTTTATGTGATTGACGTTTCAGCAGGGGATAAAATTCCCCGCAAAGGTGGGCCGGGTATTACCAAGTCTGATTTACTTATCATCAATAAGATAGACATTGCTGACATGGTGGGAGCCTCACTAGACGTGATGGATACGGACACTAAGCGTATGCGTGGCGATAAACCTTTTGTATTCACTAATTTAAAAGCAGGTGAAGGTTTGGCTGAAATCATCAACTTTATTGAAGTTGAAGGCATGTTGGCTAAATCTTAATTAAGGAAAGACAATGAAAAAACAGTTACTACTTATTGCATCGCTATTCTCTTCGGCTACATTTGCGCATGAAGATCATTTTCTAAATACCACGGTACATGAGTACTATCATATCGCTTTTTATGTATTGTCGATGCTGGTTGTTATCAAAGCAGTACATTGGGTGTCCAATAAACTGAGGAAACGTTCGCAATAAAAATAGAGTGCGATAGCCTTATAAAATTGCCAAGTTGTTATGTATTACAAGAACAGCTTGGCGATAATCAATCATTCTGATGGTTAAAATTTAGGTTATTAGGGCATAAAGTTTCGCTGGCTAAGACGGTTACTTGAGCATAAATATTTATAGTATTCAGCGCTAATAATAGCAAAACTATAGCAATAAACTTCTTACGGGTAACGGTTCTACCTTGCAAAATCATTGTTCTTTTGTGACTCTAACGGGATTTTAAACGACGTAGCAGTATCCAATTCAACAGCCGATGCGATAAAGAGATTGCCATCGCTGGAGCCTATTTATTTTGCATGTAGTGCCCATTCCTTGCCGTAAGAAGCGAAGGGAATGACGTTACTAGTTTCGATCACGGCATCTTACGATTCATCAAAAGTAGGTTAGGTGAGCTCCCCAAGATAGAACCTTTTCTAGGTGAAATGTTACGACAGTTTATTACGGGCGCCGAGTTTAATTCGGAAGGTAACCGTTCAAATTTCTACCGCGAAACGCTTTTAGCGGAGAACTTTTATTATGAACTCTAGCCCAAGTTCGATCTGGAAAGTGCTGTTTGGAGACAGCTTATCGCGATGGATTTAGAAGGTTACCGATGCAGTTTAACTTCCAATGTTTCGCGTATTTTAAAGGCTGGGGCATCGGTAGTAATATAAGATTATCTATAGTAAATACACCTGACAACTGTAGTCAAAATGAGTAAAACAGCTTACTTAATGCAATCATTTACGTCACAATAAATACTTACTAAAGTAATATAACTTCCTCTAGATACGTTGCTGGCTATCGTAGTTTGAGTAACGCTTCTACCGTTTAATCTTCTTAGATATCACCTGAAAAGCAACGAAGTTTGATGATAAAGACTCAATAATATGGCGTCTAAACACGTCTTTTGTACCTATGTATATCAGGTTAAGAACAAGCAATCATTGCATTAAGCCGACGTTAATAATGTAGTTTGAAGCAGATTAACCAGTTTTAAAAAAGCAAAATTGTTGGTTTTATTGGTCTAAATATTTGGTGTGGATGAATTAACATTTCATCGTAAAGAAACTGAATCAGCTGCAAATTTTACCGCTAAGGACTACCTCATCAAAAGCGTTACTGGAAAGCTTTTAAAAGCGTTACTGGAAGTTTTGACGAAAGCGTTACTGGAAAAAAATTTTTTTTCCAGTAACGTATGGTAGGGTACCAAAAATCCCAAAACTAAAAACTTCCAGTAACGCTTTTTTTTAAGTCGAGCGATTGAGGTTCCTAGAACCGATTTCAAGGCGCTTTTTACTATAGTTCGTCTAACTCTCCAGCACGAATAACCTAACTTGCTCTAGCATAATATTTACAGAATATTGGGCTCAGTAATTTTAAGTGGACTATAAAATAAATAGAATGCCAATGTTCATTGGCATCAGGCGAGATGTAAGAACGTCAAGCAATGTCCAACTTCTGTTTGCTTAAGATAAAAAGTTTTTAAACATTTAGCTAAGCAAGCAATACATTCAACCACTCAAAGAAGATTAAATTAGATGTCGCCAACATCACGACTAGTTTGGAAAGTTCTTATTAGAGGGCGGGCTCGCTAACGGTTGCCTCACTCTTTGCGACTATTGTTAAGTATAGGACATGAACTTAGTGCTGCATGAAGTTGTAAAAAAAGTGTAGACCTGAGTCTACATTTTTTGGGAAGTCGGAGTGTAGACCTGAGTCTACACTTTTTTGGAAAGTCGAAAGTGTAGACCTGAGTCTAGATGCGATGAACAAAGTGAGTTCGTAAACTGTTGGGCCACACGATTTGTTCTTACCGAAATAGATCGGTGTTAGTAGGTACCATCGATCGCGATAGATTGTGCAACGATGTGAAAATATATTTTTAAGTGTTGGTCATAGTCTCATTCATTTGAGATCTGTAGGTACAGCTATATGATATTGGAACAGCAATCCTATCCATAACCATTCTATTAAAAACGAGCTGATAATTAAGACATGTAATGACAACCGCTTTAACCTCTCTCGAAAAAGCACGTTAGCACCAACACAATGTTTGCTATCGATACTGCTGTTACTTAGGTCTTGCGCAATCGTATTTAACGATATAGAGTCTTGTAATATATACTGTTTTATTGCAGTTAAAGTTACTCAAGGATAGATGTGACGTATTACCCGTAATATTCATGTTAATAACCTTGTTGAAAAAGGCATTAGTATGAACGGGCAACACTTAGAGAGTCGTTATTGGTTTATAGAACTTCACGCTTTTTGGCAAGGTTTAGTAAACAGTCGTCATATCACTGAGTATTTTCAGATTAGTCGCACTCAAGCGCAAAAATATATTACTGCTTACCAGCAAATACATCCTCTTAACCTAGTATATGACAAAAGCTCGAAGGGCTTTTGTATAACGCACCATTTCGCCCCTCACTATATCACTGGTAATGCCAACGAATATCTTGAGTGGTTGCACACTCAAACGAATGAGGTATTCACCTCAACCCACAGCCAGTTAACTAATGCCTCGCTTAACTTACCTAAACGTTGTGTTCACCCTGATGTCATACGAGGGCTGTCTAAAGCAATCAAGCTAAGGCGCCGGTTGGAGGTGGATTATGTGTCATTAAAAAATCCAGATGGTGAAGGGCGCATTATCCAACCACACGTTTTTGTAAAAACAGGATTACGATGGCACTTGAGGGCATTCGATGAAAAGCATCAACAGTTCAGAGACTTTGTGCTCAGTCGTTTTAACGGTGCGCCTGAAATACTTGAGGGTGAAACAGTAAGCCCAAGTAATGATGAAGCGTGGCAAACCTTCATTGATTTAAGGTTTGTTGCTGATCTTCGGCTGTCTCCAGCGCAAAAATACGTTATTGAGCAAGACTATCAAATGCTAAACGGTGAGCTCACCATCTCGACAAGAGCTGCATTGGCACAGTATGTATTACAAGAAATGCAGGTAAACACGAAATTCATTGATGAATACCCTGAAGCGCAGCAATTGGTACTAGCCAACAAAGAATACATACAGAAGTGGTTATTCAATGGATAGTTGTGCCACGTAGCTAAAACCTACCAATAAAGTTTACTGGTTTTATTTCAGGGATTGTCGGAATGATAAATAAGCGTAAATTTTATTTCGAGGGGTTAACTGTATTTAAGGAAGAACATTAATTATGTCGGCAACACCAAGTTATTTTAAATATTGGGGTAAGGCTAGGAAGGTTTCCGATGGCGATGGTCACGACTATCATTTGTTGCCTTACCATTGTTTAGACGTGGGGGCCGTTGGTAAAGTTCTTTTAGATGTAGACAAACCACTGACTAAGGATTTCGCCCAACTATTAGATGTAACGCCTAAACAAATTCAGGACCTCGTCGTCTTCTTTTTAGTACTTCATGACTTGGGTAAGTTTGCTTCTGCTTTTCAGCAGCTTTACTCCGCACCTGATAACACTTTAATAAAAGTTGATTCTTGCTTTCAATATAATGGCAAAGAATATCGTCACGACAGAATGGGATTTTATTTTTGGCTATACCTACAAGACGATATTTTTTCTTTGTTATTAGATATTGAGGAATTCAATAAACGCGATCGCGATCACTTAAATTCATCGAAGAGCTTTATGGTGTTAATGGACTGTATGTTGGGTCACCATGGTCAACCCATCAAGAAAACAGATCCGCCATCCATTTCCGATTATACAGAAGATCAGAATTTAAGCGCGGCTCGTTCATTTCTCAAAGAAATCACTGGTTTGTTAAACTTTGACTTCCCCTATGACAAATTAGCCTCTAAATCGTGGCGTAAAAACTTAGAGTTAGTTAGTTGGCAAATAGCAGGCGTAGCTGTACTTGCTGATTGGATCGGGTCTGATCAATGTTATTTCAAATATAAATCGAATCCCACACCATTAAGCGAATACTGGCAATCTATTCAATCAATAGCTGAACGAGCAGTAATTGCGACAGATTTAGACAAGGCACCAACGGTAAAATCATTTGAGTCAATTCAACAGCATTTTGGGTATTCGCCAACACCACTGCAAAGTTGGGCGGAGATCATTGATATTGACGACAAGCCACAACTCTTTATTTTGGAAGATGTTACAGGTGCCGGTAAAACTGAAGCTGCACTTGCACTAACACATCGCTTAATGCAAGCGGGGGCTGCTGAAGGTTTTTATTTTGGTTTGCCCACCATGGCAACGTCGAATGCCATGTTTTCGCGAGTATCTAAGCATTATCAGCAAATGTTGGCGGGTAGTGGCGGTAAACATCCCAGCATCGCATTAGCTCACGGTGCGAGAGAAATGAACGAGATATTCCGTGAGGCTGTTTTTGCAAGCGGAGGCGAAGAACATAACTACCACAAGCGAGATAGTACCGTTACTGCACAATGTAATCAGTGGCTTGCTGATTCACGTAAAAAAGCGCTGTTAGCTCCGGTAGGTGTCGGCACAATTGATCAAGCTTTATTGGCTGTTTTACCGAGACGTCATCAATCGTTACGTTTGCTTGGTTTAAATAGAAAAGTGCTTATTTTTGATGAAGTGCACGCCGCTGACGAGTATATGTTTGAATTGCTCGAAAGCTTACTGGCATTACATTTACATCAAGGTGGCTCTGCTATTTTGCTAACAGCTACATTGTCACTGAAACAACGGCAGCGACTCACTAATATTTGGTTAAAAGAGGCGGCTATTCCGTTAAAGCAGTTGCAAGAAAATGCTTTCCCCCTGGCTACTAGAGTCAAGCTTGATTCGCATGCACCAGTATTAGAGCAGCCACTAAAAAGCAGACAAGATGTAAGCCGCTCTGTTCAAGTTAAGCAGTTAACAAGTATTGATGAATGTATCACTACAATTGTAAGTGCCGTCGCTAAAAATCAATGTGTTGTATGGGTTCGAAATTCAGTTAATGACGCATTAGATGCTTTTCAAATATTGCGACAACACCTTAATGACCCGGAACAATGTTTGTTATTTCACAGTCGCTTTGTTTTATCGGATAGAAAAACTATTGAAAATAGTGTTCTAGATATTTTCGGTAAGGATGGAGGCAACACTGATCGAGCGGGTAAAGTACTAATTGCCACACAAGTATTTCAAGAAAGCTTAGATGCGGATGCTGACGTGATGATTTCTGATATTTGTCCGATTGATGATTTAATTCAGCGTGCAGGGCGTTTACATCGTCACACTCGAGATAACCAAGGAAGATACCAAGCCGGTATTACAGATAGTCGAAACAATCCAATGCTGTATGTACACGCCCCTACTTACACAGATGTCCCAAAAGGCGATTGGTTAAGCCAAGATTTTCGCAATACTCAATACGTCTATCGCTCAGCTGGTCGTTTATGGTTAGGTTTGAGAAAGTTGCTAGAGTTGAAGGCTATACGCATGCCATCAGAAGCCAGAGAGTTGATAGAGGCAGTTTATAGTGACGAGGCGTTAGCGCAAATACCGCAAAGTTTAATAAATCAAGAAAGTGAGCTGTTTGCAGAAGAACGATTGAAAGCAGCTAAAGCTAAATCTAATTTATTACAATGGCAAACATATGGATATTGTGATCGAAGTGCTAAAGCTTGGCATGAAGATAATAGTGATATCAGCACTCGTTATAGCGATATTGAAACAATAGAAGTGTTGTTGTTAACACAAAACGATAACGGAGATCTTCAGCCATGGATTCAAGACGAAAAGTTTGCGGTGCAACTCAGTACTGTCAAATTAGCTAAGGATAAATATGCCGACAAACTGGTGTCAATCCCTGAACACCTAACACCAGCCATAGATCAGCTTAAAGAACAACACAAATATATTGATTACCTACAACTATGGTTACCTGAACTTGATCCGAACTTTACTTATCATGGAAAGACTGGATTCTGTGAAAGGAAATCCCCGCAATAGCGGGGAACATGATTATAGCACTGCTTGAACGTTTGTGCTTATCGGTTCATCTCAAAGAGTTTTGAGAACTAAGGGATTATACAAGAATTTAGTAAGTTAAATAAATTACATCTTTAATATGGATTATATTGATGAACCTTAGTTCTTATCTTTTTTTTTGACATTTCGAACTTGTTCGGTTAATTTGTGAACTGTTGAGTAGGTGGGCGCAAATAGAGGCAGCGAACCACCCCCTTAAGCGCACCGGTCGCTCAGAGGTTTTATGTGGTATCGACACTGTTAGCAAACAATTGCTGTAGTTTAAATGCCTCCTCAAATTAGAGGACTTGAAAGTGTCTAACAACTTAATTGTTACATATGATTTAAACTTCGCCGGTCAAAATTATCAAGGTGTTATTGAGACCATACAGTTACTGGATAGTTAGGCGAAAGTTCAGCAGTCAGTTTGGTACGTAAAGTCTCCTCATAGTGCTGAGCAGGCTGCGAAAATTGTCAGCTATTATATGGACAAAAATGATTCATTGTTTGTAATGGATTCTACTAATAATGAATCGTATTGGTACAACCTATCAAACGAGGTTGCCGATCATATCCGCGGAAATTGGAACTAACTATAGAAATTATTAAAGCAAGGATGCTTTATTTTTCTCGATTAATGTAAGGAATATTAATGAACATAGTGAAGGATTGTTGGTTACCGTTTCGACTGAAAGATGGCACCGAGCAAACTTTACCTATATCAGCCGTTTGTCGAGCTGATGTCGTAGACTTTGCTTTACCTAGAGCCGACTTTCAAGGCGCTGCATATCAGTTTGCAATTGGTTTACTGCAAACTGTGTTTGCGGCAGAGGATGAGCTTGAATGGCATGAATATTATGAGCAACCTCCAACAGAAAATGCTTTAAACAATGCATTCAATAAAGTTGCACATGCCTTCAATGTGGAAGGCGAAGGTCCTTTATTTATGCAAGATTATGATGAGCTTGATAATGCGAAACCCACTACGGTAGCAGGACTTTTAATAGAAGCGCCAGGGGCAAATGGTCTTAAATTAAATACCGATCATTTCATCAAACGAGGTATCGGAGAAGAGATGTCATTGGGGATGGCAGTCCTTGCTTTGTTTACTCTACAAACAAATGCTCCATCGGGAGGCTCAGGCCATAGAGTTGGACTGCGTGGAGGCGGGCCATTGACTACCCTAGTGGTGCCAGCACAGCCAGAGTCAGCCTTATGGGAAAAGTTGTGGCTCAACGTTATTCACCGTGAAAAGTGGCGATACTCTGACCCTGACTTTAAAGATGGAAGCGTTTTTCCTTGGCTGGTGGCGACTAAAAATAGTCAAACGAAAGGTAGTGAAATTTATTTGAATGATGTGCACCCATTACACATGTTTTGGGCTATGCCCAGACGTATTCGTCTTGATGTCGAAAAACGCAAAGCTGTTTGTAAAGTGTCTGGATTTGAAATAAATAAAACGGTGAGTACATATCGTACTCAAAACTATGGAGGGAACTATTCAGGTACCTGGTCACACCCATTAACTCCCTATAAATGGGATCCTAAAAAGCCAAACGAAGAACATTTATCAGCCAAAGGGCAACCAGGAGGGATAACTTACAAAACTTGGGATCAATTAACATTTAGTAGTGATACTGATGGGCAACATTGTGCGGCCGTGGTTGATCATTTTTATGATATTTGTGGCATGTTCGCCAAACAACAAAATCAAATTCCCCACTTATGGGTTTTTGGTTATGACATGGATAATATGAAAGCGCGCTGTTGGTACTCCAATCATTTCCCTTTGTTCGATATTCCAAATGAAAAGCAAGATCAGGTGTTACGACAAATTAAGCAACTCCAAACGCTAAGCACTAATATTTTGTGGCATTGTCGCACCCAAATTAAATCCGCATGGTTCGATAAGCCTGCTGATGCGAAAGGCGATATGTCGTTTGTTGACATAGCTTACTGGCAACGATCGCACAATCTATTCTTTACCGCCGTTTCTGGTTTGCTAGAAAACAGTAAGGGCCAAATATGTGAGCTAACCCAAGAGCAGGCTAAAGAATGGCTGACGTCAGTTCGTAACCTTTGCGTAGATTTATTTGATGAATTTGCACTGTCGGAGCTCGGCAATCAAAAGTCCATGTCTAAGCGCATTAGAGCACGCCAACAATTAACGGGTTGGTTATTTGGTAGCAAGGAAATTAAAACATTTATCGTTAATCATAAGATCGAATTTACAAAGGAAGTAGCTTAATGGAGCACAAAATAGAAACGCTTATTCTACGCTGGTGGCAGAGTATGTTTTTGTCTACTGAACAATTAAAAGAAAAAGGAATCATGCCAGCTCCTAGCTCACATAAGGCGCAATTGAGAAGGGCGGATAGTTTAGATGCCGTTATGTTAACAGCAGGGTTCAGGGCGTTATGGTTAAGCCTGCCCGATGAGTTAACAACAATAGCAAAACCTGAAAAAATGGAAATTTTTGCTGCGATAGCAGCCGCATTAGTCCAGGTTAAGAATAATTCCGCCGACAAACTTGCAACTGTTGCAGGTAAAAAAAGTGAGGGTGATAAGTCTGTTGTTAGTGAGCTACGTTTCTCGCAACTTCAGAATGCTAAAACCACCGATGATTTTATTAGGCGCTTACGCCGAATATTACAACAGGTCAAAGGGAAAGTGTCAGTGACCAAACTAGCTAAGGATATTGAAGGATGGTTTTTAGAATTTTATGACACCCGCCCTAATCAAGCTAGCAAACGAATTAGTGTTCAGTGGGCTATGGATTACTATCGAGCTGCATCAAATAAAATTAAATAATTGAACAACATCAAATTTATATAAAGGACTAAATCATGAGCCAATTTATACAACTACATTTATTAACTTCTTACCCACCATCAAACTTAAACCGTGATGATCTTGGCAGACCCAAAACGGCCAAAATGGGTGGGTTTGACAGGTTGCGCATTAGCTCGCAAAGTTTAAAGCGTAATTGGCGCGTGTCTGAGCTATTTGAAAGTGCAATGGCTGCGCATATTGGTACCCGTACTAAACGTTTTGGTATTGATATCTTTAATGCGCTTGTTGAAGCCAATATTGCTGAAAAACAGGCGAAAGAATGGGCTGTAAGTATCGCTGGTGTCTTTGGCAAAAATAAAAAGGCTGATAAAAATAAGCCAATGGAAGACTTAGAAATTGAACAACTGGCTCATATTAGCCCTACAGAAAAAGAAGCAGCTCTGGCTTTAGTAGCACAATTGGTTGAAGAAAATAGAGAGCCAACTAAGGACGAATTGAAGTTATTGAAACATCAAAGTACAGCGGTTGATATTGCGTTGTTTGGCAGAATGCTAGCTTCCAGTCCTGAATTTAACACTGACGCTGCTTGCCAAGTTGCTCACGCCCTTAGTGTACATAGTGTAGTTGTTGAAGATGATTATTTTACTGCTGTCGATGATTTGAATGATGGTAATACAGATTCAGGTTCTGCGCATATTGGGGAATCTGGATTTGCCGCGGCTCTTTTCTATAGCAATATTAATATTAATAAAACTCAGCTAATTGATAATCTTAATGGTGATGAGACTTTAGCTAATCGCGCGATTCAAGCCTTAGTTGAAGCAGCTGTAAAAGTTAGTCCTAAAGGGAAGCAAAATAGTTTTGCATCCAGCGCTTACGCTAGCTTTGCTTTAGCCGAAAAAGGCGAGCAACAACCTCGCAATTTGTCAGTGGCATTTTTAAGACCTGTGAATGATGAAGATCAAATTAGTGCTGCAATCCAGGTACTTCAAGAGCAAGTTACCCGCTTTGACGATGTTTACGGTAAATGTGCTGATAGCCGCTACCACTTTGACACGAATAAAGGTGAAGGCTCTGTAGCTGAGCTTCTTGAATTTGTTGCAAGTTAGAGGGGGCGTTATGAAAGAGTACTTAACCTTTCGGTTGTATGGCCCTTTAGCTAGCTGGGGGCAAGCTGCGGTTGGCGGAGATAGGCCTACTGGCTTGTGCCCAACTCGTTCAGCTGTTTTGGGTTTATTAGGTGCGGCGCTTGGCATTAAACGAGAAGAGGAGTTGCGACTATCTGAGCTACAAGAAAGCGTAACAGTTGCAATTAAACAAACTGTGCCAACAAGCTTATTGCGAGACTACCATACAACCCAAGTACCAAGTCATAGTAATAAGATTATTCACCGGACACGCAAAAGTGAACTTGGCGAAGATAAGTTAAATACAATTTTATCTAGCCGAGATTATCGTTGCGATGGTTTGTGGATTGTCGCGCTATCGCTAACTAATGCAGCTAAATTTGCATTGCACGAATTGAAGCAGGCATTAAACAAACCTGTCTATACATTGAGTTTAGGGCGTAAGTCGTGCCCTTTAGCCTTACCCTTATCACCTAGAATTGTTCAAACCGAAAAGTTGAAACAAGCTTTAGATACTGAGTTTCCGCCACTCATGCGTTCGCATAAAGAAGATAGCTTGAGATTAAACGCAAACGATTGGGTAAGCTATTTTTGGGAAGGTGATAAGAATGAATTTGATGAAAGTGGCGTATTAACCACTCAACCGTGGGATGAACCCGTTAATAGAGAACGTTGGCAATTTAAACAAAGAGTCATGCATCAAATATCAATCAGGGAAGGTAAACATGTTTCTGTCTAAAGTAACGTTGGCTTCATCAGCACAGTCGGCTATCGAGTTAGCTAAGCTTTCAAAAAATGGTGTTTACGCTTCCCATCAATTGTTGTGGCGTTTATTTCCTAACGAAGAACAACGTAATTTTATGTACAGGGAAGAGCAAGGAAGCGACGGAAGACCCAAGTACTTTGTATTGTCTAATAAGCCGCCAGAACAATCAGATACTTTATTTGAAATTAATTCTAAACAGTTTAATCCTCAATTAGGTGTAGGCACTAGGTTGGCGTTCAAACTTAGAGTTAACCCCACAATATGTGTGAGCGACCATGAAGGTAAAAGTCGCCGTCATGATGTAATGATGCACGCTAAAAAGAAGGCAAAGGATGCAAGTATTGATAGCGTTAGTGATATTAATACCTTAATGGAACAAGCTGCGATTGATTGGATAAGTGATTCAAAACGCCTGGAACTATGGGGAGTGTCTTTAGACTGCATACCTGACATTGAAAGTTATGAACAACACTCAAGCGAAAAAAAACGCTCTCAAAAAATCAGATTTTCCAGTGTTAACTTTCAAGGTTTATTGACGCTCACTGATCCAGAGCGGTTTATGAATCAATACGAAAAAGGTTTCGGAAGAGCAAAAGCAATGGGTTGTGGGTTGATGCTAATTCGACTTGTTTAAAAGTACTAGAGCATAATCATGCCTTTTATTCCTCTAAAACCCATTCCAATTAAAGATAGAAACTCAATGATTTTTGTTGGAATGGGGCAAATCGATGTAAAAGATGGTGCCTTTGTCGTCATTGATAAAAATGGTGAGCGTATGCATATTCCCGTTGGATCGGTGGTGTGTATTATGCTTGAACCAGGAACCAGAGTTAGCCATGCAGCGGTTAAATTAGCGGCAACTACGGGGACATTGCTTATATGGGTCGGTGAAGCAGGTGTTCGCTTATATTCTGTCGGCCAACCAGGAGGCGCTAGATCTGACCATTTGCTCTATCAAGCAAAATTAGCGTTAGATGAAAATTTAAGGCTAAAGGTTGTGCGTAAAATGTTTGAGTTAAGGTTCGGTGAACCTGCCCCTGAACGGCGAAGCGTTGAGCAGTTACGAGGCATTGAAGGTGCAAGAGTTCGTAAAACTTACCAGCTATTGGCTAAGCAGCATAATGTAGACTGGCAAGGTCGCAGATATGATCCCAAAGATTGGGAAAAAGGGGATGTCGTTAATCGTTGTATTAGTGCTGCTACGTCTTGTTTGTATGGCGTTACCGAAGCAGCAATACTAGCAGCAGGCTATGCGCCAGCTATAGGATTTATTCACACAGGTAAGCCCTTGTCATTTGTTTACGACATTGCCGACATTTGTAAATTCGAAACTGTAGTACCTCTAGCATTTAAAATTGCTGCCAAGAAGCCATATGCACCTGACAAAGAAGTGCGACTTGCGTGTCGAGAGTTATTTCGCTCCGATAAAGTGCTGAAAAAGTTGATTCCGTTGATTGAAGAAGTATTAGCTGCTGGCGAAATCCTACCGCCAGCGCCCGCAAAAGATGCACAACCGCCCGCAATACCAGAGCCAGACTCTATCGGTGATAAAGGCCATAGGAGTAAATAGATTGAGTATGTTAATGGTCGTAACAGAAACAGTTCCGGCTAGACTTAGGGGGCGTTTGGCGGTGTGGTTGCTCGAGGTCAGAGCAGGAGTATACGTAGGTGATGTATCTCGGAAAGTACGCGAGATGATATGGTTACAGATCACAGAATTGGCGGAAGATGGCAATGTTGTTATGGCCTGGGCAACTAATACGGAGTCAGGATATGACTTTCAAACGTATGGTGAAAATCGGAGATCTCCAGTAGATTTTGATGGCTTAAGGTTAGTTAAATTCGCTCCAATAGAATCTGAGACTTGACCTAGTTTGCTCTTTAAAAGTTTGGTAGAATTTTAAAGCTCTTACATTGTTATATAAAACAAGTGTATACGTTTAGAGTGTTCCCCGTACCCACGGGGCTGAACCGCATGTACTCTTTAATAGCGTTAAAATAGCTATGTGTTCCCCGTACCCACGGGGCTGAACCGTCGCCACCCACTACGGCGGTGTAGTCATCGTAGTGTTCCCCGTACCCACGGGGCTGAACCGTAATGGTTCGTTTTTACTAGCGTGTGATTGATGTGTTCCCCGTACCCACGGGGCTGAACCGGTGACTTGGTTAAATCTGGCTTACTTCACCCTGTGTTCCCCGTACCCACGGGGCTGAACCGCGCTGGCAACGCGTTTGAAAGGTATTGTTTAAGTGTTCCCCGTACCCACGGGGCTGAACCGCTTCTATGTGAACAACCCACCCACCCAAAACCGTGTTCCCCGTACCCACGGGGCTGAACCGGACTCTGTACTAGGTGACTTATCCGAATGGCAGTGTTCCCCGTACCCACGGGGCTGAACCGCGGTTTAATCACATCTTGTCTAACTAACCCCTTCGTGTTCCCCGTACCCACGGGGCTGAACCGCCAGTGTGAAATGATTCGTTCATGCGTTCTCTGTGTTCCCCGTACCCACGGGGCTGAACCGATTGTGTTATCACTATCGAATCTACTGCCGAAGTGTTCCCCGTACCCACGGGGCTGAACCGGGTAATTCATAATGGCTACTCAAAACATTGTTGTGTTCCCCGTACCCACGGGGCTGAACCGAAACCGTCCCAGTTTAACCTTACCTAATGAGGGTGTTCCCCGTACCCACGGGGCTGAACCGCCTTGAGCCACACTATCAAGCGCGCTTATACCGTGTTCCCCGTACCCACGGGGCTGAACCGTCCGTTAGCTATTCTCGGAACACCCCTACACCCGTGTTCCCCGTACCCACGGGGCTGAACCTACAGCAAATTCCGCTCTGAAACCTCTGTTAGCGTGTTCCCCGTACCCACGGGGCTGAACCGTTAGTGCGGGTGATGAGCTACTGCTATTATCAGTGTTCCCCGTACCCACGGGGCTGAACCGCCTTTGATTGTGCCGTACCGCCTTAACTTGACGTGTTCCCCGTACCCACGGGGCTGAACCGCACCGCTACCATTGCCCGAACCTTGTGCCATGGTGTTCCCCGTACCCACGGGGCTGAACCGGGGGTGAGTGATGAAACGTTATGCCTTTACACCGTGTTCCCCGTACCCACGGGGCTGAACCGGTGGAATTGAGTGCGGGATTGTAATTGGCTACGTGTTCCCCGTACCCACGGGGCTGAACCGCCTTTAGTTACCATAACCTCATTGCCGTATGCGTGTTCCCCGTACCCACGGGGCTGAACCGATAACAGCGGGTGGCTTAAGTTAACGCAAGAGGTGTTCCCCGTACCCACGGGGCTGAACCGTCCCATCAGGCAAATGGGCAGGTTTACGTTACGTGTTCCCCGTACCCACGGGGCTGAACCGGCATTAAACCATGACAGAGACAGTGACGCTACGTGTTCCCCGTACCCACGGGGCTGAACCGTTTACTTGCTGCTCAATATCGTAACGCTCTATGTGTTCCCCGTACCCACGGGGCTGAACCGCCGATTAAACGAAAAGACCACTATGCACAGATGTGTTCCCCGTACCCACGGGGCTGAACCGGCATAGAAAAGCTAGCGTTGCTGTTGCTGTGGGTGTTCCCCGTACCCACGGGGCTGAACCGGCATTCAGAATAAAAAATAAACTTAGCACCTAGTGTTCCCCGTACCCACGGGGCTGAACCGACGCTGCAATGTAGCCTGCCAATGGGCGCATAGTGTTCCCCGTACCCACGGGGCTGAACCGCGCCAAAACCACGTCTTTAGCACCAAAAAACAGTGTTCCCCGTACCCACGGGGCTGAACCGTTATGAATTTCGTCTTCAGTATCGAAAAGCTTGTGTTCCCCGTACCCACGGGGCTGAACCGCCAATGCCCATTCGCTACGTTTGACGCTGAAAGTGTTCCCCGTACCCACGGGGCTGAACCGCCTAGCGATTGAAGCGTATCAACGACTCCAACGTGTTCCCCGTACCCACGGGGCTGAACCGAGGCCCCGCCGCCGCCAGGGGCGTAAAGATAAGTGTTCCCCGTACCCACGGGGCTGAACCGCTTATTTTCATCCTCGAACATACGTTCAAGCAGTGTTCCCCGTACCCACGGGGCTGAACCAGAGGAGAGCGTTTTTAACGTAATCCGAACCACGTGTTCCCCGTACCCACGGGGCTGAACCGCTTTCTTCTGCTGTTGGCGCGCTTTCTGAAAAGTGTTCCCCGTACCCACGGGGCTGAACCGCCCACGGTTACTAATGATTACGCTGATTCAATGTGTTCCCCGTACCCACGGGGCTGAACCGCTGGCGTTATGTGTATGATGCTGGAAAAGGAAGTGTTCCCCGTACCCACGGGGCTGAACCGTTGTCAGACCCAGAATTTATAAAAAAATTCTTGTGTTCCCCGTACCCACGGGGCTGAACCGGGCACCGGCTTTCATGACGTTCGCACAACTGGGTGTTCCCCGTACCCACGGGGCTGAACCGGGCAAGAAGACGCGTTAACTGAGGTTCGTTGGGTGTTCCCCGTACCCACGGGGCTGAACCTGCCGAGCGTTAATTCAGCGACAGCGGGTAGACGTGTTCCCCGTACCCACGGGGCTGAACCGCCAGCTGGGGCTTAATTAATGGCCTGTGTTGAGTGTTCCCCGTACCCACGGGGCTGAACCGACATTGGAATTAGAACAAAAAATTTCAGAAGTGTGTTCCCCGTACCCACGGGGCTGAACCGCTAGGGTCTTGGCTGCGCTGTTGAGCTTCACGGTGTTCCCCGTACCCACGGGGCTGAACCGAAACTGAAACCATGGCGAATATTGCCGGGTTAGTGTTCCCCGTACCCACGGGGCTGAACCGACCCCGAAACATACGATCCTACAGATGATTTAGTGTTCCCCGTACCCACGGGGCTGAACCGTTTGAGAAATCAGCCGAAGTCTGATACCCAAGGTGTTCCCCGTACCCACGGGGCTGAACCGCGCTGACCTCTGGTAATAAATTCAGCGATTACGTGTTCCCCGTACCCACGGGGCTGAACCGCAGGTTTTAAGAAAATAAGTCGTTCATAGAACGTGTTCCCCGTACCCACGGGGCTGAACCGAAATAAAGCTAGAAGAACAACTTTTAGCTGAAGTGTTCCCCGTACCCACGGGGCTGAACCGCCATTGCATTTCACTTTGGCTTTGTAGGTTTTGTGTTCCCCGTACCCACGGGGCTGAACCGCTCACGCCACCACCCTAAAAGAAAAGCTAACAGTGTTCCCCGTACCCACGGGGCTGAACCGTTTCAGCGGGGCTCGTAAAAGTCTGGTGGGCAGTGTTCCCCGTACCCACGGGGCTGAACCGGCGTTTGTTAACCGCCGAGAATTGTTCTTGATGTGTTCCCCGTACCCACGGGGCTGAACCGTCCCTGTAGCGTGACCATCACCGCGAGGTTTTGTGTTCCCCGTACCCACGGGGCTGAACCGACGTATTTTGGGGTGTATAAGATACGTGAAACGTGTTCCCCGTACCCACGGGGCTGAACCGTTTTCAGGAAGCAAGACAATCGGCAAAACCCGCGTGTTCCCCGTACCCACGGGGCTGAACCGGTTTTTATAACTGCGTTCACTGTTCTCAATGAGTGTTCCCCGTACCCACGGGGCTGAACCGGCCAAGCTCACGACCCATTTCAATGGCTTCGAGTGTTCCCCGTACCCACGGGGCTGAACCGGATTAATGGCGCTCACTGCGGGATGCGCGTAGGTGTTCCCCGTACCCACGGGGCTGAACCGGTAAAACGCTGCAGTGTGTCCGTAATTAAACGGTGTTCCCCGTACCCACGGGGCTGAACCGTCAATGCGACGAATATTGATTTTTGCATGGGGGTGTTCCCCGTACCCACGGGGCTGAACCGGCGCCGTTAAAACATCGGCATCGGATCTGGTAGTGTTCCCCGTACCCACGGGGCTGAACCGCAATCAGACTTAGCTAGGTTGTTATCAATCAAGTGTTCCCCGTACCCACGGGGCTGAACCGCATGTACAGCGGTATGTAACAATTCCCACTTGGTGTTCCCCGTACCCACGGGGCTGAACCGCATGTACAGCGGTATGTAACAATTCCCACTTGGTGTTCCCCGTACCCACGGGGCTGAACCGCTGGAGTGGTTAACCTCAGTGCGTTTCTTTGTGTGTTCCCCGTACCCACGGGGCTGAACCGCGGTGGCACGCTGAACGCAAAATGCCAAAGGAGTGTTCCCCGTACCCACGG